>VFJJ01000011.1 GCA_009886115.1 Actinomycetota bacterium
ATCCCGATGTCGTGGGTCAGGTGATCCTCTCGACCCTGGGCGTGCGCCAGCGCGAGGCCATGACGGTCACCGAGAGCCTCGTCGAGTACCTCGCGGCCCGGGGCGCCCTCCTGGTGATCGACAACTGCGAGCATCTCCTCGACGCGGTCGCCGCCGTGGTCGAGCCCATCATGCGAGCGTGCGCGACGACCCGCATCCTTGCCACGAGTCGGGAGGGCCTCGGCGTTCCCGGGGAGCGGCTCGTTGCCGTGCGGACGCTGCCGACGCCGTCGATCGACACCCCGCTCGGCGATCTCCCGCAGTCGGCCGCGGTCGAGCTGTTCGTCGATCGGGCCCGCGCCGCCGACGCGGGCTTCGAGCTCGCCGTCGACACCGCCGACACCGACCGGGCCATGCGCCTGTGCGCCGCGTTGGAGTTCTTCACCTGGACCCGTCACACCTTCGGTATCCACGACTGGTGCCAGCAGGCGCTCGGTCTCGCTGGCGCCGACGAGCATCCCGAAGCGGCACGAGTCTGTGGTCTGGCCGCCATCGGCCTGATCATGACCGGCGGTGACATGGGATCAATCGACGAGCTCGCTCGCCGGGGCATCGCCGCCGAGTGCGCCGGCACCGCCCTACCCAGCCACGAGCCTTGGACCGCTCTCGGTTCGGTGGCGCTCATGACCGGGAGGGTTTCCGAGGGAGTCGAGGCCTGGCGGACCGCTCTCGAACGCGCTCTCGATGCAAGTGACCCGGGGATCGTCGCCCAGATCGAGGCCAACCTGGTCTTCGCGCTGGGCCTCGACGATAGTCACACCGCTGAAGCCGAGGCACTGGGAGCGCAGGCGCTCGCACGCGCCCGGACCGTGGGATCACCGTCGATCATCGCCTGGGCGTCAGCCTGGCTGGCGCTGATCGTCTTCGAGCGCGATCGCGTTCCCCTGCGCACGCTGGCCGCCGAGATCTTCACCACGGCTCGCACGACGGGAAGCGACTACGTGATCGGCGCGATTGACGCCTCGATCCGGGTGTCCTACAGGCAAGGATTGGCGGAGGACGCGCTGCTCACTCCGGCCGAGTACTTCGGCCACCTGCGACGACTGGGCAACCTCTGGGGACTGTGGCTCCACCTGCCGATCGTCGGGCTCATCGCCGCCGACCACGGCCGCCTCGACATCGCCTGCGGCTGCTTTGCCACGATCCCCGAGGGTTTCACGGGGTTCCCCGAGCTGGTCGAGCCCCTCGCTCAGGCCCGGTCGCGGATCGCCGCTGAGCTCGACCCAACCCTCGCTGCGCAGCACGCGACCCGGGTCGCGGCGATGACCGTCACCGAGCTCGCCGACTTCGGCGCCGACTCGGCGCGTGAGCTGCTCGACGCCATCCGGGCCGGCAGGATCGTCCGGACGAGCGTCTGAAGAAAACCCGTGCGCGGCCAGCGAGAGCGGGCGATACTGGTCAGGACCCGTTCACAGGAGGCGTCCCATGGCTGGAATGATCCGCAAGAGCTTGAACTCTCCCGAGGAAACCCGTCCGTTCGAGGCTGGCAAGGGCAAGCTGGAGTTCGTGAACCTCGACTCCGGAGGCGTGGGGAGGGCGACGTTCGAGCCCGGTTGGAAGTGGTCGGAGCACGTCAAGCCGATCGCCAAGACCGACAGCTGTCAGGCTGCCCACGTCGGCTACTTCATCTCGGGTCGGATGAATGTCGTCATGGACGACGGCGAGGAGATGGAGTTCGGTCCCGGTGACTTCTCGGTCATCCCGCCCGGGCACGATGCCTGGATCGTCGGTGACGAGCCATGCGTCGTCATCGACTGGCAGGGCTTCACCGACTACGCGAAGCAGTAGCCGAGAGAACAGGACCGGGTCGTCAGACCTGGCCCTGTTCGGCAGCGCCGCTCGGTCGATGGGATCTCAGTGCAATCAACCAGCTCCCTGAGCGTTGCGTTGACCAACGCCCTCCCGAAGCCGATCGTGGGCCGGCGCGGTAAGCCCAATTCTTGGGCTCCGGTCCTCAATCAGTCCTCAGCGGTCCTCAAAAAGTCCTCAGAATGGCGGTCGAGGGCGGTCGAGGGCGCGTCATGACGGACAATAAACTCGCTGGTCAGAGCTACATTTCGGCGAGAATGACGAGGTGGTGGTGGTGAGTCGGCCTGTACGCCGGATTCTGTTCGGGTGATCGCTCACCCGAGGCGGCCATCCATCTCGGCCGGCGGTTGCCCGACGGCTCCAGCGGTCTACCCGGGGTTGGTGCCATTGGCCGGAGCCGCTGGCGTGGGCGGGCCGCCCGTCCCCCTGTCTGACCTTGCTCCGGATGGGGTTTGCCGAGCCGCCCGGGTCACCCCGGGCGCTGGTGCGCTCTTACCGCACCGTTTCACCCTCACCTGTGCAGCCGCCTGACGGTTGCCCGTCCGGCGCCCGCCATCGGCGGTCTGTTCTCTGTGGCACTGTCCTGCGGGTCGCCCCGACTGGGTGTTACCCAGCATCCTGCCCTGTGGAGTCCGGACGTTCCTCGGACCGGTCAAGCCGGTACGCGGCCGCCTGGCCGACTCACCACCGCCCGCATCCTCGCACGCGGCCACGGGCAACCGGGGATCAGCCGGAGCGGGGTGGCGCCCGGAACGCCTTGCGGGCCCCGGCGATGGCGCCGACGATGCCCAGCCCGATCCCGTAGAGCGCGAACGAGGCGAGGGACCACGCTCGGTACCCGACCTCACCGTTGGCGATCAGCCCGACGATCGCCCGGAGCGTCGCCCACGTCCCCATCGACCCGAGCCCGGCCAGCGCGCCGTGGGCGAGCGGGGTCTCGGGGGCCCTGAGGCCCGCCGCCTGCCCGGCCATGAACAGCGCCACCAGCACGCCGAAGAAGATGAGGATGCGCCACCCGCCGTCGGTGTTCGACGGGTCGTCGACGAGAGCTCCGAGCACGCCGAGCGGCACGATCCCAGCGAGGCCGGTGCCAACGCCGCGTATCACGGCGGGCCAGCGAATCTCCAACTCCCCGAACGGGCGCGCCATCACCGCCAAGCGTGCCAGATACCGTGGGATGGCGAGGGATCGTGTCCGAGAGCTCGATCGTCAGACATGCCCGAGTCGTGCCGTGCTGGGCTCGGTCGACTCGTCAAGGATCGACCGCCGATCGGCCGATGGACCTGGAGCCTGGCCGTCTGCGCGCCGCCTTCGGTTCACCTTCGACCGCCATGATCCAGAGGTGGAGATTCCGAGGGGTTCGTGGGAATTGTCCACATTTGGCTCAAGTCATGGTCATTTTGGGCCGATACCTCGTTCGCATTTCCAGTCCAGTGTGCGTGCCACGCCCCCCTCGGGCAGAAGGGGTTCACCCCGATGAACACGACCGTGACATTGACGTGGAAACAACAGGCCCGGTGCCTCGGGGTCGACCCTGAGATCTTCTATCCCGACGAGGAAGACGAAGCCGGCGCCGAGATCGCCAAGCAGATCTGTGCATCGTGCCCGGTCGCCGAGGTGTGCCTCGAGCACGCCATCGCCGTTCGTGAGAAGTGGGGCGTCTGGGGTGGTCTCACCGCTCGGGAGCGTCGCCGCATCATCCGCCGTCGCCGCCGCAGTGCCTGACATCGAGCCGGTGGTGCCGGGCACAGGCTCCGGCCCGCCAGGCCGACAGGCCCGGACCTCCCGGGCCGGCTGAATCGCACACGAGATGCCCCCGTCGACGCTCGCAGGGGCATCGACGCGCCCGGCTGCCGATGTCGCCCGCCGGTCGCCAGCTAGCCTGGAGCGGCGAGCGCGCACACACGCATCTCTTCATCCCGTCCGAGTTCGACGGGCGTGACGGGCTGGCGGTGCAGCGAGCCGCCTGCACTCTGTGGTGCGCAGTGATGCAGTGTCGACGGCGATCGGGTGGGGCGAGCATCAGGTGACCGAAGGACCCGAAGGGAACCATTCCTGGCCCGACGTCGTCGGACCGTTGATGCGTCGCGAGAACCTCACCGCTGCGGCGGCCAGTTGGGCGTTGGCCGAGATCCTGGGGGGGAACGCGCTCGATGCACAGATCGCCGCCTTTGCCGTGGCGCTCCGGTCCAAGGGTGAGACCGTCGTCGAGATGACAGCCCTGGTCGACACGTTGATGCGTTTCGCCGAACGCGTCCCCACCGACGAACTCGACGTCGACGCACTCGTCGACACCTGTGGCACGGGTGGCGACCGGTCGGGATCGGTGAACGTCTCGACGCTGGCCGCATGCGTGGTGGCCGGGGCCGGCGTCGGCGTGGCCAAGCACGGCAACCGCTCGGCATCGTCGCAGTGCGGATCCGCCGACCTGCTCGAAGCCCTCGGGGTCACGATCGACCTCGGGCCTGTCGGAGTCGCCCGGTGCCTCTCGGAGGCGAGCTTCGGTTTTTGCCTCGCGCCGCGCTTCCACGCCGCCTTGCGCCACGCCGGGCCGACCCGGCGGGCCATCGGCGTGTCGACGACGTTCAACTTCCTGGGTCCACTGGCCAACCCCGTCGGTGTCCGACGACAGACCGTCGGGGTGTCCGACGGGGCCATGGCCGAACGGGTCGCGGGTGTGTTGCAGGCCCGGGGTGCCATCAAGGCCTGGGTGTTCCACGGCCACGACGGTCTCGACGAGCTCACCACCACAGGACCGTCGACGGTCTACGAGATCGACGGTGGCGACGTGAGATCGTGGGCCTTCGATCCTTTGGAAGACCTCGGCATCCCCCGGGTCGATCTCGGCGCGCTCCAGGGAGGCGACGTGGGCGCGAACACGGCCATCGCCCGGAGGGTCCTCGATGGCGAGCGGGGACCGGTGCACGACGTGGTGGCGCTCAATGCCGCTGCGGCGCTGCTCGTGGCCGGACGCGTCTCCAGCGTGGGCGACGGGTACGAGCTCGCTCGCAGCTCGCTGGCCGACGGCTCGGCGGCCTCCGCGCTCGAGCGGCTCGTGAAGGTGAGCGGCGCGGCTGCGGCGCTCGGCGAAGGTGCCCACTGATGGCGGCCGCGCTCCAGTGCCCGTCGTGCGGGCATCGTCATCCCCTCGACATCGTTCCCGACGCGGCGACGTTCCGCTGCCAGTCGTGTGCTCGCAACCTCAAGGTTCCCGAGGCGCTGCGCAATCGGCGCGGCGATCTGGTGATCGACGGCCAACTGCCGGCCGAAGCACGATCCGCGCAGGAACCCTCGGCCGTGTCGGCCGGTGCGGGTGGCCGCGCTGGCGTCTCGTCCCCTTCCCCCGCCCCATCGGTGTTTGCCGCGCCATCGCCCGCGGCGTTGGTTCCTGAACACCGCACCGAGCCCAGTCCTCCTGGTCTCCGGACGTCGGTGGCTCGATCGGGGGCGACGGTCATGCCCGGACCCGTCGGCTCGGGCTCGGGTCCCATCGTGATCGGGCAACCTGCCCCGATCCCGCAATCCCCGAGAGGCGAGCAGCGGGGAGGGCCGCGAGCGTCGACGCAGTCCTCGAACGGCGTCACGAGCGCCGCCACGCCAGCCGCCGCCGCCGCCGACGGATCGTCGATGCCCATGACGGTTCCCGTCCCGGTGCACTGGGCGGTGCGGGTGTTGTTGTGGATCGTCGCGTTGGCCATCGGCGCGGTGTTGGTGCTCATCCCGGCGCGGCGTCTCGACATCATCACGTTCGACGGGGCGCTCAACGTGATCGGCGGGCAGGGTTTCAAGAAGTGGGAGCTCCCTCTGGTGATCGTTCCACCGTGGGCGATCGTGAGCGCGACCTTGGCGCATCTGATGATCGAAGGGGCCAGCCGCTTCGTGCCGTCGCGTCGCTCCGTCGGGTGACCTCGTCCGGCTGAGCTCCGACAGCCAGTGACGCCGACCACCGCTGACGCCGACCACCGCCGAGCGGCGGTTCACCGGTGGCCGCGCGGTCGTGGTCGGGCCTCGAACGAGTCGATCCGAGGGAGTGGGCTGGCCAGCCCGTGCTCGGCGCTGACCAGCCGCGCCCGTCCCTCGCCGATCTCCCGGTGCATCCACCGGGTCACGATGAGCAACTCGTCGAGCTCGTCCCGAGCAGGGGGCCGCGAGAGGTGGGGCGCCGGCCGAGGCGGCTCAGCCCGAACCTCGGCCGCGATCTCGAGCGTGAGCTGCGCACGGGCCGGCTCGGCGCGTGTCGCGGCGGGGCGTGGCCCCCGGGATCGCGTCTGCACCTCGACGAGATGGCCGTGCTCGACGACGATCCGGTGCACGAGCGCGCCGTCGGGTGAGCGGGCGTGCACGATCATCCGCCCGGCGTGGCGGACGGCGTCGACCTCCCTGCGGACCCGGAGCGCCCGAGCCAGAGCGACGAGACGGTCGCGAGTGATCGCGGCCTCCTCGAACCGGGCCTGGCTCGCCAGGGACCGCATCCGGGCCGCGAGAGGCTCGAGCACGAGCATGGGCTCGTCGGTGAGGGCTCGGGTCGCGATCGACGCGATCGACGCGTACTCGCCCGGGTCGGTGAGCCCGCTGCACGGACACGCGGCAGTTCCGAGCTGGCCGGGAACGCAGGCGAACGCCGGGCAGCTCACACCGTCGCCGGGGACGGCTCGACGGCCCACCGGGCGCCCGCACCGCCGCAGCGGGAGCGCCGTCTCGATCGCCTCACGGACGGTCTGGGCGGCGCCGCTCGACGGGAACGGGCCGAGGTAGACGCCGTCGTCGCGTACGGCCTTGACCACCGTGAGGCGCGGGAAGCGCTCGTGGGTCGTCAGCTTGAGGTACGTGCTGGAACGCCAGTGCTTGGAGCGGCGGTTGTAGTGCGGCTGGTGCTCGCGGATCAGCCGAAGCTCGTGGACTTCGGCCTCGAGCACGGTGGACGTCTCGATGTGATCGATCCGGGTGGTCTCGCGCAGCAGTTGTGGGATCTTGCGGCGGGTCTCGGACGAGAAGTACGACCGGACCCGTGCCCGCAGGTTCGTGGCCTTGCCCACGTACGCCACCTGGCCCTGCGCGTTCCGGAACAGGTACACACCGGGCCGGCGCGGCAGATCGCGCGTGAGTGCCAGCTTGGCCACGGCCGGTGATCCGTTGAGCGATGGCAGAGCCAGCAGGTCGTCGAGCGCGGTGATCCCGAAGGAGCCGGCCCGTTCGAGCAGCGCATGCAGCACGTCGGCCGTGGCCAGCGCATCGTCGAGCGCCCGATGACTGGGCGTGTGGGCCGCACGGAGATGGCGGGCGAGCGTGGCCAGCTTGAGATTGGGCACCTCGTCGAGCACGAGCCGGCGAGCGAGGGCCAGCGTGTCGACCCGGAGGTTGCCGAGCCGGGGCCGACCCGTGCGCACGAGGGCGGCGTCGGTGAAGCCGATGTCGAAGCTCACGTTGTGGCCCACGAGGACGGCGTCGCCGACGAACTCCAAGAAGGTGGGGAGCACGTTGGCGATCGTCGGGGCGGGGGCCACGAGCGCATCGGTGATCCCGGTGAGCATCGTGATCATCGGAGGGATGGCCAACCCCGGATTCACGAGCGTCTGGAAGGTGCCGAGGCAGACTCCGCCGCGAACCTTGACGGCTCCGATCTCGGTGATCTCCGATCCCGCTGGCGTGGCCCCGGTGGTCTCGAGATCGAAGACCACGAACGTCACCCCGACCAGCGGCGCCCCCATGTCGTCGAACGAGCGCTGCGTCGGCATTCGCACCGAGCGAGCCATCTCGGGAATTCGTCGGGTCGCCGCAGCACTGCCAGCACTGCCGGCCATGCCGGCCACCTCGGCCATGCCGATCAGGTGTGAAGTCACGGGCATCCCCTCCGAACGTACGTTCGTCGACACCGTACACGGGGGGTACGACAGTCACGGGGGAGTCGGCGACAGTCGACCTGGATGCCGTGAGACGGCCTCGTAGACTCGGGACGTGGCCCAGCCGCCGACGAGGTATCACTGCACCGCCTGCGGGAACCTGACGCGCTTCGATGTCGTGACCACGCGGCGAACGCGCGCGTTCCACCATTTCTCGCTGGCCGGGGAGCTACGCGTCGAGGACGAAGACGTCCTCGACGCGGTCGTCGAAGCGGTCAGCTGCCGTTGGTGCTCGGCCGCGGGTCCGGCGATCGAAGCCGTGGCCGGTGTCCGGTCGGACCAGCCGGCCGACGGGTGAGCTGGCTCAGATTCCCATCAGCTGGACGATCAGGCGGCGGGCTCTGGGACGGTCGTCGAAGTCGATGAGCACGACCTTCTGCCACGTGCCGAGCATCAGCTCGCCCGTCTGGAACGGCACCGTCACCGAAGGCCCGACGAAGGCCGCCCGCGCGTGGCTGTGGCCGTTGGTGTCGTCGTTGCGTTCGTTGTGCTCGTATCGCTGGTGTTGGGGAGCGATGCCCTCGAAGGCCGTGGCGAGGTCGGCGGCGCAGCCGGGCTCGAGCTCGATCGTCGTCACCCCGCACGTCGAGTGGGCGACGAACACGGTGCACAGGCCCTCGCGCAGACCGGCGTTGTCGATCACCTTCTGCGCATATCCGGTGACGTCGATGATGTCGCCATCACCCTGCGTGTCGAGCGTCAGCTCCTCGTACCGTGCCTGCATGGAGTGCTCCTGGTGCGCGACGCGCTGCGAAGGACTGCTTTGCAGTGTACGAGTCAGCTCGGGGCCGGGCATGCTGTGGGCATCATGGCGTTGATCCCGTCGGCCTTGGCCTCGGCGCTTCCCGAGCCGATGCTCGTCCCGCTGCTCGACGCCGCGGCCCGGACGCTGCGCGAGCTCGAGCCCGAGGACGCGCCCCTCGGTGTCCGTCGGCTCCTCGGGTTCGATCGTCGGGGCTTGATGCGTTCGGCGGCTCGGGCGCAGCTCTTCCGGTCGCTCGAACACGAGCCCGAGTGGGCCGAGCGGGTGATCGAAAGCTTCCTCGCCTCGCCCGAGGTCGTGCAGCTCGTCGAGACGCTCGGCGGCGCGCCGCTCACGACATCGACGGTCGAGCTGGCCCAGATCGCCGATCGCGGCGAGCTCCCCCTGTTGGCTTCCTACCTCGTCGCAGCGCAGCCTGAAGGGTTCGAGTTCGTGCTCGGCGTGCTGGTGGGGCTGGCCGACTCCACCCGTCATCGCAAGGCCGACGACGACGATCGAGCCGCGCTGCGGGCCCGGGCCTCGTCGCTGGAGGTCGCGCTGCAGCGGGCCGAATCGGCCAAGCTCGAGCTGACCGCCGAGATCGGCCGAATCGACACGGCGCTGCGGGACGAGCGCCGCTCGCGCCGAGGACGCGAGGAGCAGGCGAAGGCCGACATCGCGACGGCACAGGTCCGCGTCAGCGACCTGGAGCGGGAGATCGAGCGGCTCGCCGAGGCGGGTCGGTCGTCGGAACATCGTGCCCAGCACGAGGCCGGCAGGACCCGGGCAGCCGAGGATGTGCAGCGACAGACCCGCGCCGAGCTCGACTCCACCGTGGCTGCGCTGGCCGAGACCAGGCGGGCGCTGGAGCGGTCGGCGGCGCCGGGAACGGGGCTCCGGTACCCCGATCTCCGCGCGCTGCACCACGCGGCGCAGGCTGCCGAGGCACTGGCCGAGCGACTCGCGACCATCACCCAGAGCGCTCGTGACGACGCGGCCCGGATGGGCATCGTGCTCGAAACCTCAGCGACACGCCCCGTCCGGCCGCCGGAGGTGCCCTCGGCTCCGCCGGCGGAGACCAAGGGAGCTGTACCTCCGGTCGCCCCAGGGGCGCGCGAGCGCGAGCAGGAGCCCGTGCCGGAGCCTGTGCAGGAGAGCACGCCGCGACCGGGCGTCGCCGCGGGGAGCCGCCGCCGGGCACCCGTCCCCATCCCGCCGGGCATGCTGGCCGACACGCCGGCGGCCGTCGCGGCCGCGTTGTCGGGAGCGGGCGTCGCCGTGGTGATCGACGGGTACAACGTCGCGATGCGGGAGTGGCCCGGTGAGCCGGCGCTCGTCCAGCGCGAACGGCTCATCGTGCTGTCGACGGCGTTGGCGGTGCGGACCCGCAGCCCGGTGACGATCGTTTTCGACGGCACCGATTTCGACTCGCCCGGATCGCCCGGATCGGCCGGGGCACGGCCGGGACGCCGGACCGGGATCAGGGTCGTGTTCTCGTTGGGCGACGAGACTGCCGATGACGTGATCGTGCGAGAGATCGCCGGCACGGCGCTGAGGACGCCCGTGTTGGCGGTGACGTCAGACAAGGAGCTGCGTCAGCGCGTGGCAGCCGTGGGCGCGCTGGCGATCTCGGTCGAGACGTTCGCTGACGTCGTGAGGCGCTGACCCTCAGCGGCGAGCCGTATGGGCGTCGCGAAGAGCTCGTGGACGAGTGGCGCGAAGTGCTCGAGCGGCAACGTGTCGTAGCTCGGATCGAAGCTGGTCTGGTCCCACTCGTCGGCGAAGCGTTGGGCGAGCTCGAACCCGCGATGGCCCCGGTGCCGCTCCCGAGCCGCCGGGTCCATGCCGAAGTGCTCGTAGTAGTGCTGACCCTGGAAGTCCTGATGGACCTGGATCAGCCAGTACACGTCGTCGCTGACGTAGGGCTTGAGGATCTCGGCGGCGATCGCCGGATGGTTGACGACGGCAACGATCTTGCCGACGTCGTGGAGCAAGGACGCCACGATCATCTCGGTGCTGGCGCCGCCCCGCTCGGCCCGGGTGGCCGTCTGCAGGCAGTGGGTGAGCTGATCGACCGCGAAGCCGTCGGTGATCGTGGCCAGCTCGGCGAGAAGCTCGAGCACCTTCTCGGCCACACGGGCCTGGTGGCCGAAGGTCTGGCGGCCGATCTCGGCCCACTGCTCGGCGGTCGACTCGTCCATGCGCGTGAAACGTGCCGTCTCGGTCGTGGGCTCGGTGGTCGTCATGGCGTCATTGTCGCATGCACGTCGAGCGGCCGTCAGACGATCGAACGTGGCGGAAGATGGCGGGAAGGTGGGCTCAGCCGGCGCTGATCTTCTGCTGATGGCGAAGGGGGCCGATGAGGCCGGCCTGCCCGAGCAGCCGAATGGCCCGCTCCTCCATGACGTCGATCACGACCGCCTGCCCGGGCTCGCGGTTCACGATGAAGCTGACGAGGCAGTCGTCGCAGGCGTCGGTGTGGGTCAGGGTGCAGTCGTTGCAGTCGATGGTGAGCACGGGTTCCTCCTCGGGTCGGGGCGTCGGCCCGCCCCGGCATCGCCAGCATGACAGGGGGGTACGACAGGTTCGCCCGGCCGACGGTCGGATCGGGGCGGCCGGCGGGGCCCCCGTAGGATCCGACACGTGCCGTCCCTGCTGGTCACGAACGACTTCCCGCCCAAGGTCGGCGGCATCCAGTCGTACCTCTGGGAGCTGTGGCGCCGTCTCCCGCCCGACCAGGTCACGGTGCTCACCAGCCGGTACCCGGGTGATCGGGCGTGGGATGCCCGGCAGGCCTTCCGTATCGAGCGAGCCCGCGAGTGGTGGCTCCTACCCACCCGCGACCTCGTGCAGCGCATCGACGCGCTCGCTCGGGAGGTGGGCGCCGACGTGGTGATCCTCGATCCGGGGCTGCCGCTCGGGATCGTCGGGCCGAGGTTGCGATCAGCCCCGTACGTCGTGGTCCTGCACGGCTCCGAGGTGACGGTCCCGGCCCGGCTCCCGGGAAGCGCCGGCGCCCTGCGGCGGGTCCTCGACGGGGCGGCCGGGATCCTTGCGGCCGGGGGCTATCCGGCGGCCGAGGCGGCGCGGCTGGTCGGTCGCCGGCTGCCGAGCCTGGTCATCCCACCCGGGGTCGACGCCACGCGCTTTGCTCTGCCGAGCGATGCGGCCCGGTGGGGACTGCGCCAGCGATTGGGGTGGTGGCCCGACCGACCGATCGTGGTGGGGGTCAGCCGGCTCGTCACCCGCAAGGGTTTCGACGTGCTGATCGACGCCGTGGCGGCGCTCGACGACGAGGTCGGCCTCGTCGTCGCCGGGGCCGGGCGCGATCGCGCCCGTCTGGCGGCCCGGATCCGGGCGCGCGGGCTCGAGCACCGGGCCCGGTTGCTCGGACGGGTCTCGGACGCCGATCTCCCTTCGGTGTACGCGGGAGGCGACGTGTTCGCCATGCCCTGTCGCGACCGCTGGCGGGGGCTCGAGCAGGAGGGCTTCGGGATCGTGTTCCTCGAAGCGGCGGCCGCGGGTCTGGCGTCGGTCGCGGGTCGCTCAGGCGGCACCGCCGAGGCCGTCGTCGACGGCGAGACGGGATTCGTCGTCGACCCCGGGGATCCCGGCGCCGTACGCGACGCGCTCGGCGTGCTCCTCGGTGACCCCTCGCTCAGGGTGCGGATGGGCGCCGCGGCGCGTCAGCGGGCCGAGACGACGTTCTCGTACGACCGTCTCGCCGAGCGACTCACCCCCTTGGTCAGCGGCGATCTCTCGGCGCTGGCCTGAAGCCCGGGCCTCCGCCCGGGCCCGGTCCGTCGGGTGCCGTCGGAGCGAGCGGCGGGACGCCTCGGCGCCCGGGGCGGATCGCCGGTCGCCCGGGCGGGCCGCTTAGCCTGAGTCGATGCGGTCGGTGCTGATCTCCGGAGCGTCGCGAGGGCTCGGTCGGGCTATCGCGCTCGAGGTCGCCCGTCGCGGATCGACGGTGTTCGCCGGCGTGCGCACCGACGCTGCCGCGGAGACGCTGCGAGCCGAGACGCCGCTCGTCCCCGTGCGGCTCGACGTTCGCGACGCCGCCTCGATCGACGCTGCCGTGACCGAGGTCTGCCTGCTGACCGGGGGCCGTCTCGACGCCGTCGTGCACAACGCCGGGATCGCCGTCGGCGGCGCCTTCGAGGACGTGCCCGATGCCGCGGCCCGTGAGGTGTTCGAGACGAACGTCTTCGGCGTCTTCGCGCTGACCCGGCGGGTGCTCCCCGTCATGCGGGCCCGGGGCCACGGCCGGATCGTCGTGATCTCGAGCAGTGCGGGGGCGCTCGGCAACCCGGCCCTGTCGCTGTACGCGTCGACCAAGTGGGCCCTCGAAGGATGGGCCGAGTCGGTGGTGGTCGAGTTGGCCAGCGTCGGGATCGATCTGTGCATGGTTGAGCCCGGGCCCTACCGGTCGGAGATCTTCGAGCGCTCGCCCCGCCACCGGCCCGCCGACACGGCCTACGCCGGGGTCGTCGACGCCGTGGAGCGTCATGTCGACATCACGGTCAAGCGCCAGGCCGGCGATCCGACCGAGGTGGCCGTGGCCGTCGCCGATCTCCTCGACGCCGATCGGCCGCGCTTTCGGACCCCGGTCGGCCGTGACGGTCGTGTCGCCTGGGCCATGCGGGGCATCGTCCCGTGGTCGGTCCGCCAGCGCATCGTGCGCCGGGTCCTGAAGCTGCCGGCTCCGAGCGGGACCGACGGGCCGATGTCCGCCGGGGCGACCGTCCGATGAACGAGCGCTCGCCCGAGGACCCGACGGGCACGCCGTCGACGGGCACGCCGCCGCCGGGTCCCGCCCGTCCGGCCCGCCCGGCCCGTCCGGCCCGCCCCGCTCCCGGGAGCGTCGCCGGCACTCGCCGAACTCGCCCTGCGCCCCCGCCGCCCCCGCCGCTGCTCGCGTCGCGGCCCACGGTGGTGCTCCCACCCGACGCTGCTCGCCGCGGTCGCGGCATCGTGGCGGCGTCGTGGACGGCCACCGCGGTCTTCTGCGCGGTGGCCATCCCGGCCGGGTCCGGTGTGAACGGCTTCGGCCGACCCGCGGTCGTCACGTCGCTGGTGCTGTTCGGCATCTCGATCCCGGTGTGGATCGTGGCCCTGGTACGGGGTGCGGTGCGCACGACCGAGGGCGACGCCGTCGATGTGCCCGGCCTGTTCTTCCTCTCGGGATCGGCACCGCCGGTCATCCGACGTCACCTCTTCGGGGCGAGCGCGCTGTGCCTGGCGGTCGGCATGGCGACCGCCTTCCGGGAGCCCTTCTCGTTCCTGGCGTGGATGCTCCCGTTCGGGCTCGTCGGGCTGTGGGGCGCGCGGCACGGCACCTATCCGCCTCGACCGTCGCCCCCACCCAGACCCGGATCGCCGAGGGCGCAGGCCCCGCCGAACGAGCCGGTCTGACGTGCGGATGCTGTTGTTCACCGGCAAGGGCGGGGTGGGCAAGACCACCGTCGCCGCGGCCACGGCGGCGCACGCCGCGTCGCTCGGGGTGCGCACGCTGGTCGTCTCGACCGATGCCGCCCACTCCCTCGCCGACGCGTACGACATCGCGTTGGGCGACGAGCCCACCGTCATCGCCGAGGGTCTGGAAGGCCAGCAGCTCGACGCCCGCATCCGCATGGAGCGTTCGTGGGGTGAAGTGCGTGATCACCTCGTCGCTCTGCTGGGATGGGCCGGCGCCGGCACGATCGAGGCCGAGGAGCTCGCGGTCATCCCCGGCTTCGAGGAGGTGTTCGCGCTCATCGACCTCGTGGAGCTGGCCGAGTGCGGCCGCTACGAACTGGTCGTCGTCGACTGCGCCCCGACGGCCGAGACGCTCCGGCTGCTCTCGTTGCCCGAGGTGCTGCGGTGGTACATGGCGAGGATCTTCCCCGTGCACCGCACCATCACCAAGCTGATCCGGCCGATCGTGAGTCGAGCCGTCAGCATGCCCATTCCCGGCGACGATGTCTTCAACGCCGTTGAACGGCTGCACGATCGCTTGGAGCGGGTGCGGAAGCTGTTGATCGATCCGGCGATCACGAGTGCCCGCTTGGTCGTCAACGCGGAGCGGATCGTGGTGGCGGAGGCGCGCCGTACCTCCACGTACCTCTCGCTCTTCGGCTACACCGTCGATGCCGTCGTCATCAACCGCTTGCTCCCGGAGGCCGTCGCCGATCCGTGGTTCGACCGCTGGCGGGCCATCCACGCCGAGCAGGTGGCCGAGATCGAGCGATCGTTCGAGCCCGTGCCCTGTCTGCGCGTCGAGCTGGCTGGTACCGAGGTCGTGGGCATCGAAGCCCTCCGGGCGCTCGGCGCCTCCCTGCACGGTCATCGATCGCCGCTCGAGCACTGGTCGGCGGGTTCGGCGCTCACCGTCGAGGCGCGGGGCGATCTCCGGGTTCTCACGCTGCCGCTGCCGGGCGTCACCCGATCGGAGGTCGATCTCGTACAGCACGACCGTGATCTCATCGTCACGATCGGGCCGTACCGGCGAGCGATCGCCCTCCCCGACAGCTTGGCTCGGCGGTCGGTCCAGGGAGCTCGACTCGTCGACGATCGTCTGGAGGTGGAGTTCGTCGACCGGGCAGCCCGAGCCGAAGACGTGCGATGATGAGCGACGTGGAGAACGAAGCGAGCCCGTGTGCCGTGTGTCCCATGGCGATGGCACGAGGTGCGTGGCAGCAGGTTCCCCCCGAGACCGCCGACCACCTGCTCGGCGCAGCCGCCGGGATCCTGGCTGCGCTGCGCACCCTGATCGTGGCGGGCGAGCAGCTGATCGACCTGCAGCGCCAACGTGTGAGCCCCTCGACCACCTCGCCGGCGGGGGACGGTTCCGACGACGGCTCCGGTCGCGACCACGGATCGGCGAGCGCCGGACGGTCGACGGGGCCGGCTGCCACGACGCCGACGGGGTCTCGGCGGCTCCGGCGCATCGACATCGCGTGAGCCTGCGCGTGGCCGGGTTGCGGTGATGGTGCGCTTCGGCGTCACCCTGCCCCAGTTTCGCGACGATCCCGAACCGGTGCTGGAACAGGCCGTCAGGGCCGAGGTCGCCGGGCTCGACGGGGTGTTCCTGTACGACCATCTCTTCCGGGTCGATCGCAGCGGTCCGGCCGGCACGCCCGAGGAGCGTCCAGCGCTCGACCTGCCCTCGCTGCTCGGTGCCGTCGTGGTCGAGACCCGCACGATCACCGTGGGCTCGCTCGTGGCCCGGGCCACGCTGCGACCACCGCCGCTGACGGCGGCCATGTTCGCGACCGCGACGGCGATCGCAGGCGACGCGCCGCGCGGGATGGGCGGCGACGGTGCCGGACGGGGCCGGATCGTGGCGGCCCTCGGCTCCGGTGATCGTGAGAGCCAGATCGAGCACGACCGTTTCGGGATCCCCGTGGGATCACTGGCCGAGCGGGTCGCTCGCCTCGCCGAGACGGTCGAGTGCTGCCGGGCCGGCGCGATCACGACCTGGGTCGGTGGCAGCCATCCCGCGGTGCTCGCCGTCGCCGGGTCGTTGGCCCACGGCTGGAACCGCTGGGGTGGCAGTCCCGACGACCTCGAGACCGGCCGCGCGACCGTGCGACAGGCAGCCGAGGCCGCCGGACGGGACCCGGCCGAGGTGGTCGTCACCTGGGGTGGCGTGGTCGACCTCACCCGACCCGTCGCCGAGCTGGTCGGCGAGCTGGTGCCGTACATCGATGCCGGGGCCGAGTGGATCGTCGTCGGTCCGCGCGACGCCGCCGCTCCCGAAGCAGCGGCGATCGTCAGGGAGATCGCCGAGCGACTCACGGCCTGACCCACCACGCGCGTCCGGAGACGGGCCGGGCCGTCGCCGCGCCAACTGGTACCGTTCAGACGTGGAATTTCGTCGGATCAACGGGCTCCCGCCCTACGTGTTCTCGATCATCAACGGGTTGCGCGAGCAGGCCCGCCGAGCGGGCGAGGACATCATCGACCTGGCCTTCGGCAACCCCGACATCCCGTCGCCGAAGGTGGCCGTCGACAAGCTGGCCGAGGCCGTCTACAACGAGCGCAACCACCGGTACTCGGCCAGCCGGGGCATTCCCAACCTGCGCAAGGCGATCTGCTCGCTGTACCAGCGGCGCTTCGGCGTCGAGCTCGATCCCGACACCGAAGCCATCACCACCATCGGGGCCAAGGAGGGCTTCTCGCACCTCATGTGGGTGCTGCTCGGCCCGGGCGACTCGGCGCTGGTGCCGAGCCCGTCGTACCCGATCCACATCTGGGGTCCGGTGCTCGCCGGTGCCGACATCCGCTCGGTGCCCATGGGTCCCGGCGGGATGCTCGCCACCGACGAGTTCTTCCAGAACCTGAGCGACACCTACGAGCGCTCGTGGCCCCGGCCCCGGGTGCTCGTCATGTCGTTCCCCCACAACCCCACGTGCTCGGTGGTCGATCTCGAGTTCATGACCAAGGCGGTGGCCTGGGCCATCGAACGCTCGGTGCTCATCGTGCACGACTTCGCCTATGCCGAGACGTCGTTCGACGGCTACGTTCCCCCGTCGATCCTGCAGGTTCCCGGGGCCAAGGATTGCGCGGTCGAGCTCTACACGCTCACCAAGTCCTTCTCGATGGCCGGCTGGCGGGTCGGGTTCGTGCTCGGCAACCCCGAGGTCGTCGGGGCGTTGGCCAAGCTCAAGTCGTACCTCGACTACGGCACGTTCCAGCCCATCCAGATCGCGTCGATCGTGGCCATGAACGAGGCTCCTGAGTACCCGCTCGAGGTGAACGAGATCTACCGGGGCCGCCGCGACACGCTGATCGACGGGCTGGCTCGGATCGGATGGGAGGTGCCCCGTCCGCTCGGCACGATGTTCGCCTGGGCGCCCATCCCCGAGCCCTACCGCGACATGACCAGCGTGGAGTTCGCCATGATGTGCGTGCGCGACGCCAAGGTCGCCATATCGCCCGGCGAGGGGTTCGGCCCGGGTGGTGAGGGGTTCGTGCGCTTCGCTCTCGTCGAGAACGAGCAGCGCATCCTGCAAGCGGTGCGGGGCCTCAAGCGGGCGCTCCCGAAGCTCGGATGAACCCGTCACCGGCTGACGCGACGATCGAGCGAGAGCCTCCGGCCCCGGTGCGCACCCGGGTGAGCGAGATGCTCGGGGTCGACTACCCGATCGTGCAGGCCCCCATGGGCTACATCGCCCGAGCGCAGCTGGCATCGGCCGTGTCGAACGCCGGTGGCCTGGGCATCATCGAGTCCTCGACCGGCCAGCTCGACGTCATCCGCGACGAGATCGCGAGCATGGCCGACCGCACCGTCCTGCCCTTCGGCGTGAACGTGGCCCAGCTCTTCGTGCGCGACCCGGCGATCGTCGACTTCCTCGTCGACAACGGGGTGCGCTTCGTCACCACCTCGGCCGGCGATCCCACCATGTTCACCAAGGCGTTGAAGGACGCCGGGCTCACGGTCTTCCACGTCGTCCCCTCGTTGCGGGCGGCCCTCAAGGCCGTCGACGCCGGTGTCGACGGGCTCGTGGTCGAGGGAGGCGAGGGTGGTGGCTTCAAGGCCCAGCGCGACGTCTCGACCATGGTGTTGTTGCCACTCGTGTGCTCGAAGGTCGACGTGCCCGTCATCGCTGCCGGTGGCATCTGCGACGGCCGGTCGATGGCCGCCGCCTTCGCGCTGGGCGCCGAGGCGGTGCAGATGGGCACCCGCATGGTCTCGGCCGCGGAGTCGCCCGTGCATCAGAACTGGAAAGACCTCATCGTCGCCACGCCCGAGACGGGCACCATCATGCTGAACCGCTTCCACAAGCCGGGGTTCCGGGTGCTGGCGACCCCGCTGGCGGAACGCCTCGAGCAGTCGAGTGAACGGGTCACGATGGGCGAGCCCGGCCGCATCACCGACTGGTACTTCGGCGGCGACGCCGAGGCCATGTTCGCCTTCGGCGGCCAGGTGGCCGGTCGTATCGAGGAGATCCGCCCGGTGCGCGACATCCTCTGGGACACCATCGACGAGTTCCGGGCCGTGACCGCGTCGCTCGGCGACCGCTTCGCCACGTAGCGGGAGCCGGCCGGAGCTCCGAGAAGTACTGCGGATCGTTCCGGTCGCCGGAGTCGGGGGCTCGTGCTCGTCACGGCTCCTGCGGCGAGACCCAGTCGCGGGAGCGGGCGACGGCGCGCTGCCAATCGACCCGACGCGTCCGGATCGCTGCGAGTCGGGTCTCGTCGAGGGATGGTTGGAACCGAACATCGGCCTGCCAGTTGTCTTCGATGTCGTCGAGCGATCCCCACACGCCCTCGGCGAGCCCGGCGAGGTACGCAGCACCGAGCGCGGTCGTCTCCGCGACCCGAGCCCGGGCGACCGGCACGCCGAGCACGTCGGCCTGCATTCCCAACAGCAAAGGCATCGCCGACGCGCCGCCGTCGACGCGCAGCTCGGCGATCGGCGTCCCCGCCGTGGCCCGCATGGCGTCGACGACGTCGAGCGTCTGCCACGCCATGGCTTCCACGACGGCCCGGGCCAGGTGGGCTCGGGTCGTGCCGCGGGTGATGCCCACGATCGTGCCTCGGGCGTTGGGGTCCCACCAGGGCGAGCCCAGGCCGGTGAACGCCGGCACGAGGTACACCCCGCCGGTGTCAGGCACGCTCTCGGCCAGGGGGCCGACCTCGGCGGACTCGCCGATGATCCCCAACCCGTCGCGCAGCCACTGGACCGCCGACCCGGTGGCGAAGATCGCGCCTTCGAGGGCGTAGGTGACCGCGCCATCTCCCAGGTCCCAGGCCACGGTGGTGAGGAGACCAGCGGCCGGGTCGGGCATGGCCGGGCCCACGTTCATGAGCACGAACGAGCCGGTGCCGTAGGTGTTCTTGGTCATGCCGGGAGAGAAGCAGGCCTGGCCGAACAGCGCCGCCTGCTGGTCGCCGGCGATCCCGCTGACGGGTACGGCAAGGCCGGCCGCATGCTCGGGCACGGTCATCCCGAACCGTCCGCTCGAGGGGCGAACCTCGGGCCAGATCAGCCCGGCGGGGACGCCGAAGAGGCCGGCGAGCTCGGCGCTCCACGAGCGCGAGCCGATGTCGTACAACGACGTGCGTGAGGCGTTCGATGCGTCGGTGGCGTGGACGGCGCCGCCGGTGAGCTTCCAGAGGAGGAAGGAGTCGACGGTGCCCCAGCGGGTTCCGGTGGGCAGGCCGTGTCCCGATCGTCCGAGCCACGCCAGCTTCGACGCCGAGAAGTAGGGGTCGAGCACCAGTCCGGTCGCCTGGCGTATCACGGGGAGATGGCCGTCGGCTTCCAAGGCTGCACACGCCTGGGCCGTGCGGCGGTCCTGCCACACGATCGCTCGTCGCAGCGGGCGACCGTCGGCGTCCCACACGACCACGGTCTCGCGCTGGTTGGTGATGCCGATGGCGGCGACGGTGTTGCCGGTGTCGGCCAGGGCCGCAGCCACCTGGGCCAGCATCGCCCGGGTCACGGTCCAGATCTCGTCGGCATCGTGCTCGACCCAACCCGGACGGGGGAAGTGCTGGGTGAGCTCACCGTAGGCCGATGCGCACGGCATGCCGTCGGACCCGAAGGCCATGGCCCGCACCCCGGTCGTCCCTGCGTCGATGGCGATCACCACGGTCATGCCGGGGCAGGGTACCCCGGCTCCCGTACGATCGGCTCGTGTACACGCCGCTCGACTCCCTGCTGACGCTGCTCGATCTCGAGCAGCTCGAGGTCAACCTGTTCCGAGGGGTGAGCCCCGACGAGCGCCGCCAACGGGTCTTCGGGGGCCAGGTCGCCGGCCAGGCGCTGGTGGCCGCGGGGCGCACGGTCGACCGCTCCGACGGCCGCACGGTGCACAGCCTTCACGCCTACTTCCTCCGGCCCGGCGATCCCACCGTCCCCATCATCTTCGACGTCGACCGGATCCGTGACGGGCGCTCGTTCACGACGCGCCGGGTCGTGGCCATCCAACACGGGCGGGCGATCTTCAACCTGGCGGCGTCGTTCCACATCCCCGAGGACGGTCCCAGCCACGCCGACGGGCTCCCCGACGTGCCCGGGCCCGAGGGTCTGAAGAACGTGCGCACGGTGCTCGACGAGCGTGGCCTGTCGATGATGGGCGCCGAGTTCCTGATGCCCGTCGAGCAGCGCTACGTCGACCAGGATTCGTGGTGGAACGAGACCCCCCGCTCGGCCGACCAGATGATCTGGATGAAAGCCGACGGGGTGCTCCCCGACGATCCGATGCTGCACTGCTGCGTCGCGGCCTACGCCTCCGACTTGATGCTGCTCGACTCGATGACCCTGCCCCACGGCCTCACCTGGATGCAGAACAACGTCGAGATGGCCTCGCTCGACCATGCCATGTGGTTCCACGCACCGTTCCGGGTCGACGAGTGGCTTCTCTACTCGATGCACAGCCCGGCCACCGGGCGCGGGCGGGGCCTGGCCCAGGGCACCATGTTCACCCATGACGGGCGCCTCGCCGTGACGGTCATGCAGGAAGGGCTCCTGCGCCCGAAGACACCCGCCCGGCCCGCCTGAGGAATCTCAGCCAGGCGCAGCGTCGCCCGACTCCATCGCCGCGTCGTGCGACGCGGGGTCTCCGTGCGACGCGGGGTCTCCGTGCGACGCGGTGTCTTCGCCGGAGGAGACGACGGGCCGCTCCGGTGTCGCCTCCGACCTGCCGGCCAGGAAGGTCTGGTTGCGCTCCCACTCGCTCATGGCCCGCAACACCAGCACCGAGACGACCGCCACCCCGCCGGCGCCGACCAGTGCGCCGATGATCGCCCCCACGGCGTTCGCCGTGGAGCAATCGGCGCCCTCGGCGCAGCCGACGTCGACCACGGCGAAGCCCACCAGGGCGCCCGAGAGCCCGGCGATCACGATGGCCACGAAGGCCAGCACGAACGAGACCCGCCCGGCCGGGCGTCGAGGAATCGGGAGATCGACCACGGGCTCGATGGTATGCCGCGGCCCCGTCCGCCTCGGGGGTCGGTAGCGAGGTCGTGCGCCTGACGGGTCGACGTCGTACCGGCCGCTGTGTGCCCGACGCCTGCGTGCCCGAGGGGCCGACGTCGGACGGGTCGCCGTCGACCGTCAGCGGTGAGCGTCGCCGAGACCTCGTCGGCCGCGAGTCGGCGCGAAACTCCTCGCCATGGAGTTCACGGTGGCGGGTGGGATCATCGAGCACGACGGGCGGCTGCTCATGGTGAAGAACCTGCGCCGCCAGGGAACCGTCGACTGGAGCACCCCGGGCGGGGTCGTCGATCCCGGCGACACCTCACCCTCGGCCGGCCTCACCCGCGAGGTCGCCGAGGAGACCGGGCTGGCCGTCGGCGGCTGGGAAGGCCCGCTCTACGAGGTCGTCACGCATGCACCGGCGTGGGGCTGGACCATGCGCTGCTTCGTGTTCCGGGCCACGAGCTGGTCGGGTGAGATCGTCGTCGACGATCCCGACGGCATCGTCGTCGAGGCCGTGTTCGTCGAGCCGGCCCGCCACGCCGAGCTCCTGGGCGGGTGCTTCCCCTGGGTCGCCGAGCCGTTGAGCGCCTGGCTCGACGAACGCTGGACGGTCGACGCCCGGCGCACGTTCCGCTTCGAGGTGGCCGGCGAGAGCATGACCTCCCTGCGGGTCACCGCACGGGGATGACCTCGGCGCAGCCGCCCCCGGCGCCCGCCATCTCGATCCTCCACTGCGATCTCGACGCGTTCTACGCCTCGGTCGAGCAGCTCGACCGCCCCGAGCTGCGGGGCCGGCCCGTCATCGTGGGGGGTACCACCAACCGGGGCGTCGTGGCCGCAGCGAGCTACGAGGCCCGGGTCTTCGGTGTGCACTCGGCCCTGCCGATCGCCCGGGCCCGACGCCTGTGCCCGCACGGCGAGTACGTGGTGCCCCGTTTCGAGCGCTATCAGGAGATGAGCCGCGAGGTCTTCGCCATCCTGCGCTCGTTCACCCCGCTCGTGGAGCCGCTCTCGTCCGACGAGGCCTTCCTCGACGTGTCGGGCGCCCATCGGCTCTTCGGGACCGGCCCCGAGATCGCAACCGAGATCAAGCGCCGGGTCCGCTCCGAGACCGGGCTCACGATCTCGGTCGGGGCCGCCACGACCAAGCTGCTGGCCAAGTTGGCCAGCGATCTCTCCAAGCCCGACGGCCTGCTGGTGGTCGAGCCGGGTCGGGAGCTCGCGTTCTTGCATCCGCTGCCCGTGCACCGGCTCTGGGGCGTGGGACCGGCCACCCTGGCCCGCCTCGAGCGCCTGGGAATCGGCACCATCGGCGATCTGGCCGCGACCGACGCCGCGGTGCTCGTGCGCCTGCTCGGCTCGGCCCAGGGCCAGCATCTGCACGACCTGGCCCACAACCGCGATCACCGTCCGGTCGATCCGGCGCTCGAGGCCAAGTCGGTGGGCTCCGAGAACACGTTCCCCGTCGACCTGGTCACCGCGTCCGACCTCGAACGCGAGACCCTTCGGCTGGCCGATCAGACGGCGAGCCGGTTGCGTAAGGCCGGCCGCGCTGGACGCACGATCACGCTCAAGGTCCGCTGGTCGGACTTCCACACCGTCACCCGCTCGAGCACGCTCTCGGGCCCCACCGACGCATCGGCCGTCATCGCCCGGACGGCCCTCGAGCTGCTCCGCAGTGTGGAGGTCGGTGCGGGCGTGCGGCTGCTCGGTGTGACCGTCTCTGGATTCGGGGCCGCAACGGCCGAGCAGGCATCGCTGTTCGACCTCGGATCCGCCTCCGTGGGCCCGCTCGCGTCCGACCCGCTCGACGCGGCGCTCGACGGTCTGCGGGCCCGTTTCGGCGACAGCGTCGTCGACCGGGCCGGGTTGCTGGGCCGGTCGCGGAGGCCGGCACAACCCGTCGGGGGGTCGAAACCGACCGTCTCTGATGCCGACGAAGGGGTCATCCGCGGAGATGATGGCCGTGGCGCGTTGTGACCGGTCCGTTCGCGCGCGAGAATGTCTTCGTCCCTCCACCGCCCGGAGCACCGTCGATGCCGCTTTCCGAGGACGAGCAACGCATCCTGCAAGAGATCGAGGCGCATCTCTCCGCGACCGACCCCGATCTCGTCCAGCAGGTGAGCGAGACCACCGTCTACCGCCACGGGGCCCGCCAGATCAGGTGGTTCACCCTCCTGTTCGTGGTGGGCTTCGCGCTGTTGCTGCTCACGTTCGCCTCGTCGCTCCTGCTGGGGTTCGTTGGCTTCCTCGTGATGCTCGTCGCCGCGTTGCAGATCGCGCTGAACCTGCGTCGCCTGGGCAAGGCCGGCATCCAGAGCATCACCGATTCGTTCCGCGGCCATGGGGGCCTCAAGGGAATCGTGAGACGTCCGGGCCGTCAGAACGACGCCTGAACCGCCGACGCCTGAACCGCCCCGTGCGAGCTCCCGCTGCGCTCGGGTGGGATCGTCAGCGCCGGCCCGGCCACGACGACGCCCGACCCACCGGCTCGAGCATGTCGTGGCGGTCATGGGCGTCGTCGGGGTCGGCGATGCGACGCAGGAGCGGCCGGGGGTCGAGCGATCGCCGGACGATGTGACGCCACGACATGCCGTCGTTGATCGCATGGTCGACCCGGGCGTAAGCGTCCCACGCCAGGCCGACCTCCTCGGCTGAGGGATCGACGGGGGAGTACGCCCCCTGGGTGTGCCATCCGGCGAGCTCGACGAGCGGCGCGCCGATCGTCGAGGCCTGCTGTCCCTGCACGTCGGCCGCGGTCTCGAGCGGGGTCGATGACGAGTCGATCCCCACGCCGGCCTCGAGCAGCCGGTCGACGGCCTCGTGCCATGCGCCTTCGATCGCCTGTGCGGTCACCGCCGCGCCGCGCCGACGCCGTCGCCGGATGCGCTTGGCCGCCACCACCACGACCGGGTAGAGCACCGCGGCGGTCACGAGCAGTGCGATGGCCCAGCGAAGGACCGTGCTCGTCGTGGAGCGCCCGGTGTCGTCGGTCGGCGTCGTCCCTCCCGTGGCCTCGATCTCACCAGGGAAGGCCGGCTCGGTGAACGGTGTGGTCGTTCCGGTGGCCGTGGCCGGGGTCTGGCCCGGCGCGGTCACCGTGGTGGTGGTCGCCTGCGGCGTCGGCTCGCCGTCGAGGTTGGGAGTGGCTGCGGTGCCGGTGTAGTCGCTCGGGGAGGGCAGCCCGCGGCCCGGGGTGGGTTCGAACGCCACCCATCCGTATCCCTCGAAGAGCACCTCGGGCCAGGCGTGGGCCTTGTCGGTGTTGACCGTGTAGGTGTTCGTGCTCGGATCGAGCTCTCCGGGGGTGAAGCCGATCGCGATGCGGGCCGGCAGCCCCAGCGAGCGGGCCATCACGGTGAAGGCCGAGGCGAACTGCTCGCAGTAGCCCCGCTTGGTCTCGAAGAGGAACGCCTCGAGCGCATCCTCTGACACGCCGTTCGGGGCGTCGAGGTCGTAGGTGTAGTTCGCCGGATCGCGGAAGTGGTCCTGGAGGGCCCGAGCCCGGTCGTAGTCGGTTGCCTGGCCGGCCGTGACCGCGGCCGCCAGCTCTCGGACCGAGCCGGAGACGCTGTCGGGCAGCTCGACGAAGGCCGCGGCGTCGTCGCCGGTGGTGACGCTCGCCGTTCGCAGCTCGTCCCCTGTGTAATCGGGGAGCTGCGACACGACCTCGTATCGCCGTCCCTGGCCCAGCGCGCCTTCGGAGGCCACGAGCGTCCCTGTCCGCTCGACGAAGGTGGTCCCGTCGAGGTCGATCGAGAGCGGCCGGTAGGCGGCCGGTATCCAGTCACCGCTGAGGCCGATGATCTCGAATTGTTGGGTCACGAGGCTGGTCTCGACGGCGGGGCCGAGATCGGAGGCGAGCTGGCCGTCGGCGTCGCCCGCTCCCGCCTTGGAGCTGAATTCCCGGCCGTCGAACTCGTCGAGCGCGGTGAGCCGCCAGTACGTGGGCCGGTCGGGCTCACCGACGGTGACGGCGAACATGTCGATCGGTGGTTCAGCGTGGAGGCGGGTCCGGAGGCTCACGAGCGGGCTCACCACGGTTCGAGAGCGTGGACGGTTGTCGCCGCCACCCTTGAAGTCGACGAAGGCGTCGGCCTCGGCGCCGGGCAGGAGGGGCCCGGCGAGCGCGGCCAGCAGCGCCACGATGAGCGCGATCGGAACGGTGGCCTGCAGGGCCCAGACCCACGGGGCCTGTCGATTGGGCGAGGCCAGGACGGGCCGGTTGGCCGTGGCCAGGGCCGTCGACTGGAGGGCCACGAACACCAGAGCACATGCCACGAACGCCACGGTCACGAGGGGCTCGGGGTCGGGCCGCTCGATCGCCACGAGGTAGGCGAACAGGCCGAGCGGTGGCACGAGGGGGGAGAGCACCCCGTCGGCCCCGGCGGCGAGCCAGAGCGCCAGCGTGGCCGAGAGCCACGTGGCGACCACAGCCATGGCGAGGTAGCCGTCCTGCAACGGGATCGGGGGAGCGTCGGTGCGGAGCGTGTCGAGCGAATCGCCGATGGAGGTTGCGATCGCCCGCCAGGTGGCCTCGCCCGGGAATCCGAACGTCGTGGTCTCGGGGGCGATCGTCCAGGCGCCGTAGAGGCCGAGGGCGACGAGCGAGATCACCAACGACATCAAGGGTTTCCAGCCGCTGCGATTGGCGAGCCAGAAGATCACGGCCGGGACGATCGCCGACCCGTACACCGCCGGCCGGAACCCGGTGGCCCCGAAGATGTGCTCGAAGCCGAGGGCTGCGACGAGCGTGAGCCCGGCCAGGGCCAGCATCGGACTCCGGTTGGGCGCGGTGTCGGACGATGTCGCGGCCTGCGGCCCATCTCGGCTCGGAGCCGCGTTCGGAACCCCGCGCCGATGCGCCCTCCGAGGCGCGTTCGGGACCGTGCCGGGGGCCGAGGCCCGACGTGCGGTCCGGGTCGCGGTCCGGGCCGCGCTGGGCGGTGTGCCCCTGGTCGTGCTCACGAACGCACCGCCATGGCCCGGGGGCGCCAGTGCTGCACGAGGTGGGTCCACAGGGCCGGGAACGGACTGTCGGACGGGAGGTCGGTGAGGATCACGCCCTTGCGGGGACGGGCGAAGGCCAGCGGCACCGCCGGCGTCTCGGCGCCGTCGCCGATCGGGGGCCCGAAGCGGACGATGGCGATGAAGCCGAACTGGCCGGCGAGGCGGAGCAGACGCGCCAGCTCGGCATCGGAGATGGCCCCCGTGAGCACCGTCAGGGCACCGCCGCCGCTGCGGGCCTCCAGGTCGTTGAGCGCCAGGGCGAACCGGTCGGTCGGCCCGGCCTGGATCCCGGCCAGGCGTTCGAGGGCGGTGTCGATCCCGTCGGACACCGTGTGGGCCGCTTCGGACGAGAAGACGAGATGAGGGGTTCGTCGGGCCCGGGAGCCGGCGATCACGAGTGATGCAGCCGCTTCGACGGCCGCTTCGAAGACGGCGCCGGCGAGCGCGTCGGCGCGCGTGTCGAGCAGGACCGCGTCCTTGGAATCCCAGGGCGCCTCGTGCTCACGGATCATGAGGTCCTCGGTGCGTGCCGACGTGGGCCAGTGCACGCGGCGGAGATCGTCGCCGACGACGTACTCGCGCAGCGTGCGGAAGTCCTCGCCGACCGATGCCCGGCTCCGTACCGTGATCGAGCCCGATCGCTCGCGGCCCGCGGCGATGGGCATGGGCAACACGTCGTGGATCCGCGGGTAGACCGTGAACAGCGATCGCACCTCCGCCGTGCGCACGTGGCGGAACAAGCCCAGGGGATCACTCGACTCGACGGTGACGGGGCCGATCTCGAACACGCCGCGTTGGGTGCTCGGCAGGCGATAGGCGGCCCGTCCGGCCTCACCGGGACGAAGCGGCGGCCCGACGAACCGGGCGCTGCGCGCACCGCCGTCGAACGCATCGGACAGCTCGACGTGCGACGACCGGTGGCGGCTGTGGTTCGAGATCTCGAGATCGACCCGGGCGGGCTGTCCGGCATGCACCCGGAGCGGTTCGACGCGGCGGCGAACCGCCAGGCGTGGCCGGCGCCGCCGAGCGACGAACCACGCAGCCACGATGGTCGCGCCCGCGCCGGCAGCCACGACCGCGAGCTCGACCGAGCCGAGAGCCCGTCCGGCGGTGTAGGTGAGGGCGGCCCCGATCGCCAGCGCCCACCCTCGGGCCGTGAGCATCGACTCAGCGCCCTCGGCTGGTGGGGACGGGCAACGAGACCAGGATCTCGTCGAGGATGCCGGCGGCCGTGGTGCCCCGGAGCTGGGCGTCGGGCGTGAGGATGAGTCGGTGCTCGAGCACGGGCTGCACCAACAGCTTGATGTCGTCGGGGATGACGTACTCGCGGCCCAGGCTGGCCGCGAAGGCCCGGGCGGCTCGCTGGAGTGAGAGCCCACCCCGGGTGCTCACACCGAGCGCCAGACCGGGATGGTCGCGGGTCGCGGTGACGAGGTCGATGATGTACCCCTTGAGGCTGGGGGCCACGTGCACGAGATGGACCTGGTGGGTCAGGTGGGCGACGTCTTCGCTGCGCAGCACCGGATGCACGTCGTCGAGCAGGCTCGGGCCGCCGTGGAGGTCGAGGATCTTGAGCTCGGCAGCGCGATCGGGGTAGCCCATCCGGATGCGCATGAGGAATCGGTCGAGCTGGGCCTCGGGCAGCGGATAGGTGCCCTCGTGCTCGATGGGGTTCTGCGTGGCGATCACCATGAACGGCCGCTCGAGCCGGTAGGTGCGCGAGTCGACGGTGACCTGGCGCTCCTCCATGGCCTCGAGCAGCGCCGACTGGGTCTTGGGCGAGGCCCGGTTGATCTCGTCGGCGAGCACGAGGTTGGCGAAGACCCCTCCGGGGCGGAACTCGAACTGGTTCGTGGCCCGGTTCCACACCGAGACGCCCGTCACGTCGGACGGCAGCAGGTCGGGCGTGAACTGGATGCGGCGCCAGGAACCGCCGATCGAGTGGGCGATGGCCTTGGCCAAGGACGTCTTGCCCACGCCGGGCACGTCCTCGATGAGGAGATGCCCCTCGGCCACCAGACAGGTGACCGCCAGGTGCGCCGACTTGCGCTTGCCCTGGATCACCTGCTCGACGCTATCGACGACCATGCTGAAGCGCTCGGCGAACAGCGCGGGATCGAGCTCGGCGACCGGAATCGGTGGCGCCGGAGGTGCCGGCACGGGGAGAGGAGGCACCACAGCAGACCAGGAGTCGCCGTTGCTGCGGACCCCACCCGGGGACGTCGGTTCGGCGGTACGAGCACCGAAATGAGGTTCAGTCGAGGAGCTCACGCCGGACGGGTCCCTTCGAGGGCGGCCTTGGAGTCGGGCGAGTCTACCGGGACCCTCCGACGCGGACACCGCGGCGACGGGAGGTTTGGGGCCTACGCTGCCACCGTGCAGCCGAAGGGGGTTCGGGGATCGCGGCGTCGGGTGCTCGGCGCAGCTGCGGCGATCGCAGGTCGCCCGTCACTGTGGGGAACGGCGATCACCCAGGGCTGGCGGATCGCCCGCCCGGGCTGGTGGCGGCGCCCGCCGTTTCTTCCCGTGCCCGATCCCGAGTACCTGCGCTTCCGGCTGCAGACCGCCTACGGCGACGATGGTGGCTTCGAGCCCCACGATCTCGTCACCTACCTCCGCTGGTGTCGCTCGTTCCCTCGCTCGCGATGAGCGCGTCCGCTCCGGCGGCCATATCGCGCTCGGTGGGATCGGTCGATCGGTACAATCTCGCCGACCGATGGAGGACCGTCGTGAGCCGAGCGTTGGTGCTCAATGCTTCCTACGAGCCGCTCGGGGTCGTCTCGGACCGGCGGGCCGTCGTGCTCGTGTTGAAGGACAAGGCCGAGGTGATCCATGAGCGCGACGATCGACTGCGCTCCGAGCGCCGCTCGATCTCCATTCCGTCGGTGATCAAGCTCCACCGGCTGGTGCGCGTACCGCACCGGGCCCGAGCGCCGCTCTCGCGTCGGGGCGTGTTCTTGCGCGACGGTCATCGTTGCCAGTACTGCGGGAACGGCGCCGAGAGCCTCGACCACGTCGTGCCCCGTTCGCGGGGCGGTCTGCACTGCTGGGAGAACGTGGTCGCCTGCTGCAAGCGCTGCAACGCAGCCAAGGAGGACCGGCTGCTGGCCGAGACCTCGTTCCGTCTGCGCGCCGAGCCCCGGGCCCCCCAGACCGCCATCTGGATCGCCGCCGCGGCAGGACGCGTCGACCCGAACTGGGAGTCGTACCTGGGACGGGGACTCGCCGCGGCCGGCTGAGACGCGGCCGGCGCTGGCGCGGCCCGCGCCACCCGGCGACCAGTCCCGGTTCGGGGTATCGAGCTCTGCTGGGCGGCTGCGGTGCCGGGTCCGTAGGGTCGGACCAGGCAGGACCAGGCAGGACCAGGCGGGACTAAGCGATGGCTTGGTCGGGGTCGCCGCTGACTGGTGCATCGATGTCTTCGTCAGGGACCCCGAGCACGGCGCGGTAGATGAGGGCGCCGATGACGGCGCCGGCAACGGGCGCCAGCCAGAACAGCCACAACTGCGGCAGGTAGTCGCCGCGGGCGAAGAGGGCCTGGGAGGTGGACCGGGCAGGATTGACCGAGGTGTTGGTGACCGGGATCGAGATGAGGTGGATGAGCGTGAGCGCCAGGCCGATGGCCACCGGGGCGGTGCCTCCCGGGGCGCCCTTGCGAGTTGCCCCCATGATCACGATCAGGAACACCGCGGTCATGACCACTTCGCACACGAGGCAGGCGAGCAACGTGTACCGACCGGGCGACTGGCCGCCGTAGCCGTTGGCAGCGAACCCGGAGCCGGTGATCGAGAACTCGTCGACCCCTGATGCGATCACGGCCAGCACGCCCGCCGCGGCGATCCCACCGAGCACCTGGGCCAGGACGTAGCCAAGAGCGTCCTTGGCCGCGAAGCGCCGACCAGCGACGAGGCCGAGTGTGATGGCCGGGTTGAAGTGGCCGCCCGAGACGTGCCCGAACGCGTACGCGCCGGTGAGGACGGTGAGCCCGAACGCCAGGCTGACGCCGACCAGACCGATGCCCAGGTTGGTCTCGGGCATGAACCCCGCGGCGAGAACGGCGGCGCCGCAGCCGCCGAGGACGAGCCAGAACGTTCCCAGGAACTCGGCCCCGAGCTTGCGTGCATCCACAGGTCCCAGCCTTCCCCGCCACAGGTCGAGGGCTGCGGTGGTCGACGACGAGTACGCCGCATCCTGGCAGATTTCAAGCGCCCGGGCCTCGACTTCGGCCGTCACCGGCAATCTATCCCGCTCTCCCGGCACCCCACTCGCATTCACCCGTTCGGGACGGGCCATGTGGCATGCTGAGATCACATCCGCAACTCCTGCCACACGCATGTTTCGGTCCAGGTGGAGGGAAGTGGTGCTTTTTGGTGTTGACTGGAGCAAAGTGGAGGGCTACTGTGGCCCAGGGGAGCGGGAGGCGACCACTGACGAGATGAGGGCGGGTGTTCTACGGCCAACACGATCACTCCCTGGATGACAAGGGGCGCGTGATCCTGCCGGCCAAGTTCCGTCACCTTCTCGAGGGTGGAGCCTTCGTCTCCAAGGGCCGGGCCCGTTGCCTGGCCGTGTACACGACCGAGGAGTGGAGTCGGGTGGCGCAGTCGGTGCAGGAAGTGGCCAAGCGAGGCAATCGGGAACGTCTCGCCGCCGCGGCCTTCTTCGCCGGGGCAGCCGACGCCACGCCCGACAAGCAAGGTCGCGTGGCCATTCCCGCCAACCTGCGGGACTACGCAGCTCTCGAGCGCGATCTGGTCGTGGTGGGGCAGTACACCCACGTCGAGATCTGGGATGCCCGACGCTGGGCCGACCGGGTCGTCGACGGCGACGCCTCGCTCGCCGATGCCGAGCTCATGCCCGACTTCGGGCTCTGAGCCCGACTCGCACCGGTGATCGTCCCAGCACCACAGGCACCCAGCAGGGCCGAGCACAGCAGGGCCGAGCACAGCAGGGCCGAGCACAGCAGGACCCATTGACAGAACAGCGAATCGTCGATCGGATCGCTCCCAGCTCCCCGGTTGGTCAGGTGGAACACCCCGACTCCGCCCGCTTCCAACCCATCCGTTCCGCCCAGAACGGCGCCCGTCCGGCCGGGGGGCTGGAAGCGATCCGATCGTGACCGCCGACTTCGACCACACCCCGGTGATGGCCAAGGAGATCCTCGACGCTCTCCGGCCCGTTCCCACAGGGCTCGTGGTCGATGCCACGGTCGGCGGCGGCGGGCATGCCGCATCGATCCTCGAGGCCCGTCCGGACGTGACGCTCCTCGGAATCGATCGGGATCCCGACGCGGTCGAGGCGGCACGGGAGCGGCTCGCCCGCTTCGCGGGGAGGGCCACGGTCGTGCGTGGGGGGTTCGAGGACCTCGCCCGGCTCGTCGCCCACCACCGCAGCAGCAGTCCCGGCAGCAGTCCCCGCAGCGACAGCTCTTCCAGCAGTACCAAGGGTTCCAGCAGCACGGGCACCAGCCCCGACGGCCAGGAAGTCGGCCGTCTCGACAACGATCAAGGACGACGACATGAACCGGTGGTGGCGGTTGTGTTCGACCTCGGAGTCAGCAGCCCGCAGCTCGACCGCGCCGAGCGAGGGTTCTCCTACCGCGCCGACGCCCCGCTCGACATGCGAATGGACCCGGACCAGCAGCGCAGCGCCGCCGACGTGGTCAACGGGTATGCGGAGGCCGACCTTCGTCGGGTCATCGCCCGCTACGGGGAGGAGCGTTTCGCTCGCTCCGTCGCTCGGGCCATCGTCCGTCGCCGCCCGATCGGCTCGACCCTTGAGCTGGCCGAGGTGATCAAGGAAGCCATCCCCGCAGCCACGCGGCGTACGGGCGGTCATCCGGCCAAGCGCACGTTCCAGGCGATCCGCATCGAGGTCAACGCCGAGCTCGCACACCTCGAGGAGGGGCTCGACAACGCCTTCGTGCTGCTCGGGACCGGTGGCCGTCTGGCCGTGCTGTCGTATCACTCGCTCGAAGACCGCATCGTCAAGCTGCGGTTCGGGGGCTGGGCGACCGGCGGCGAGCACCCCCGGGGCCTGCCGGTGCGCGAGACCGCCCGGGATCCCCGCGTGCGGCTCGTGCAGCGCTCGAGCGCGGCATCGCCCGACGAGATCGCGTCGAACCCGCGGGCCCGCAGCGCACGCCTCCGTGTCGTCGAGAAGCTACCGAGTGAGGACACGGGGTCGTGACAGCAGGACGAGCCGCCGCGGCGGCTCCCGTCCGAACCCGAAGCGAGCCGGCACCCCGAACCCGCCCCGGCGATGACGGCCGATCGCGGGCGGGCTCTCCGGTGAGCGCCCGAGCGGTCCCGCACGAACGGGGGCGACCGCGACCGGCACCCGGCCGCGACCGTGCACGCCACGACGTCGAGCGCGATCTGCGGCCCGACCTCGAGCAGCGGACGCGCCCACCGCGCCCCGAGCTTCGGATCGTCGACGAGGCCGGACGACGCCGGCGGCGTCGGCTCAAGATCGCGGCCTGGCTCGTGGGCACCTTCGGCGTCATCCTCATGTTCGGCGCCGCGGTGATCCACGTGTTGTTGACCCAGTCGCAGTTCCAGCTCGAGCGGATCAGGGGCGAGATCGCCGCGCAGCAGCAGGAGTATGAGGAGCTGCGCCTCCAGGTCGCCCGTCTCTCGGCGCCCGAGGAGGTCGTGAAGGTCGCGACGAACCAGCTCGGCATGGTGGCTCCCGAGCACACCGAGTACCTGCTGGCGCCCGGCGTGGCCTTGGCGACCAGCGAGGACATCGCCGCCGCCGACGGCAATCCCAACGCCCCGGCGCCCTGGGAAGAGATGAAAGCGCTGCTTGACCGCCGACCGTGACTCCCGGGCCGGCCGCGCCGGACCTCGATCGAAGCCCGTCTCGCAACCCACCCGGGCTCGGACGGCCAGCGCAGCGCGCCCGCACCGAGGCGGTCCGCAGAGGCCCGAGATCGACGATCGGCGCCCGTCGGATCGCCACCGGTCGAGGTCGACCCAGCACCTCCGTTCCGTCCACGATCGCGATGCCCGCGACCGGGCTCGTCGCCGTGCCCGTTCGCATCCCCGCCCCCATGCCCGAGCGCCCCATCGGTTCGGCGGGAGTTGGGACTCCCGAGATCGGGCTGCACCGACCGGCCGGCGGGCGATCGTGTTCCTCGTGGCCATCGTCGTCCTGTTTGCAACGATCGGCTGGCGTCTGTTCGATCTCCAGATCAACGACCACGATGCGCTCGTGGCCCGGGGCGTCGACCAACGGTTGCGGACGATCGTCCTCGCGGCCGAGCGGGGCGTGATCTTCGACCGCAACGGCAACGAGCTTGCGGTCTCGATCCCGCAGTACACCGTGTGGGCCGATCCCAAGTTCGTCGTCGACGACCTCGGGTGGGCCTCCCTGCTCTCGCCGATCCTGGGCGTTCCGGCCGACGCGTTGCAGGCCCGCTTGGCCCAGGACGACAAGCGGTTCGTGTACCTCGCCCGTCAGGTCGACGAGACGACCATGCAGCAGGTGCGCGATCTCGGCATCCAGGCGAGCGGCATCGGCATCGTCCCCGAATCGAAGCGGTTCTACCCCCAGGGCCAGCTGGCGGCGTCGATCATCGGGCGCACCGACATCGACAACCAGGGCGTCGCCGGGCTCGAGTACCAGTACGACGAGCAGCTCACCGGCGTTCCGGGCGAGATCGTCGTCGAGCGCGACCAGGACGGCCGGGAGATCCCCCAGAGCAACCGCTCGTACACGCCGCCCCAGCGAGGCGACGACCTCGTCACCACGATCGATCGCGGGCTCCAGTACAACGTCGACCAGGTGCTCCTGGACGCGATGCCCGTCCTCGGCGCGCAGGCGATCTCGATCATCGTCATGGACCTCGCCAACGGTGACATCGTGGCCATGTCGACGGTCCTGAGCCCCGCCGCACAGACCTCGGGCACGACCGCGGCGGCCGAGGCGCCGGCCGACGCCCCGGCGAGCGCCAACGGCGAGGTCGCGCCCGAGGCCGGATCCGCAGCGGCCGCTCCGGGGGTTCCCCGTCCCGCCGGGCCCACCGACCGGAACCGTTCGATCACCGACGCCTACGAGCCGGGCTCGATCATGAAGATCGTCCCCCTCGCCGGTGCCCTCGAGGAGGGACGGGTCGATCCGCAGGAGATCTTCGAGGTTCCCGATCGGTACGTGTATCTCCCGCTCTCGAAGAAGTACATCAAGGTCTTCCGCGACCACGATCCGCACCCGACGCTCCCGATGCGTCCGGCCGACATCATGAGGGTCTCGTCGAACATCGGGACGATCAAGATGGCCGAGGCCCTCGGCGACGCCGAGCTCTACCGGTACATCAACGAGTTCGGCCTGGCCGATCGGACCGGTGTCGACTATCCGGGCGAGGAGGACGGCCTCCTCCTCGACTTCGAACGCTGGTCGAAGACGACGCTCCCCACCAACGCCATCGGCCAGGGGATCGCGACCACGCCCCTCCAGATGCTCAACGCCTATGCCACCATCGCCCGCTGTGGCGAGGTGATGGCGCCGCGCTTCGTCATGGCCACCATCGACGCCGACGGCGACCGGCACGACATCGCCCCCGACGATCCCCGACGCGTGGTCTCCGAGCAGACGGCCGCGCTGGTGAACGACATGCTCGTCGGCGTGGTCGAAAGTGGAACCGGCGTGAACGCGGCCGTCAACGGCTACACCGTCGCCGGCAAGACCGGGACCGCGCTGAAGGTTCTCGAGGACGGCACCTACGGTACCGACGACGAAGCCACCCACCGCTACCGGTCGTCGTTCGTGGGCTTCCTGCCCGCCGAGGCGCCGCGCCTCGCGGCGATCGTCGTGGTCGACGAGCCGTCGTTCGAGAACCGTTACGCCAGCGTCGCCGCCGCGCCGCTGTTCGCCACGGTCATGTCGTACGCCGTGCGGGACATCAAGGTGGCCCCGCCCCCGCCGGGCACCCGTCCGTGCGGCGGCGCAGCGGGAGCTGCCTTCACCGCCGTCCCCACACCCGGCAGCGACGGCACGTCCCTCCCGGCGACCGACGCGGCCACGACGGTTCCCGATCCCCGCGACGCCCAGCCCGACGTGATCGCGCCCCTGCCGCCGGCACCGCCGCCGCGTGTCGACAGCGTCGATCCGGTGCCCGTCGCCTTGCCGCTGACCGAACCCGCAACCGGCGCGGTGCCGGGGGAGGCGCCGGGTGCGACGCCCCTACCGGCGCCCGCGACGCCTGTGGTTCCGGCCCCCGTCGCCGAGCCGGTCCCGGCGCCGACCGACGGCTCCGGTACGGTCGAGCCGACACCGCCGACACCGCCGCCGCCGCCATCGACGACAGGGACGCCATCGACGACAGGGACGCCGTCCGATCCGCCGTCGGGTGCCCCACCCTCGTCGGGACCCGATCCTCCGGCCCCCGTCGCCACGGCGGGCCCAGCGCCCTGACCGGCGCTGGCGCCACTGCACGATCCGGCGACACCGCCGTGGCCCCACAGCACGAACCGATCCGCCCCTCGAACCACCGAGCCGACGATGGCCCCATGACCCGTGCCGACATGATGACGCTGCGACACCTGCTCGCCGATGCCGGCATCGGCAGGTACGAGCTCCGGGGTGATCCCGGGGTTCTCGTCGCGTCGGTCGGGCACGACAGTCGCCGTGTCGGTCAGGGGGCCGTCCTGTGTTGTGTTCCGGGCCGGGTGACCGATGGCCATCTGCACGCGGAGGCAGCAGTCGCTGCCGGCGCTCGGGTCCTCGTCGTCGAGCGCTGGCTCGAGACCCCCGAGAGCGTCGCCGCCGTCGCACAGGTCAAGGTGCCCTCGGTGCGTCAGGCGATGGGGCACCTGGCCTCGGCTTTGCACGGGCACCCGTCGCGTTCGATGCGGGTGATCGGTGTCACCGGAACCAACGGCAAGACGACCATAACGTACCTCCTCGAGTCGATCGTGCGGGCCGCGGGCGGCCGCCCGGGGGTGATCGGCACCGTCGAGACGCGCATCGACGGCGCTGCCGAACCGATCGAGCACACGACGCCCGAGGCTCCCGAGCTCCAAGCCTTGCTCGCGCGAATGCGCGACGCGGGCTGCGACACCGTCGCCATGGAGGTCTCGTCCCATGCGCTCGACATGGGGCGCGTCGATGGAACGCAGTTCGCGGCGGCCTGCTTCACGAACCTCTCGCCCGAGCACCTCGACTACCACACCACGATGGACCGCTACTTCCGCGCCAAGGCAGCGCTGTTCCGCCGTGACCGGGTGGCCGTGGCGGCGATCAACATCGCCGACCCCTATGGGCGCCGCTTGGCCGGCGAGGCCGCTCAGCAGGGGATACCGCTGCGTCGATGGGCGCCCGCCCACGGCCGCGCGGCGGGCGGCGACGCCGAACCGGCAAGCGATCCGGGAGCCGACGGGGTGTTCGCCGACCGGGTGCGCATCGGCCTCGATGGCGTCGAGCTCGAGCTCCACGCCCCCGAGCTACGTGCCGCGCCGACCGTCCACCTGAGCCTGCTCGGTCGGTACAACGTCGCCAACGCCGTCGGCGCCGCTGCGACAGCTCTGGCCGCGGGTTTCGAAGCCGACGCAGTCGTGGCTGGGCTGGAAGCCGCCACGGTCGTCCCCGGTCGCCTGGAGCGGGTGTCGTCCCCAGCGGGCGCCGCCGGTCGCGGTCCGTTGGTGGTCGTCGACTACGCCCACACCCCCGATGCCCTACGGAACGTGCTGGTCGCCGCGGGCGAGCTCGCGGCGGCCGGCCGGGGCGCTGGCGCCACCCCGCTCGGTCGCGTCGTGCTCGTGTTCGGCTGTGGAGGAGATCGCGATCGGGGGAAGCGCCCGATGATGGGGGAGTGCGCAGCTCAGCTCGCCGACGAGGTCGTGGTCACGACCGACAACTCCCGATCGGAGCCGCCGCAGGTGATCGTCGACGAGATCCTCGTCGGCATCGAGTCGGTCTCGGGGCCTCACCGGCGTGCGACCCGGGTGGCGGTCGAGCTCGACCGGCGCCGCGCCATACGGTCGGCGGTCGCACGGGCCGGGCCAGGCGACGTGGTCGTGATCGCCGGCAAGGGCCACGAGCTCGGCCAGACCGCAGCCGGAGTCACGGTGCCGTTCGACGATCGGGTCGAGGCCCGACTGGCGTTGGGGGTTGGCTCGTGCGCATGACCGTGCCCGAGATCGCCGTGGCCGCCGGCGGGCGGATCGTCGAGCCCGAAGGGTCGCTCGCGCCGACGGCACCGTCTGTGCCGTCTGGTCGTCGGGTCGCGCTCGCGGTCACCTCGTTCAGCACCGACTCGCGCTCGATCGAGCCCGGGGCGCTGTTCGTCGCCCTGACAGCCGAGCGCGACGGGCACGCCTTCGTCAGCGACGCCTTCTCCGCGGGAGCGGCCGCCGCGCTCGTCGACCACGAGCCGGCCACCGGAGGCACCGGGTCCGCTGGTCCGCTCGTGCTCGTCGCCGACACCCTCGCAGCCTTGGGGCGCCTGGGGATTCGCGCCCGCGACCGGATCGGCGCCTGCCCGGTGATCGGGGTGACGGGCTCGTCGGGGAAGACCTCGACCAAGGACCTCCTGGCGTCGGCGCTGGCCACGAGCCGCTCGGTCTGTGCCAGCAGGTCGTCGTTCAACAACGAGATCGGCGTGCCGCTCACGCTCCTGTCTGCGGCCGCCGTGCCCGACGATGGCCCGCTCACCGACGTCGTCGTGTGCGAGCTCGGGGCCCGAGGACCGGGCCAGATCAGCCAGCTCTGCTCGATGGCCCGGCCCACGGTCGGCATCGTCACCAACGTCGGGACCGCCCACGCCGAGTGCTACGTCGACGGCCGAGCCGGGATCGCCCGAGCCAAGGGCGAGCTCATCGAGGCCTTGCCGCCCCACGGCACCGCGATCCTCAACGCCGACGACGAGACGACGCCCGAGATCGCGGCGCGCACTCGGGCCCGCGTGCTGCGCTTCGGACGCGGCGCCGATGCCGACGTACGGGTCGAGGCCCTGGTGCTCGACTCGGAGCTCCGACCCTGGTTCCGCCTGGTGACACCGTGGGGCACCTCCGACGTGCGACTCGAGGCCCGAGGCGCGCATCAATCGCTGAACGCCGCCGCGGCGGCCGCGGCGGCGCTGGCCGTGGGCGTCGATCTGGCATCGGTGGTCGAGGGGCTCGTCTCGGCCCGGGTGTCACGGTGGCGCATGGAGATCTCCCGTCGCTCCGACGGGATGCTCGTGATCAACGACGCCTACAACGCCAATCCCGACTCGACCGCCGCGGCGATCGACGCCCTCGCCGCGGTGGGCCTGGGTGCGAGCGGTCGGCGCTGGGCGGTGTTGGGCACCCTCGCCGAGCTCGGCGCCGAGGCCGAAGCGGCCTATCACGATCTCGGTGCCCGGGTCGCCCGCATGGGCATCGACGGGCTCGTGACCGTCGGCGCAGCGGCTCGCGGGTACATCGCCGGATTCGAGAGCGAACGGGATCGGCCCGACACCGGCCCCGCCGGCGCCAGGAACGAGACCTTCGTGATCGAGGCTGGCGATCCTGGCGAAGCCGCCGCGATCATGGCCGAGCACCTGACGTCCGTTGACGCCGTGCTGATCAAGGCCAGCCGGATCGCAGGGCTCGACATCGTCGCCGAGCAGCTCCTGCGCGAACCCGGCGCTGGAGTCGGTGGGGCAGCGAACGGTGGAGCTGCCGCATGATCGCGCTCCTTCTGGCGGCATCCATGAGCCTGGTGGTGGCGCTGATCATCACCCCTGTGCTCATGTCGGCGTTGCGCCGTCGCGGGATCGGTCAGCTGATTCGCGAGGAAGGCCCGGCCGGGCACAAGACCAAGGCGGGCACGCCGACCATGGGCGGTCTGGCCATCGTCGGCGGCGGCGTCGCGGGCTACGTGTTCGCCCATGTCCGCTCGTCGGTGAGCTTCGAGTCGACCGGTCTCTCGCTGATGGGCCTCGTGATCGGGCTCATGATCGTCGGCTGGCTCGACGACTACCTCGGGATCAGGCGGGGCAAGAACCTGGGCCTCAACAAGCGGGGCAAGAGCGGGCTGCAGCTCTCGGTGGCGCTCGCCTTCGCCGTGCTCGCCCTGGAGTGGGTCGGGGCCTCGACCCAGCTCTCGTACGCGCGGACCCTGGGCCCCGACCTGGGCGACGCCGGATTCGTCATCTGGGCGATCTTCCTCATCGTCGGCTCGTCCAACGGGGTCAACCTCACCGATGGCCTCGACGGCCTCGCCGGGGGATCGGCCGCCATGGTGTTCGGCGCCTATGTGATCATCGCCTTCTGGCAGTTCCGCCACGTGGAGGTGTACGGCATCGCCGGCGACCAGGCCCTCGACACGGCAGTGGTCGCGGCGGCGATGCTCGGCGGCTGCATCGGGTTCCTCTGGTTCAATGCCGCTCCGGCCCAGATCTTCATGGGCGACACGGGTTCGCTCGCGATCGGTGGCGCGATCGCCGGGCTGGCCGTGGTCACGCACACCCACCTCCTCCTGCCGATCCTCAGCATGCTCTACGTCTTCGAGACCGTGTCGGTGATGCTGCAGATCTTCTCGTTCCACGTGCTCGGGCCCGACCGGCGCTTCTTCAAGATGGCGCCGATCCATCATCACTTCGAGCTGTTGGGCTGGCCCGAGACCCGGGTGATCGTGCGGTTTTGGCTCATGGCCGGCATGGCCACGGCGCTGGGTCTGGGTCTGTTCTACGCCGACTTCATCCAGATCCCAGGGGTGAGCGACTGATGCCCGGCCGAACGTTCGACGGACGGGAGGCGCCGACCGAGGGCTCCCTCGTGCTCGTCGTGGGGCTCGGCGTCTCGGGCCTGGCGCTGGCGCGGGCCGGGGCCCGGCTCGGTTGGCGCACGACGATCGTCGAGGACCGCCCGACGAACGAGGGCGCTTCGGCGCGCATCGCCACGGCCCGGTCACTCGGGGCCATCGTGGTGGAAGCCCCGACGGTCGAGGAGGCGCAGCGCCTCGTGGAGGTGACCGACCTGGTCGTCACGAGCCCCGGTGTCTCGCTCGAGCATCCCGTCCTGAGCCACGCCGCAGGGATCGGCCGTCCGCTGTGGTCCGAGATCGAGCTCGCTGCCCGTTTGACCGAGACGCCGTTCGTGGCCGTGACGGGAACCAACGGCAAGACGACCGTCACGTCGCTCGTCGACGTGCTGCTGCGGGCCGGTGGTGTCTCGTCGCTGGCGTGCGGGAACATCGGCCATGCCTTCGCCGACGCGGTGTTCGAGCCGGCCGAGGTGTACGTGGCCGAGGTCGCCGCCTTGCAACTCGAGCACACCGTCGCCCTGCGGCCCCGGGTGGCGATCTTCCTCAACGTCGCCGACGACCATCTCGATCACTTCGGCACGCTCGATCGCTATGGCGCAGCCAAGGCCAAGCTGTACGCCAACCAGGCGGGGTCCGACCTCCTCATCGCCAACGCCGACGATCCGACCGTGGTCCGCCTCGCGATGGCGGCCCCCGCCCGACTGGCGTGGTTCTCGGTCGGGCCGACACCCCGCCCCGTCGGACCATGCTGGCGGGTCGAGGGAGGCGAGCTCGTCGACCCCGAGGGACGGGCGATCTGTCGGATCGACGCCCTACCCCGCCGACGCCCCCATGATCTCGCCAACGCCCTGGCCGCGGCTGCCGCTGCCATCGAGCTCGGTGTCGCCACCGAAGCCGTCGCGGCCGCCCTGCGCAGCTTCGAGCCACCGGCGCATCGCATCGCCCTCGTCGGCGAGGCCCACGGCGTCTCGTTCTACGACGACTCGAAGGCCACGAACCCGCACGCCACCCTGGCGGCGCTGGCGGGCTTCGCGTCGGTCGTGCTCGTCGCCGGCGGGCGCAACAAGGATCTCGACCTGGGTGTCCTGGTCGAAGGGGTCGACCGCGTCCGAGCCGTGGTCGCCATCGGCGAGTCGGCGCCCGAGGTCGAGGCGGCCTTCACCGGGAACCGACCCGTGGTACGCGCCCATTCGATGCGCGAGGCGGTGTCGCGCGCGGCCCAGCTGGCCCGCCCCGGCGACGCCGTTCTCCTCTCGCCCGCGACGGCCTCGTACGACTGGTATCGGAACTACGGCGAGCGCGGCGACGACTTCGCAGCCGAGGTCGGCGCGCTCATCGCCGGCGGGTGGCTTGGGCCCGACGACGACGGGGCGCCGCCCCGCGAAGCTGCAGAACGAGGAGATCATCGTGACGCGCGCTGAGCACGATGCCCGACGGGACGGGCAGCCGCGCCACCGGCCGCATCCCGGCTCGGATACCAGCCCCCGAACCGCTGGTTCCGGCGCCGGTTCTGCATCGGCCCGACCGCGGTCGGTGCCCGGCCGCCGGAGCGACGCCCGCTCCGCGACCCGTGTCGAGCCGTCGCCCACCACCCGAGCGCCGGCCCCGGCGCGCCAGCCCGGCGAGCGGTTCCGTGAGCGGAACCGTCGCACGACCCGGTCGGAGCCAGCGCGGCCGAGCTCGACAGGCCCGCTTCGAGCCGGTTCGACCGTTGGTGGCGAGACGAGCACCACGAATCGGCGCACCCTGGCCTGGTGGGGGCGACGGGTTCCTCAACGAGAAGAGCGGGTCCACACGTCGGGCTTCGTGTCGCTGCTCGCCGTGGTCGCCGTGCTCAACGCCGTCGGTCTCGTCTTCGTCCTGTCGTCGTCGTCGGTGGAGGCGCTGGAGGATCACGGTTCCTCGTGGTACTTCTTCACCCGCCAGGTCACCTGGGCCGGGGTGGGCATCGTGGCCCTGGTGGTCATGTCGAGGATCCACTACCGGCGGCTGCGACGTCTCGCCGGGTTGGGCATGCTCGCCTCGATGGCGCTGCTCGCTGCGGTGTTGATGCCCGGGGTCGGCCTCACGATCAACGGCGCCCGCCGCTGGCTCGGCTTCGGGCCGTTCACCGTGCAACCGTCGGAGCTGGCGAAGCTGGCGCTCATCGTGTTCCTCGCCGACCTGCTGGCGCGGCGCGAGCACCTCGTGGGCGAGTGGCGACGGGGTGCCCTGCCGTGCCTGATCGGCTTCGGCGCGATCGCGTTCTTCGTGATGCTCCAGCCCGACCTGGGAACCACCATCGCCACCGGCATCATCTTCCTGACGATGCTCATGTTCGGCGGGGCCCGGATTCGTCACATCCTGGCCATTGCCGTGCTGGGTATGGGTGGTGCGGTTCTGGCGACGCTCACGATCTCCTGGCGGCGGGCCCGGTTCTTCGTGTTCCTCGACCCGTGGAAGGATCCCACCGACACCGGCTACCAGATCAGCCAGTCGCTCATCGGCACGGGCAGCGGTGGCGCCACGGGAACCGGCCTCGGTGCCGGGCGGGCGAAGTGGTCGTTCCTCCCCAACGCCCACAACGACTTCATCTTCGCGATCATCGCCGAAGAGACGGGGTTCATCGGCTGCATGGGGATCCTCGCGTTGTTCGGCACGTTCGGCGTGCTCGGGGTCCGGGCGTCGTTGAAGGCTCCCGACCGGTTCGGGATGCTCCTGGCTGCCGGGATCACGGCTTGGGTGCTCGGGCAGGCCGTCATCAACATCTCGACGGTGATCGGGCTCATGCCGGCGACGGGCATCCCGCTGCCCTTCATCTCGTTCGGTGGCACGGCCCTGATGATCATGATGGCCGCCACCGGCATCCTGCTCTCGGTGGCTCGACAGGCCCGACCGTGACCGTGACCGTGATCATCACCGGCGGCGGGACGGGAGGACACGTCTACCCGGCGCTCGCCATCGCCGCCGCGCTGGTCGAGCGGGGAACACGACGCGATCAGGTGCGCTTCGTGGGAGCGTCGCGGGGCATGGAGGCCAGGGCCGTCCCCGAGGCCGGCTTCGCGATCGACCTCCTCCCCGGCCGCGGGATCCGACGGTCGCTGCGTCCGCAGGCCCTGAGGGAGAACGCGGCTGCGTTGTGGGGCACGGCCCGGGCCGTGGTGCGGGCCCGGGGCATCGTGCGCCGTCTGCGTCCGGCCGTGGTGGTCGGCGTCGGTGGCTACGCGTCGTTGCCCACGATGCTCGCGGCCCGCGTGCGTCTCCGGCCGATCCCGGTCGTCGTGCACGAACAGAACGCCTTCCCCGGTGTGGCCAACCGCATCGCGGTGGGTCTCGGCGCCCGGGCCGCGATCTCCTTGCCCGACACGCCACTGCGCCGGTCGACGCTCACCGGCAACCCGGTCCGATCAGCGCTGCTCGACGTGCGTCGTCCCCCGACGGCCGCGCTGCGCGCGACCGGACCGCTGGTGGTCGCCTCGTTCGGGGGCAGCCTCGGAGCGCGGACGCTCAACGACGCCATGCTCGACCTGGCCGACCGGTGGCGCGACCGCGCCGATCTCGCCCTCTACCACGTCACCGGCGAGCGCGAGCACGAACGATGCCAGGCCGAGCACCTGCGGCGACGGCGACCCGACGATCGCTTGGGCGTGACGCTGGTCCCGTACGAGTCGAGCATGGCGGCGCTGTATTCCCGGGCCGCCATCGTCGTGGCCCGGGCGGGCGCGGTCACCGTGGCCGAGCTGGCGATCGTGGGGATGCCGGCGGTGCTCGTGCCGCTGCCCGGCGCACCCGGCGACCACCAGACCCGCAACGCCCGCACGCTCGCCGACACCGGTGCCGCCGTGCTGCTCCCCGATCGCGAGTGCGACGGGGTACGTCTCGGCCAGATCCTGTCGACGCTCCTCGTGAGCCCCCCCGATCACGGTCGCGTTGCCTCGATCCCCGACAACCCGCCCATCCCCGGCAACCCGCCCATCACCAGCAGTCCCGGCGGTCACGGTGATCCGACCGTCGAGCCACTCGACGCGATGTCGCGCGCCGCTCGTCGGCTGGCGCGCCCCGAGGCCGCAGCGTCGGTCGCTGCGCTCGTCGAGGCCGCCGGCCGTCTCAGCTCCCCGGAGGGGTGCGTGCGATGACCCAAGGTCCCGAAACCCCATTCGACCTGCAGGTCCCGCGGCGCATCCACATCGTGGGGATCGGCGGTGTCGGGATGAGCGGTCTCGCTTCTGTGCTCGTCGGTCGCGGGCACCGGATCACGGGCTCCGACCTGAAGGACTCGCCCTACCTCGCCAAGTTGCGTCTGCTCGGCGTGCGCGCCGAGATCGGTCATCGAAGCGAGAACCTGCCCCCCGATCTCGATGCGGTCGTGGTCAGCACGGCGATACCCGAGACGAACGCCGAGGTGACGACGGCGCGTGAGTGGGGCCTGCCCGTGCTGCGCCGGTCCGACCTGCTGCGTCTCGTCGTCGACACGCGACGGGCGATCGCCGTGGCCGGAACCCACGGCAAGACCACGACCACCACCATGACCGCGCTGATCCTGCGGGAGGCCGGCTGGCGGCCGTCGTTCCTCATCGGCGGTCACGTCAACGAGACCGGATCGAACGCCCACGACGACGACGGCGAATGGCTGGTGGTCGAAGCCGACGAGAGCGACGGGACCTTCCTCGAGTTCGCGGCCGAGGCCGTGATCGTCACGAACATCGAGTCCGATCACATGGATCACTGGAAGACCTTCGAGCAGTTGGTCGAGGGCTTTCGGACGTTCCTCTCCCGGCCTGGTGGGCCCCGGGTCGCCTGCGCCGACGATCCGGTCGCGGCCCGCCTGGCCGAGGAGATCCCCGGCGTCGTCACCTACGGCTTCTCGGCCCTGGCCGACTATCGCATCGAGCGGCGGCTCGGGGCCTCGGGCGGAAGCGACTTCGTGCTCACCCACCTCACGGGGGCCAAGGACCCGGCATCGATCGCCGAGACGCACCACGACGGCACCGTCTTGGGCACGATCTCCCTTCCCGTGCCCGGACGTCACAACACGCTCAATGCGGCCGGAGCCGCGGCGCTGGCGCTCGAGCTCGGCATCCCGTTCGCGACGATCGCCACGGCGCTCGGGCGCTACGCCGGGGTCGCACGACGCTTCCACTTCCGGGGCGAGGTCGACGGCGTGACGCTCGTCGACGACTACGCCCACCTGCCGACGGAGATCCGGGCCACCATCGCGACGGCCGTCGAGGGACACTGGACCCGGGTCATCGCCGTGTTCCAACCCCACCACTACTTCCGCACCTCGGTGATGTGGGAGGAGTTCGCCCGGTCGTTCGCCGGGGCCGACGTCGTCGTCGTCACCGATGTCTACGGTCCAGGCGAGACCCCGCTGCCCGGTGTCTCCGGTCGACGCATCGTCGACGCCATCATCGATGGCGATGCATCGGCGACGGTCGTCTACAACCAGCACCGTTCCGATCTGCTCGACCAGGTCCGAGCCATCACCCAGCCGGGTGACGTGGTGCTGATGATGGGCTCGGGCGACATCACCAACCTTGCAGAGGATTGGCTGCGGCGGGCCGAGAGCGCGCCGGCGGGATGAACGTCGTGATCCGCCAGACGCCACCGACACCGACACCCGCCGCGCTCGCCGAGGTCGTCGACCGGCTCGAGGCGGCGCTCCCTGGGCGGGTCGAGCGCGACTCGCCCATCGGCCCGCTGACCACGTACCGGATCGGCGGCACGGCGGCCGCGCTCGTACGGCCGGCGTCGGTCGACGACCTGATGGCCGTGGCGTCCGCGGTCTCCGTGCACGGCGGCGGCGGTGGCTCGGTCGCGGGCGGGCTGGGGCGGGGTTCGCTCGCCGTCCCGGTGCTCGTGCTCGGACGCGGCTCGAACCTGCTCGTGGCTGATCGCGGGTTCGACGGTGTCGCGCTCGTGCTCGGCGAGTGCTTCGAGCAGATGGCGATGCCCCCTCGGGCTCATGCGGCGCACGGTGCAACGCCGTCGCCCGAGACCGCCCCGAGGAGCTCGCTGGCGGCGCCCACGTCGATCGTGGAAGCGGGGGCTGCGGTGGCGCTGCCCATCTTGGCTCGCCGCTGCGCCGCAGCCGGCTGGGCCGGGCTCGAGTTCTACGTCGGCATCCCGGGCTCGGTCGGCGGCGCGGTCCGAATGAACGCAGGAGGCCACGGGACCGAGACGGCCGCCGTGCTCGTCGACGCGTCGGTCGCTGATCTCGCGCTCGACGGTCGCCCTCGGCGTCACACGGCTGCCGAGCTCGAGCTCGGGTACCGCAGGTCCAACCTCGGCGAGGCCCAGATCGTCCTCGACGCCCGGTTCCGGGTGACGTTCGACGCCGCGGCCTCCGCCATCGCTCGTGTCGACGAGATCGTGCGCTGGCGGCGCGAGCACCAACCCGGTGGGGCCAATGCCGGTTCGGTCTTCACGAACCCGCCCGGCGACTCGGCGGGTCGGCTCATCGATCTCTGCGGCGGGCGCGGCCTCCGCTCGGGAGGCGCCCACGTCTCGACCAAGCATGCCAACTTCATCCAGGCCGACGCCGGCGCCTCGGCCGACGACGTGGTGCGCCTGATGCGCGCCGTCCAACGCCGGGTCGAGGACCAGACCGGCATCCGCCTCCTCCCGGAGATCCGCCTGATCGGCTTCGACATCGACGAGGATGGCGCTCCGTGAACTCGCACCGACGTACCCACCGACGCGATCCGGGGAGCCCGATCGTCGCTGACCGGGCTCGCTCGCTCGTCGGTCGCCACGGGTTCGAGCGGGCCCGACGAGCCATGGCGCCCCGCCTGCTCGCCGGCCCGACGCCGCCGATGGCCCGTCCGGCCCGACGGGGTGCTCCTGGCCCCGAGGCCTCGCCGGATCGACCCCGATCGCGTGTCGAGCACCGTGAAGCCGAACGGGCCCGGCGTCGCTCGCGCGGTCTCGGTGCCGTGGTCGCCCGGAGTCGGACCGTCGAGCGCGAGAGCGAGGGGGCGAGCGAGAGCCCAAGGCTGCCCGGGCGATGGTCGGGCCCTCGTCCATCGACTCCCGGTCCGTCGCGCCCGGCGACCGACGCCCCCCCGCCGAGGGTGGCGCCCCGGATCGATCCTCGTATCCGTCAGCGGCGCGTCAAGGTGCGCCGGAGCGCCGCTCAGCGGAGATTCCGGATGCTGGCGGCGTTCGTCGTGGTCGCGCTGGCCGGCGTCACAGCGTGGGGCGTGCTGCATTCCCCGCTCTACGACGTCGACCGGATCCACGGCGTCGGGAGCACCCGCTACGACGCCTCCACGCTGGCCGACGCCGCCGGTCTGCACCGCGGCGAGCCGATCGTGTTCATCGACCTGGCGTCGGCCGCCGCGGCGGTCGAGAAGCTCCCGTGGATCGCCGGGGCCACGGTCACCCGTGACCTGCCTGGGACGATCACGATCACGGTCTCCGAGCGGCTCCCCGTGGGCTGGATCGCCCGCCCCGACGGGCGCGCGGCGTTGCTCGACGTCGAAGGTCGGGTGCTCGAGGACCTGCCGACGGCGCCGCCGGGCCTGCCCGAGATCAGGACCTCGGCTGCGGTGCCCGAGACGGGGACCCGCTTCGACGTGGTGGCAGCAGCGACCACGGTGGCGGCTCGATGGACGGTGATCGCTCGTGGCGGCGTGCAGGAGATCGGCGTCGACCGGTTCGATCTGCTCGTGACCATGGGCGACGGCACCCGAGTGATCTTCGGGCCCGCCGTCGATGTCGACGCCAAGATGGCGGCCCTGGCGGCGGTGCTGCAGCACATCGGTGATCAGACGGTGCGCTACGTCGACGTCGCGGTGCCCGCAGCGCCCACCGTCGGGACCCTCGTCGAGGTCATTCCCGGCGTGGCTCCCGAGCCGGGCGCATCAGGCGCATGAGCCACCCGAGAGCGCGCGCGTTGACGCCCCGGCATCACGTGCCGTAGATTCTCAACAAATACCACAGGTTGACACGAAGTTCAACCTCAACATCAGGGTCAGGGTCAGGATCGATGGGGCATCGAGGCGCCGGTTTCCTTTGCGGTATCCACGGGGGTATCCACACGGGTATCCACGAAAAGCAGGCGCAGATGCGGCACGATACGGAGATCCGATCACTCAGGGGGCGCAGGACATGGTGAGCAGCCCGCAGAATTACCTGGCGGTGATCAAGGTCATTGGCGTGGGCGGCGGCGGCTGCAACGCGGTGAACCGCATGGTCGACGCCGGTTTGAAAGGTGTGGAGTTCATCGCCGCCAACACCGACGCCCAGGCCTTGCTCACGAGCGACGCCGACGTCAAGGTCGACATCGGTCGGCAGTTGACCCGCGGGCTCGGCGCCGGTTCCGACCCCGACGTCGGGCGAGCTGCGGCCGAGGAACACCGGGCCGAGATCGAGGAGATCCTCAAGGGCTCCGACATGGTGTTCATCACATCCGGGGAGGGCGGTGGCACCGGAACGGGCGCCGCTCCGGTCGTGGCCGAGATCTCCAAGAGCATCGGCGCCCTCACCATCGGTGTCGTGACCAGGCCGTTCTCGTTCGAGGGACGCCGGCGCGCGCTCCAGGCCGAGCAGGGCATCCAGAAGCTCAAGGAGAAGGTCGACACGCTCATCACGATCCCGAACGACCGCCTGCTCCAGGTGGCTGACGAGAAGACGTCGATGCTCAACGCCTTCAAGATGGCCGACGAGGTGCTGTTGCAGGGCGTGCAGGGGATCACCAGCCTGATCACGACGCCGGGACTCATCAACACCGACTTCGCCGACGTGAAGATGGTCATGACCAACGCCGGCTCGGCGCTGATGGGCATCGGCTACGCGTCCGGCGAGGGTCGGGCCGTCGCCGCGGCCCGGGCCGCGATCTCGAGCCCCCTGCTCGAGGCCAGCGTCGAGGGCGCCCGTGGGGTGTTGTTCAACGTCTCTGGCCCCTCCGATCTCGGGCTGCTCGAGGTCAACGCGGCCGCCGAGATCATCCACACCGCGGCTCACCCCGACGCCAACATCATCTGGGGCGCCGTCATCGACGACGGCCTCGGTGACGAGGTCCGCATCACCGTCATCGCTGCCGGGTTCGATCGCTTCGAGGGCGAGCGCCGCGATTCCCGGCGGGGCGTGAGCGACGGGGCCCGCCTCGACAAGGACGACGATCGCCCGTTGATCGACGACGATGACGACGACGAGTTCGGCTTGGGCGACGACGACTTCGACGTGCCGTCGTTCCTCAAGTAGCCACGGAGCCACGGAGCCACGGAGCCACGGAGCCACGGAGCCACGAAGCGGAGTCGTGGAGGAGCCACAGAGTCGAGAAGTCGAGATCGCGCGCTGGGGCATGGGGACGACTTGGAGGACGAGGGGTGACCGCGGTCCGATCCGTCGTGGCCGGCGCGACGGTGTTGTTCACCGACCGGTCGGGCGGCGTCTCGGAGGGGTGGTTCGCGTCGGCCAACCTCTCGACCCAGGTCGGTGACGATCCGGGCGCCGTGGCCGAGAACCGGCGGCGGGCCTTGGCTGCGCTCGACGGTCGCCACGCGCTCGGCTCGGCAGCCGGCGAACTGCGCACGGTGTGGGTCGGAGCCGACCAGCGCCACGGCAACGACGTGGCCGTCATCGACGCCGCCGCCGTGGCGCTCCACCGCGGCGGGCTGGCCCACGAGGCGCTTCCCGCGGTGGACGTGCTCGTGACCGCGTGCCCCGATGCCGTGCTCGTGATGCTCGGTGCCGACTGTGCGCCCCTCGCGCTCATCGGTGACCGGGCGGTCGGGGCGGCCCACGTCGGCTGGCGGGGCCTGGCCGTCGGAGCGGTGGGCGCGGCAGTCGCGGCCCTGCGCTCGATCTCACCGGGGTCGATCCGGGCGCTCGCGGGCCCGACCGTCGGGCCCTGCTGCTACGAGTTCGCCGTTGCTGATCTGAATCGGATGAGCGAGCGTCTCGGGCCCCACGTCGAGGCATCGACCACACGGGGGAGGCCTGCGCTCGATCTCCCGGCCGGTATCCGGATCGAGTTGGCGAAGGCCGGGGTCGACGACGTGATCGAGCTGGGGGTGTGCACCGCGTGCTCCCCCCGGTACTTCTCGTACCGTCGCGATCGTACGACCGGCCGCCACGCCGTGCTCGTTCGACACGACCCGCCGGTGGCGCAGTGACGATGGCCGACGATGCTCGGGGTGCCGGTGAGGTCGCGCGTCGGGTCGCCGAGGTGCGGGCCCGGATCGCCGTCGCCGCTCGGGCTGCGGGCCGCGATCCCGCTGGCGTGACCCTCGTGGCGGCGACCAAGACCGTCCCCGTCGAGCAGATCCGCGAGGCCCTGGCGGCGGGGATCGCCGATCTCGGCGAGAACCGGGCCCAGGAGCTCGTGGCCAAGGCGCCGAAGCTGATCGAGCACAACCCTCGCTGGCACTTCATCGGCCGGCTGCAGCGGAACAAGATCCACGCTCTCGCTCCCTGGGTGACGATCTGGCACACGGCCGACCGCGCCGATCTGGCGGACCCCTTCGGACGGATCGAGCCGCCGCCACGGGTGCTCGTCCAGGTGAACGTCGACGACGACCCGGCCAAGGGCGGATGCCACCCCGGTGAGATCGCGGCCGTGGTCGAAGCGCTCCGACAGAGCTCCGTCGACGTGGTCGGCTTGATGACCGTCCCTCGGTTCGGCCCCGATCCCCGGTGGGCCTTCGCCTTCTTGCGCAAGCTCGCGGTCGGGCTCGAGCTCGCCGAGCTGTCGATGGGCATGACCGACGACTTCGAGGCCGCCATCGCCGAAGGGGCGACGCTGATCCGGGTCGGACGGGCGCTGTTCGGGGCCCGAGCTTGAGCCCCGATGGCGACCCGGGAGCTCGTTCGACCCGGTTGGTCGGAAATGCCCGCGACCTTGGTCCGCGTCTCGGGGTCCGGTGCGTGCCACGATAACCTGCAAGCCGCGGCGGGAAGGTGTGCCATGAGCCTCTGGCGACGCACAGCCATGTACCTCGGTCTGGTCGATGATGACGAGTACGAGGACTATGACGATTACGACGCTCCACCGGCCCGCACCGCGGATCCACGCGCCTCCGAGCGGCAGGCCTTCGGCGAGCAACGTGCGAGCTTCGACAGGGGGTTCGCCGAACGGGGCTCGTACGAGCGTTCGGTCGAGCGCGTGTCCGACGGTGGCCGAGACGTGAGTGGGATCGGAGCGGTCCGAACGATCCCCCGCGACGACCCACAGTCGGCGTCGCGGCCGACCGTGGTGCGAACGCTGGCGTCGCCCACGCCGAAGGTGCACCTTGTCGAGCCCAAGGGGTTCAACGACGCCCAGGAGGTCGGCGACCGCCTCAAGGCCGGCCAGCCCGTGATCTTGAACCTCCAGGGCATCGACCGCAGCCTCCAACGGCGTCTGGTCGACTTCGCGAGCGGACTGGCCTACGCGCTGAACGGCTCGATGTCGAAGGCGGCCGAGCAGGTGTTCCTGCTGGCCCCGGCGAACGTCGAGGTCTCCCAGGAAGACAGGGCCCGAGCCTTGCGCGACCGGGGTGTTCTCCACGACTACGAAGACTGAGAGACCGTGAGCACGATCGTCTGCTGGTTGTTGTTGCTCGCGCTCATCTGCCTGGCAGGCCGGGCCATCATGTCCTGGTTCCCGATCAGGCCCGGATCGCCGTTCGCCGCCGTGAACCGCATCCTCATCGACATCACCGAGCCCGTCATGGCGCCGATGCGGAGGATCATCCCCCCGGCCGGGCCCCTCGACATGTCGTTCTTCGTGCTGACCTTCGGCATCATCATCCTGCGCGGTGTCATCGGCTGCTGAGGCCGGTCGCAGGCGAGCGAGGAGCCGAGCCACCGAGCGCCGGCCGCCGGCGCGGGCCCACCCATCCGCGAACGGCGCGACCACCGTCGGTAGCATCGTCCCCACAGACGTGACCATCGGTGCCCCGCGTGATCGGCCCTTCGGCTGTCCGGGGCGCCTTCGAATGGAGGCTGGGCCATGGACGTGACGCCTCACGAATTGCGGACCGCCGAGTTCCGCGAGGAATGGAAGGGCTATCGCCAGCGCGACGTCGACACCCTGCTCGATCGGGCGGCGGTGACGATCGAGCAGCTCGCGATCGAGAACCGGAGCCTGCTCGAGCGCATGCAGGTGCTCGAGCACCAACGCCCCGACAGCGACCGCGGCAACGACGAGTTGATCCGCAAGACGCTGATGATGGCGCAGCGGGCGGCCGACGAGGCCATCGCCGAAGCCACGGCCCGAGCTCATCAGCTCGAGAGCGACGCGGCGACCTCGAGCGCCGCGACGCTCGAGTCGGCGACGTCGAGGGCCCGGATGGCCCTCGAAGAGGCGTCGGCGCGCGCCACGGCCCTGCTCGGCGAGGCCGAGGAGCGCTCGAGCACGACGATCGCCGCCGCCGAGGCCCACGCCGCTGCGGTTCGTAGCGACTCCGACACCCGGGCCGAGGCTCTGATCCTCGAGGCCGAGCGCGAGGCCCGCCAGCGGGGTGGCGCCATCCGCTCGGCGCTCGAGATCGAATGCGATGCCCTCTCGTCGCGCCGCCACCAGCTCGCCCGCGACGTCGAGGCTCTCGACCGTTTCGTGGTGGGCCATCGGGATCGGCTCCGCGCCGCGCTGCACGCCGAGATGGCGGTCGTCGACTCGTTGCCGGTGCTCGTGATGCCGGCCCCGCCCGTCGAGCTCGCTCCGTCGCCCGTGGTCGGTGCCACCGTCGCCGTCGCTCCCCCCGAGCCCGAGACCTTCATCCCCCTGCCGCCGGCGATCGTGAGCATCGACCCTGGATCCGACGCTCTGGCGCTCGAGAAGGACGCGGCTGCGACTCCGGGCGATGCCCCGCTGCAGGCTCAGCCGAGCCTCGACCTCATCGGACCGGCTGCCGCGACCGTTGTCGGTGACCTCGAGCCCGAGGTCGAGGTCGAGACCCCTGCCGGGCCCGAGCCGGTCTCGCTCGCCGAAGCCGAGCTCTCGGCGGTGATGGCTGCCGTCGCTCGGCTGCGGTCGGAGACCTCGGCTGAGCGGACCGAGCCGGGCGGTGCCTTCGACCTGCGAGGCGATACCCCGAGCAGCGCGCCGAGCGAGCCGGCGACAGCTCCGGTCTCGTTCACCGAGACCCCGATCGCCGGTGCCGTGGCCGCGGACCTCGGGCGCGCCCCTGGTGTCGCGACCAGAGCGGCCGACGACGAGCCCGTGCACGACGCCGCCGGGGACGCCGCGATCGCGCCCGGTTTCTGGCTCCCGTCATCACGGCTCGTCGACGACGACGACGGTCCGCCGACGGGACTCCTCGTGACCGTCGACACCGCAGAGCTGCAGGCGATCCAGGCCGAGCAGGACGAGCGGGACGAGGCCGCCGCTGCAGCATTCCGCCGGGACGACGCGGCGTCGGCGCGCCACGCCAGCCCCGCCGACGCCTCAGCCCCCTCCGACGAGAACGCTCGCGACGAGAGCTCTCGGAACGAGAGCCCGGTGTATGACGACGAGGAGTACGACGAGCACGACGACGAGCTCGCCGCCGAGCCGGTGTTCATCGACCTCGACACCTTGGGCGAGTCCGCCTGGGCGGCATCCCCCGACCAGCCCGCCGGCCCCACCGACCGGCCCGGCGAGGCCCTGGGCGCCTGGCGTTCGCGCGGCCGGCCTCCCGCATGGCGAGCCGAGGACGCCAACCGTGCCGCCGGGGACGACGACGACTACCTGGCTGAGCTGCGCGAGGCCATGAACGCCTTGGATCTCCCCGGCCCGCGTGACGACGATGCCCTCTTCGAGGACGATTTCGAGACCCCGAGGTACGGGATCTTCCGTCGCCGCCGGTAGCCCCTCCCGCCCGTCGGGTCCGTGCCACCGCAGCACCGACAGCACCGACAGCACCGACAGCACCGACAGCACCGACAGCACCGACACCCGTCAGACCCGCGAGCTGAGCACCTTGCAGAGCGCGCCGTCGATGTCGATGGGTGCAGCGTGGTCGGGTGCGGACGCGACCGGGGCGACCACGAGCGAGACCGCCAACACGTCGGCGGCGATCGTGGTCCGGTGCCGTTCGGCCGCAGCGCCGAGCGCGCCGTCGGCGTGCACCGTCACCGTGATCCGGTCGGCGATCTCGTATCCGGTGGCCTTGCGGTGCTCGTTCAACGCCCGCACGAGCTCACGGGCCAGACCGAGCGAACGCAGGTCGTCGTCGAGCTGCAGGTCGAGGGCGACGTGCAGGGGCCCGTCCTGAGCCAGTGCGAACTCGGCGTGGGCCTCGGCCCTGACCTCGACCTCGGACGCGGTCAGCTCGACGGGATCGCCGTCGACGTCGAGCACGTACACGCCGTGCTCGGCCAGGGCCCGCTGCACGTCGGCACCGTCGATCGAAGCCAGGAGGGCCTTGACTCGGGGGAGCCGCGACCCCAACCGGGGTCCGAGCACGCGGAAGTTGGGGACGACCGACCACTGGAGCAGACCGTCGAACGACGCCAGCTCCTCGACGTCGAGGACGTTCAGCTCCTCGGCGATCTGGGCCTCGAGCTCGGCGCTGACCCGTTCGCCACCCGAGGCGAACAGGAACGCCCGGCGCAGGGGCTGGCGGGTTCGCAGCTTGGCGTCGGCCCGGGCGGCCCGACCCAGCATGACGAAGCGCCGGGCCAGTTCCATCGACCGTTCGAGCTCGACGTCGATGGCGGCGTCGTCGACCTCGGGCCAGTCGGAGAGGTGCACCGAGACGGAGGCGTCGGTCGGGTCGGCCCCGGTCAGGTTGGCGAACATCTCGTCGGAGATGAAGGGGCACAACGGGGCGAGCAACTGCGTGAGGGTGAGCAGGGCCTCGTGCAGGGTCGCCGCGGCGGCATTGGCGTCGGGGTCACCCGGTCGCCCGCGCCAAAACCGCGGGCGCGAGCGTCTGACGTACCAGTTCGACAGGTCGTCCACCAGCGATGCGATGGCCTGGGCCGCTGTGAGGGCGTCGAAGCCCTCGAGTGCCTCGGTGACGAGGCGCGCGGTCGACATCAATCGTGAACGCACCCACCGGTCGAGCACATGGGCGCCCGGTGGGCTCGGCTCGTTGGCGGCGTTGGCGGCGTTGGCGGCGGACGGTCGGGGAGCCGGGACGAAGTCGTTCAGGTTCGCGTACGTGACGAAGAACGAGTAGGTGTTCCAGAGGGTGAGGATGGTGGAGCGGAAGGCCTCGTCGATCCCCTCCATGAACACCCGCCGTGGTGTCCACGGTGAGCCTGCGCTGAAGAAGTACCACCGGAGGGCATCGGCGCCCTTGGTGTCGAGGATCGTCCACGGGTCGATGACGTTGCCCTTGGACTTCGACATCTTCTGCCCGTCCTTGTCGACGATGTGGGCCAGGCAGACGACGTTGCGATACGGCGATCTGTCGAAGACGAGCGTGTTCACCGCGAGCAGGGAGTAGAACCAGCCCCGTGTCTGGTCGATCGCCTCACAGATGAAGTCGGCCGGGAATCGGTCCTCGAGCGAGCCGCTGTCCGAGAACGGGTGGTGGAACTGTGCGGTCGGCATCGAGCCGGAGTCGAACCAGGCGTCGAGCACCGCCTCGATCCGTCGGCTCGTCCCGTCGCACCCGGGGCGGTCACACGCGAACGTGATGTCGTCGACGAACGGACGGTGGAGGTCGAGGTCGCTCAGATCCCGCCCGGCTCGGCCGGCGAGATCGGCGACCGACGAGATGCACACGTCGGCGCGGCAGACGTCGCAGCGCCACACCGGGACGGGAGTGCCCCAGTAGCGATCGCGCGACAGGGCCCAGTCGACGTTGTTCTCGAGCCAATCGCCGAACCGCCCGTGCTTGATGTGCTCGGGGTGCCAGCCGACGAGCTCGTTCTCGCGCAGCAGCTCGGTCTTGCGGGACGAGGTCCGGGCGAACCACGACGTCTTGGCGTAGTAGATGAGCGCTGTCGAGCACCGCCAACAGTGCGGGTACGAGTGCAGGTGGTCGACGACGCCGAGCAACCGGCCGGAATCCGCCAGGTCGGCGAGGATCTGCGGATCGGCATCCTTCACGAACAACCCCGCGTAGGGACCGGCGGAGGCAGTGAACCGGGCTGCCAGATCGACCGGGTTGAGCACCGGGAGGCCCTCGCGCTGGCACGCCTCCCGGTCGACCTCGCCGAACGCCGGCGCCAGGTGGACGATGCCCGTGCCGTCTTCTGTGGTCACGAAGTCGGCTGCGATCACGACGTTGACCCGATCCGACCGACCAGTGGGCAGCTCGGGCAGCTCGGGCAGCTCGACGATGTCGAACGGGCGCTCGTAGCGCAGCCCGACGAGTACCGACGCCGGGATGTGCTCGAGCACCCGGGCGCTGGCGCCTTCGCCCATGACCGCCTCGACCCGCGACGCTGCCATCACGACATCGCGTCGACCGTCGCCGGTGCCGACGCGTACGTAGTCGATGGCCGGGCCGACCGCGGCGGCGACGTTCGAGACGAGGGTCCAGGGCGTGGTCGTCCACACCACGAGGTCGAAGTCGCGCTCGCGCACGGGCAAGCGCACGAACGCCGAAGGCTCGGTGATGTCGCGATAGCCCAGCGCCACCTCGTGCGACGAGAGCGCCGTTCCGCAGCGGCCGCAGTACGGGACGACCTTGAACCCTTCGTACACGAGCTCCTTGGCCCACATCTGGCCGAAGAGCCACCACACCGACTCGATGAACTCGTTGCTGAGCGTCCAGTACGCGTCGGTGGTGTCGAGCCACATGCCGATGCGCTCGGTGAGGCGCTCGAAGTCGTCGACGTAGCGCTGGACCGAGAGGCGGCACCGGGCGTTGAACGGCTCGATCCCGTACGCCTCGATCTGCGCCTTGCTCGTGAAGCCCAGCTCCTTCTCGACCTCGAGCTCGACGGGGAGCCCGTGACAGTCCCATCCGCCCTTGCGGGCGACGTGGCGGCCCCGCATGGTGTGAAAACGGGGGTACAGATCCTTGAACACCCGGGCCCAGACGTGGTGGGTGCCGGGCTTGCCGTTGGCCGTCGGGGGGCCCTCGTAGAACACCCATTCGGGAGCGCCCGTCCGCTGGGCCAGCGAGCGGGAGAAGATCTCGCCGACCTTCCACCGCTCGAGGATGCGCGACTCGAGGGCGGGGAGATCGAGCGACGCCCTGACGGGCGCGAAGAAACGAGAACCGGTGGTCACGGGCGTAGCCTACCGAGGCCGGTCCCGACGTCTCGGTGGCTTTGAAGACCGTACGCTCGGCCCGATCGGCTGGCTGAGCATTCGCGGCCGGCCGTACCCGGCGGCCCTCCCGGTGGGGTCCCGTCGGAGGTGCGACCCGGTGGGTGACCCCGGGGATCGGCGCACGCGGCGCTATACTTCCCAGCCTTCGCCGGTGTCGGTTGGTGGGCGGGTCACGAGGTTGGCCGCAGCACGTCGGTGCCGGAACGCCGGGCTCGCCGAGATCAGTCGTGAGCGTGCTGTGGCTCGGGATGCACGGCGGGGCGCCCCGTCCCGAGCACCCGCCAATCCCCTGACACCCGCTCTCCCAGACAAGGAACATCGACGTGACCAAGCCGAAGACCCAGCCCGCCGACGGGACTCGAGCATCGGCCAAGGGGAGCATCAGCGTGGCGACCAAGGTCAAGGACACCATGCCGGCTCCCGCCAGCGCGGGCCGGTCTGCCAAGTCGGTATCCCCGGCATCCTCGGTCCCTTCGGCCGTCGACTCGGGCGACGCAGCGCCCGCACCGGTGAAGACCGCCGCGGCCAAGCTGGCGGCGTCGAAGACGACGCCGGTCAAGCAAGCCCCGTCCAAGGAAGCCCCGTCCAAGGAAGCCCCGGCCAAGGTGATCAAGGCCGGTATCCCGCCGAAGACGCTCGAGAAGTTGCGCAAGCGGCTCGAAGACGTTCACGCGCAGGAGCTCAAGCAGGCGGCCGACCTCATGGCCGAAGCCGAGTCGCTGGCTGTCGACCGTGAGCAGGGTGACACGCAGTTCGACGAGGAGTCGGGCGAGGGCGACACCTTGAGCGTCGAGCGCGAGCGCGACCTCGCGTTGTCGGCCGCGTCGCGTCAGCTGGTCGAAGAGGTCGAGCGGGCCTTGCGCCGGCTCGACGCCGGCACGTTCGGCATCTGCGCGCGGTGCTCGAAGCGCATCGCCCTTCCCCGCCTCGAGTTCATCCCCCATGCGGCTCACTGCATCGAATGCGCGAACCGTCTGACCCGCCGACGTTGAGGCGGACGCGCGCGGTGACCGGCCCCTCAAGCGCTCCGGCGGTGAACGACGCTGCATCGTCGCGGGCCCGGCTGATCAGGCCCCTCGTCATCGCCTGCGTCATCGCGCTCGCCGACCAGGCCACCAAGATCCTGGCCGTCAGCCGGCTCGGCGATGGTCCCTACGAGCTGTTCGGCGGCATCGAGTTCCGCCTGAGTCGCAATCCCGGGAGCGCGTTCTCCCTGTTCCAGAGCCGGACGGTCGTGCTGGCGCTCGTCGCCGCGGCCCTGGTCGTCGTCCTCGTCCGATTGGCAGGCAAAGCCGAGAGCCCCGCGGCCAGCCTCGGCCTGTCGGTCGTGCTGGGCGGCGCGATCGGCAACCTGGCCGATCGGGTCTTCCGCTCGCCGGGTTTCCTCCGGGGCCATGTCGTCGACTTCATCAAGATCCCCCACTGGCCCTCGTTCAACATCGCCGACTCGGCGATCACCGTCGGCGCCGTCGTGCTGGTCCTCTGGGGCTGGACCCGACGTGACGACGAGCACCTGCCGGCATCGTGAGCGCCGACCGTCCGGGTGAGGCCGATCTCGACGACGACGTCACGAACCCCGCGACGGTCGACGCCGTCGAGGAGCTGATCGTCCCGCCGGTCTTCGACGGCGATCGGATCGACCGGGTCGTGGCGCTCCTGCTCGACATCCCCCGCTCGGCGGCCCAGGATCTCGTGGTCACCAACGCCGTGCTCGTCGACGGGCGACCCGCGGCCAAGAGCCGTCGCCTCCGGGCTGGTGATCGCCTCACCGTGCCGCCGGCCCCGGCCCCCGTCGACCTCCGCCCGCTCCCGCAACCGATCGAGTTCACCGTCAGACACGCCGACGACGACGTCATCGTCGTGGCCAAGCCCGTCGGCATCGTCGTGCACCCGGCCGGCGGGCATCCCGACGGGACGCTCGTCAACGGGCTCCTGCACCGGTTCCCCGAGATCGCCGGGGTGGGCGATCCGGCACGACCCGGGATCGTGCACCGGCTCGACCGCGACACGTCGGGGCTGATGGTGGTCGCCCGCTCGGCGCTGGCCTACGCGGCTCTGGTCGACGCGCTCTCGCGCCGAGCCGTCTCGCGGGGGTACCTCGCGTTGGTCGCGGGCCACTTCGACACGCCCCGAGGCGTCGTCGACGCTCCGATCGGACGGGCGCCGCGCAACCGTGAGCGGATGGCCGTCGTCCGGGGCGGGCGCGAGGCCCGAACCGGGTTCGAGGTGCGGGAGGTGCTCGACCGATGGTCGCTCGTGGAATGTCGGCTCGAGACCGGGCGCACCCACCAGATCAGGGTGCACCTCCAGGCCGTCGGCCACCCGGTGGCCGGCGACGCCGCGTACGGGGGCCAACGGGGCGCGTTGGGCCTGGGTCGCCAGTTCCTCCACGCCCACCAGCTCGGTTTCGAGCATCCGGCGACCGGAGTCTGGACCCAGTTCGACGAGCCCCTCCCCGACGATCTGGCCTCGGTGTTGGCTGCGCTGCGCTCGAGCAGCTGAGCGCCGGCTCGCCCCGCTCAGCCCCGTCGCAGCTCGGCTCCGCTCAGCCCGGCCGTCTCTGAGAGCTCAGCGAGTCCGGGCGTCTCCGCGTGCTCGGCTGCCGAGTGCCCGATCACGGCCCGCTTCACGAGGTGCGTCAGGGTCACGCCGTCGAGGAGCGCGCGCATGCCCTCGGACGCCTCGATCCAGACGTCTTGGAGCACGCAGTGGCCTTCTTGGTGGTCACGCTCGCTCAGCTCGGTGACGATCGGGCCGTCGACGGCGGAGACGATCTCGGCCAGGGTGATCTCGTCGGGGGGCCGGGCCAGCACGTACCCGCCGCCAACACCCCGCTTCGACCGCACCAGTCCTGCGCCCTTGACAGCCAGCAGGATCTGCTCGAGGTAGGGCTGAGGGAGCCCGGTGCGCTCGGCGATCTCCTTCACCGACGTCGGCAGCTCGCCGCCATGGAGGGCTATCGAGAGCAGGGCGCGGGCGGCGTAGTCGCCCCGGGTCGAGACCTTCACGCATCCACCCCGATCACGGTTGCAGGCGCGGCGTGTGGCCGAACAGGTAGGTGCACATCTCGATCGTCACCCCGCCATGGTGGCACGCCGAGCGGGCCGCTGCGAAGCCCGACCGATGGCCGGCCCCCGAGCGCTGGCCGAGGCGGCCGTCCTCGAAGGCGCCGTCGGAGCTGTGACACCCGGCTACCGTGCACCGGTGAGCGCGATCCCCGAACCCGTGCGCCCCGCCTACGGTCAGGCATCGGTGGCCGAGCTGGCTGCCGGGCTGTGGTCGGTGGTGTCCTCGGCTGGTGAGCCCGCTCGAGCCGTTGGTCCGGCGGGCCTCGTCGCCGACGTCGTGCGGGGAGCCCGAGCGGTGGTGGTGCTCCTTCTCGACGGCCTGGGTTGGACGGCCACCCGGCAGCACGCCGTCGACCTCCCGACGATCGAAGGGTGCACCGGGGGCCCGATCACGACGGTCGTCCCGTCAACGACGGCCACGGCCCTGACCAGCTTCGCCACCGGGCGGACGCCCGCCGAGCACGGCCTGCTGGGGTATCGGTTCCGGGCCGGCGGCGCCAAGGCCACCAGCATCTTCAACGTCTTGGCCTGGGCCTTCCCCGACCGGAACATGGCGATCCCCGACCCGAATCGCTACCAGCGTCACGGGGCCTTCGTCTTCGGGGATCGACCGGTGCCGGTCGTGCACCGCTCGGAGTTCAAGACCACGGGTTTCACCCGGGCCCATCTCTCCGGGGCCGAGCACGTGGGCTGGCGCCTGCCGTCGAGCATCGCGGTCGAGGTCCCCCGCCTCGTCGCCGACGGGCATCGGTTCGTGTACGCCTACTACGACGGCGTCGACAAGATCGCCCACGAGTACGGCCTCGTCGACGCCCACTACCGAGCAGAGCTGCGAGCAGCCGACGCCATCGTCTCAACGCTCCTCGACGCCCTACCCGACGATGTCGCGGTGGTCGTCACGGCCGACCACGGACAGGTGCACTGGGGTGTCGAGGGCTGGATGGAGCTCGGCGACGTGTGGGGGCACTGCGTCACCTGCGCGGGTGACGCCCGGTTCCGGTATCTCTACGCGATCGACGGCGCCGCGGCCGACCTGCTGAGCGCGTGCACCGAGCGCTTCGGCGACGTTGCTTGGGTGTGCTCGCGCGAGCAACTGCTCGACGAGGGCTGGTTCGGGGCGTTGCCGGGCGACGCTGCCAGCCACGCCTGGCGGATCGGCGACGTCGTGCTCGCGGCCCGAGGACCCGTGGCCTTCGTCGATCCGGGTTTTCCCAAGGAGCGCCAGCTCCTTGCCGGGCACGGGTCGTTGACCGCCGAGGAGATGCTCGTCCCGTGCGTGGCCGCCCGCGGGAGGGCCTGACCGGGCCCCCGCCGGTGCCGGCCTCCCTCGGCTGGCCCGCCCCGCCTACCTCGCGGACCGCAGATCGTCGGGGAGAGCCGAGATCGTGGCGCCGCTCGTGGAGGCTTCGTGCCACGCCCGCAGCATGGGAACCGTGTGGTCCGGGAACGACAACTCGGTCCAGGGCAGCTCGGCCGGGGCGAACCAACGAGCGACAGAGGCCTCGGACGGGTCGACCACGATCTCGGCGTCGTCGCTGATCCGGGCGTGGTAGTAGCTGTTCAGCGTGTACACCGTGGGATGGCCGGGCTCGGCCGAGCCGTAGCGGTCGATCCACATCCCGAGGAACCCGGTGATCTCGACGACCAGGCCCAGTTCCTCGCGGGCCTCGCGCTGCGCTGCGACGATCGGGTGCTCGTCTGCCTCGCAGAAGCCACCGGGCACGTCCCAGCGTCCAGACCAGGGCTCGATCGAGCGCTGCTGCAGCAGCAGGGCCCCGGCGCGGACGATCAGCACCCCGGCGCAGGGCTTGGCGTTGGCCCAGTGCTCGATCGAGCAGCGTGGGCAGCGAACCGGCGGAAGCTCGGGCAGGGCGCTACCGCAGGCCGAGCAGAACACCAATCGCCTCGCTTCGTGGGGCCGGGCGACGACCGGCGTCGACCCGTCGGGTGCTCCGGGTGTGGGCTTCTTGGGGATCGGTCGAGCCTCGGCTCTCGTCAGGGACCGATCGGTGTGCCATGATCGTAGGGCGGAAAATGACACACCTGTGATTCTCCGCCACCGGCCGGGCTGTCGGAGCGGCGCTTTCGCTCACTGCCGGCGCGGTCACGACACGGAACCATCGCGAGACCTGTAGGCGTCATGACCGATCCCTTTGTGCACCTCCACCTGCACACCGAGTACTCCATGCTCGACGGCGCGGCGCGCATCGGCGACGTCGTCGCGGCCGTGAAGGCCGACGGGGCTCCGGCGGTCGGCATCACCGATCACGGGAACATGTACGGCGTGCTCGATTTCTACAAGGCGTGCAAGGCCGCCGAGCTCACGCCGGTCATCGGGATGGAGGGCTACTTCGTCACCGGCTCACGGTTCGAGCGTCCTCGTCGTGACGACCACGAGATCCGCCACCTCACCCTGCTCGCCGAGAGCACCGAGGGCTACCACAACCTCATCAAGATCTCGTCGTACGCCTTCCTCGACGGCTTCTACTACAAGCCCCGCCTCGACTTCGAGCTCCTCGAGAAGTACGGCAAGGGGCTCATCGCAACGAGCGGTTGCCTGGGCTCCGAGGTGTGCCAGCGGCTGTTGAAGGGCGACCCGGCCGGGGCGCTCGAGGTCGCGGCCACCTTCCAGACGATCCTCGGGCGCGACAACTACTTCATCGAGATGCAAGACCACGGCTTGCCCGAGCAGCACCAGGTGTTCAAGGCGCTGCTCGAGATCGCCGAAGCGATCCAGGCGCCGGTGCTGGCCACCAACGACAGCCACTACGTCAAGAGGGAGCACGCCGAGGCGCACGCCGCCCTGCTGTGCGTCCAGACCGGTGCCACCCTCGACGATCCGAAGCGGTTCAAGTTCGACGCCGACGAGTTCTACGTGAAGTCGGCCGTCGAGATGCGCCACCTGTTTCGCGAGCTCCCCGAGTCGTGCGACAACACCCTGTGGATCGCCGAGAGGGCCGCGGTCGAGATCGAGTTCGGCAACGCCCCGCTGCCCGTGTTCCCGGTGCCCGACGGCCACACCGAGGCGAGCTATCTGCGTGAGCTGGTCGAGGACGGGGCCCGGGCCCGCTACGGCGCCCCGATCCCGAGCGACGTCAGGGAGCGCCTCGAGTACGAGCTCGCCGTCATCACCGACATGGGCTTCCCGGGCTACTTCCTCGTGGTCTGGGATCTCATCCGGTTCGCCAAGGAGTCGGGGATCAGGGTGGGCCCTGGGCGGGGGAGCGCGGCCGGATCGCTCATCTCGTACTGCCTGCGGATCACCGAGTTGTGCCCCATCCGGTACGACCTCCTGTTCGAGCGGTTCCTGAACCCGGGCCGAAAGCAGATGCCCGACATCGACATGGACTTCGACGAACGTTATCGGGGCGACATGATCCGCTACGCCGCCGAGCGCTACGGCGACGACCGGGTGGCCCAGATCATCACGTTCTCCACGATCAAGGCCCGAGCTGCGGTCCGCGACGCCTCTCGGGTGCTCGGCTACCCGTACGTCGTCGGCGACAAGATCGCCAAGCTCATGCCGCCGCTCATCATGGGCCGAGACACCCCGCTGTACGCCTGTCTCGATCCGCACCCGAAGTTCGAGGACGGCTACAAGATGGCGGCCGAGCTCCGCCAGCTCTACCAGGACGACCCCGACGCCCGCCGGGTCATCGAGGTCGCCCGGGGGCTCGAGGGCCTCCGCCGGCAAGATGGCATCCACGCCGCCGCGGTGGTGATCGCACCGTCATCGCTCACCGAGTTCCTGCCGATCCAGCGCAAGCCCGAAGGGGCCACGGGCAAGGGCGGCGATTCGGGGGCCAAGGGCGGTGGTCCGAACCGGGCCGAACGCGAGGCCAACGCGCCCATTGTCACGCAGTACGAGATGCACGGGGTCGAAGATCTCGGCCTGCTCAAGATGGACTTCCTCGGGTTGCGCAACCTGTCGGTGATCGACCGCACCCTCGAGCTCGTCGAGCGGACCACCGGGGTCAAGCCCGACATCGACGGCGTGGCCCTCGACGACGAGACGACCTTCGCCATGTTGCGCCGTGGCGACTCGATCGGGGTGTTCCAGCTCGAGGGCGGGCCCATGCGGGCGTTGATGCGCTCGCTCGCTCCCACCTCGTTCGAGGACATCTGCGCACTCGTCGCGCTCTACCGGCCCGGCCCGATGGCCGCCAACATGCACACCGACTACGCCGATCGCAAGAACGGCCGGCAGGCGATCACCTACTACGACGACGCGCTCGAGGAGGTTCTCGGCGACACCTATGGGCTCATGATCTACCAGGAGCAGCTCATGCGGGTTGCCCAGAAGGTGGCGGGATACTCGCTCGCCGAGGCCGACAACCTGCGCAAGGCGACCGGCAAGAAGATCCGGGAGCTGCTCGCGATGGAACGCGAGAAGTTCGTCTCGGGCTGCGAAACACAAGGGTTCGGTCGAGCCTTCGGTGAGCGCATGTTCGATATCATCGAGCCGTTCGCCGACTACTCATTCAACAAGTCGCACTCATTCGCCTACGGGCTCGTCAGCTATCAAACGGCATGGCTCAAGGCGAATCACCCCGTCGAGTATCTGGCGGCTCTCCTCACCTCGGTCAAGGCAAACCAGGACAAGGCCGCCGTGTACCTCAACGAGTGCCGGCAGATGGGCATCGAGGTCATGGTCCCCGATGTGAACGTCTCGGAGATGGATTTCGCGACACTGTACGGCGCGTCGAACGAACGGGCCGACGGGCGCATCACCTTCGGCATCTCGGGAATCCGAAATGTCGGTGAGGGTGTCGTCGAGCACGTTCTGGCCGAGCGCGAAGGGGCGGGGCTCTTCGTCGACTTCGTCGACTTCTGCGATCGCGTCGATCCGTCCGTGCTGAACAAGCGAACGGTGGAGTCGCTCATCAAGGCCGGGGCGTTCGACTCCCTCGGCCATCCCCGCAAGGGCCTCCTGCTGGTGCACGAGGAGATCATCGATCGCGCCCTCGACCGGCGGCGCGAGCGCGACGCCGGCATCATGAGCCTGTTCGGCGATCTTGGCGGCGCTGTCGATCCCGATGGTGCTTCGTTCGATCGGGTCAAGATCCCCGAGGTCGACTTCGACAAGCACGAGCGGCTGAAGTTCGAGAAGGAGATGCTCGGGCTCTACGTCTCCGACCATCCTCTCATGGGCGCCCAGCGGGCCCTGGCCCGTCACTGTGACGCCACGATCGGCGAGCTCGGCGAGCTCAAGGACGGCGACATGAGGATTGTCGGTGGTGTCGTCACCAACATGGCCCGGAAATACACCAGAAAGGGCGACCTGATGGCCACGTTCGTGCTCGAAGACCTTGAGACGACGATCGAGGTCATGGTGTTTCCCAAGACCATGTCTGAACATGGATATCAGCTTGTCGACGATGCCATCGTTTGTGTGAAAGGTCGGCTCGACAATCGCGACGACCAGCCCAAGCTGATCTGCCTCGACGTGAAGCGCCCCGAGCTGATCCTCGACGGTGGGCCCCCGGTGCGCATCCGGCTGGGCGCCAACGCGCTCACCGAGCGTCGCATCACGGAGCTGAAGTCGGTGCTCGAAGCGCATCCCGGTGACAGCCCCGTGTTCGTGCACCTCGACGGCGCTCCCGGCGGCGACGGCAGAACCACGGTGCTGCGCCTGGGGGACGAGTTCGCGGTCGATGCCCGCAACGGCCTCTTCGGCGAGCTGCGCGTGCTCTTCGGGGCCGGGTCGGTGCTGTAGGCGCTCGGGCGATCTCACGCTGGGCTCGTCCCAGGATGTGGGAACCGGTTCCCGCTCCAATTTTCGTTGACGAGGTGTCGTCGGCCACAATGACGGCATGGACGTCGAGTCACGTGATTCCGTCTCACTGAAGCCGGCAGAGCTGGACGTGCTGGCTCAGATCTTGGCTGCCTGTGGCAGCACTGTGGGCGACGCCGATCTGGATCGACAGATCGAGAGCATGCCGCTCGTCGTGCTGGTCCACGAGCAGGACGAGATCCTGGGCTTCGTGTTCGGTTCGCTCGAGCGCATCGGTGGGACTCCTTCGATCCTCTGGTCGCTCGGCGCCAGCCGAACGACGAAGGCGGCGGCCGAGCACTTCGCCGCCATGACGCGGGAGCTCTTCCGCCGGGCGGCGATCTCGTTTCCCGACGAGGATGTCCTCGTCGGGGGAGTGTTCGCTCATCACGGTGTGTACGGGCTCCTGAGCGGCTTGTCCGAGGTGGTGCCCAGGCCGTCGTACACGGCCACCGGCGAGGAGCGGGCCTGGGGCCGTCGTCTCGTGAAGCGCTTCGGCGTCGCGGGGGCCTACGACGACCGCCAGTTCGTGGCTGCGGGGGCTGGGCCGTCGGCGCCGGTGATCAACGCCCGCACCCTGAAGGTCGCGCCCAAGAAGGTCCCGCCGGCGTTCCAGGGCATCGAACCAGCCAACGGCGATGTCGTGGTGGCCTTCGGTTGGGCCCTGGCCGAGTTCCTCGAGTCGGTCCTCGTGGTCAGCCAGACCTGATACGAGATCGCCGATTCCCCGACGGCGACAGCGACAGCGACCTCGCCGGCCCGGACCCGTGATTCACGCTCAGGCCCGCGGGAGCCCGAGTGGGAGCGCAGTCCGTCGGCGCACGTTGCGGGCGAGCACGAGTAGCGCCCACCCGCTCGAGCTCAGCAGGAGCGCTGCCAATCCTGTCCGACTGGTCTCGATCCCGGTGAACGCCAGGGTGTTCGTGCGGCGAGGTGCGGCGACGGGCCCACCCACCGGGGCGGCGCCCTGCTCCACCACTGTGCCGGGCATGTCGTTGGTGACCAGGGCGGTCGTCATCGCGTTGGCCCCGATGAGCACGGTGAACGTCGGTGGGGCCTCGCTGGTCAGCGTCTGCGCCGTGCCGGTGTCGACGGCCACGGCCGTCGACACCGCGCCCGCTCGATCGGCCTCGGTGATCGAGCAGACGGTCCCCTCGGGCAACGGTGTCGCGAAGACGTGGCTGGCGGGGACGAGGCTGGCCGGGTCGGTGTCGACGGCGAACGTCGCGTCACCAGCTGAGAGCGTGACGCCGGAGCACGATGCCGTGAACGTGAACGGCCCGGTTCCCGCGCCGCCGGTTGTCGTCTTGGCGATCGTGAGCGCGCCGAACCGGAGCGCTGCCTGGCTCTTGGCGTTGGTGAAGGTGACGCCCGATTCTCGACCGCTCGTGATGACCACGGTGGTCGTCGGTCGGCCCTGGGCGTCGGATCCTCCCGGTGGAGCAACCGACATGGCCTCGGCGTCGCCCGAGGCGATCTCGGTCACCACGCACACCGCCCCCGAGGGGAGTGGTCCCGAGCGCCAGGGACGGTCGGGATCGAACGAGATGCCCTGCTCAGCCCCGGTGATGACGGGCCGGCCGTTCAGCGAGCAGCTCGCTGCGACGGTGAACGGCCCCGTGACCGGTCCGGCGAGGGCGACCGTGGCCGTGAGCGTGCCGGCGGGCGGGAACCGGTTGTCGAAGTTCACGGTGACCGTCTGGTTGTTGACGATCGTCACGACGGTCTCGTTGGTTGGAACACCCGCCGGTCCCGGGGGCGTGACGGTCACCGACTCGGCGCCGCCCGTTCCCGACTCGGTGACGAGGCAGACCGCCGACGCCGGCAGCGGCTCGGACACCCAGACCGCAGACGGTTCGAGCGGGATCTCGGTGACGGCAAAGACCAACGCCGCCCCGAGGGAGCACGACACGTCGGCGCTGAACCGGCCGATGGCCGGGCCGCCACTCACGGATGCGCCGATCAGGAGGTGTCCTTCGTAGCGGTTGGTCACCACGACCCGGGGGTTCTCGCCGGGCGCGAACGTGACGGTCCCCCCGCCCGTGACCTCGACCGTGGATGCGGAGTTCGGACGGCCGGGAGCCCCCGGGAGCTCCGAGACCGTGTAGGTCCCGGCCAGGAGACCCTCGAACACGTGCTGGAAGGCACCAGAGCCGGAATCGCCGTCGGGGAAGTCGTGTGATGCGACGACGCTCGAGCCGAGACGAACCTCGATCGTGTACACCTCGTCGGGCCCTGGAGTTCCCAGGATGAGCTTCTCGACCGTGATGGAGCCCCTGGTCGTCTGGAACACGGCGTTGGCGTGGGCCGTGACCGCCGTCGAGACCGTCGATGACAGCATGAGCCGTTGATGCTCGGTGCTCGAGTCGACGGCCTTGAACACGCGTCCGGAGGTGACCGCGGCGCGGTTGGTGGTCGCGCTCAGTCCCACGGTTCCGACACCGTTGTTGGGCCCGCCCAAGAGCTTGACGCAGACCTGCGACCCCGGCGTCGTGACCGCCGTGATCGGGGTGGTCGCATCGGCACACGAGACGATCGTCCCGTCACCGCCGGGATTGGTACCGGTGACCGTCAGCTCGACCGGCTCCGTCCAGTTCGCTCCCTCGACGGTGAACGCGATGAGCTGTCCCTCGGCCCCACTGGCCAGTGCCGGCGTGAACACCAGGCTCGGCGGCGGTTGTGGAGCGACGTTCGCCGGGTTGGCGGCGGCGGCGACGATCGAGTCGTACAGTGCCACCGCAGCCGGCGGGTTCGCCGACGCATCGAGGGTGAAGCCGGCCGTGACGTGCCAGATGGCTGCCTGGACCGCGACGACCTCGACATCGTCGGTATAACCCTGATCGGGCCCATGCGAGAGCAGGATCGACGAGACCCTGCTCAGAGCACTGGTCGGGATCGGCAGGTCGTTCCAGGCTGCTTCGTCGTAGGGAATCCTGAGCACGAGCTCCCGGTCGACATCGAGGCCATAGGCGAAGCCCGACGTGCCGTCGGGGAACCTCACCGTGACCAGCCCGCCGACGAACTGGGTGATGCCGGGCATCAGCGGCGTGGTGCCGGCGATCGCGCTGATGGTTCCACCCCTGGGCTCGATCGTCGCGGCCGCGAACGCCTGAGGCGCACGGGGCAGCGCCGTGAGTGCGAAGGCGGCGGTGAGTGCTGCCGCCACGCCGGTGGCGCGAGCGAGCCGTGACGTGAGCCAGGGGGGCCGAGTCGCACCGGGTGGCACTGCCGCGACGATGCGTGACTCTGATCGAGCATCTCCCACATTCGCCACATTACTCCCAAAAGCCCCACAACGCTGGTTGTGGCGGCGCGGGCACGCTCCGCACGGTGCGGATCGTGCGAGCGTTGGAGATCGGCCGGCGGCCGTCAGCGGCCAGGTGCGCGGGTGGTGCGCGGGTGGTGCCCGGCGAAATCGTGCCCGACCTCGGGACGGTCAGCGCGCGAGCGTGGCCTCGATGGTGTCGAACGACCGTCCGGCCGGAGCCACCGCGCTCGTCGGTGTTGTTCGGTGCTCAGGCCGAGACCGTGAAGGTGGTGCTCATCCCGTTCGAGAAGTGCGCGGTGAGCGCGTCCGACTCGATGTCGACGAGGTTGCAGAGCAGGACGTAGGTGCCCGGCGTCAACTCGAAGGTCCCGTCGCACGACTGTTGGGCACCGAAGGCCTCGATCTCGCCGATGACCGATCCGGCAGGAGCTCCCGCTTCGTCGAACGAGCCCTCGTCGAGCGTCGGCAGCTCGGCGATCGTGTCGGCGCGCACGACCACCACCTCGTGATGGTGAGCGCCCTTGTTCTCTGCGACGAAGCGAATCGTTCCGGCGGTGATCGACGGCGGCTGGGCCACGATCGCGTACTCGGTGAGGTGGAGCTCGACGGTCGCCGTGGCTGTCGTCGCATCGCCGACCGGCACGCAGGGCGCGTCCTCGCCGCCATGGGCAACTCCCGAGGCGCTCCCCGACGCGGGTTCGCTGGCCTCGGCGGGCGCCGACGCTGTGGCCGAGCCCGACTCGGCGGCCGATCCGGTCTCGGCGGCGGATTCCTCGGTCGGCGTGATGTCGCGGACCCCGGCACCGTCGTCGTCGCCACAGGCGGTGAGGCCGATCGCCAGGCAGAGTCCGAGCGTGGCGACGGTTCGGGTTCGACGGTTCATGATGAGGTCCTCCTGAAGGACGGGCCGGGAATCCGGCGTGTTCGAGGGAACGGGGAGACGATCGCGGCGTGTTTGGCGGGCCCGGGGGGCGGTGAGCTTGCCACGATCGCGGCTCGGGTTGGACGCGGTCGTCGCGAGCCTCGCCAGCCGAGCACGGCCAGCGCGGCCACGACGATCGTCCATGCTGCCGCCAGCACGACCGAGGCCCGAGTGCGATCACGGAGATCGGGCAGGGCGTGTCGCCAGATCCGGTACACGGGGAACTCGGTGCGGGTGAAGTCGATGATCAGCCGGTGGTGCCCGGCGAGCACCTCGACGACCTGCCACACGAATGCGAGCACGCCGACGCTCCCGAGCACGCCCACGCCGACGATCCGCCCACGCGTTCTCGCCGAGTGCGCGTCGGCGCCGACCCACGATGCCAGCGCCAGCACCGCGCACGGGACGACCACCACCACCTGACGCCCAGGCCACCACCAGCCGTGCATCGTGAGCGCGACCCACGTGGCGTTGGCCCACCCGGCGGCGATCGGCACGACGAGGGCCAGGGCCGACACCCGGGCCGGCGCCTCGTCGCTGCTGGAGCTGGAGAGAGCGCCGGACCCCAGAGCACCGGGGCTCGGCTGCACGCGGTGCGCGCCAGCGACGGCAGCACGGGCCTGGGCGGCCAGGGCGGGGACGATCAGGAGGAGGACGGGGGCCCAGGCGATGAGGCCGAACTCCCGGTCGACGAGGAGGCCGATGAGTCGTTGGGTCCGGCCGAGAACGTCGGGATCGCTCCCGGTCACGGTGAGCTCGCCGCCCCGGAAGTGCGTCCCCGAGGCGTACGGGGTGAGGCCGCCGTAGATCTCCCCATGGGCCACGGCGAAGGCGACCCCGGCCAGGGTGAGGGCGACGGCCGACCCCACCAGGGCGCGGCGCCGGGACTCCCCGTGCAGCCGCCACCCCGCCACGGCCGCCAACGCCACCGCAACCGGCGCGTACTTCACCGAGAGCCATGGTAGAGCGACGATGGCCCCGATGAACGTCGTGATCCCCAGACGCCGCATGGGTCCGGTGATGGCAGCGATGGCGATGGCGACGGTCAGGGCGGCCACGATCTCGGGGTAGACCTGGGTGCCGTACACCGCCAGCGGGGCTGCCAGCGACGACGCGCCCACCACCAGGACGGTCGGTCGCACGCGAGCGCCGTACCGGGTGACGGCCGTCCACGTCATCACGGCGGCGAGCAGTCCAGCCACGAGCGCGAGCAGCACCTTGGCCCCGATCCATCCGCCGACGGCCACAGGTACCGCGAGCAGCACGGGCAGGAGCGGATCGTGCGGCGAGATCGCCGTCCCGTCGGCACGCAGCGTCTCCTGGCGGGGCAGGTCGACCTCGTGGAAGGCCAGGAACCGTCCGGCGACGCGTTCGTCGGCGATGTCGAGATCGCCGTCCTCGAAGAGGCTGATCGCGCTCAACAGGTACTGGGGCTCGTCGGCGGTGGTCCGGGTGTTGTAGGTGGCCCGGGCCCCGATGCCCGAGGCGCACCAAAGGGCCGTGAGGATCCCGAGCGAGATCGCAGCGCGGGTAGCCGTCGACAGCGGCCTCCTGGCCGAACGAGCAACACCGGTCGTGGTCATGGCACCAGCTCGGGCGGGCGCTGCGGTCGGATGACGAGCGCCCAGGTGAGCACGCCAGAGACGAGGATGAGCAGGAGGCTCCTGAACCCCGCCCGGGCGTAGAAGCCGTCGCCGGCGTTTCCGTAGATCTCGGTCGCCAGCGTCGAGAACTCGATGGGGGCCAGCAATCGGGTGGCCGGCAGCTCCTTCATGGTCGACATGAGCACCATGCCGAAGCCGGTGACCAACCCGGGGAGCATCAGCGGTCCGTCGATGGTTCGCAGTCGTCGCCATCGGCGGGCGCCGAGTGACCGGGCGGCGTCGTCGAGCCGGCCGGGGACGGCGCTCACCGCGACCTGGCTGGCGCGCAGGGCCTGCGCGCCGAAGTGCACGACATAGGCGAGCACCAACATCGGGAAGGTCTGGTAGAGCGCCGCGCCCACGCTCGTCTGGAGCGTCCACGCCACGATCGCCAGTGCGATCACCAAGCCAGGTAAGGCGAATCCGGCCGTGACGACCACCGAGGCCGGTCCGCTGGCTCGCGATCGGTACCGTCCGGCGAGGAAGGCCAGTGGCAGCACCAGGCCGACCGTGACCACCGAGGCCACCACCGACACCCACGCCGTGTTCCACGCCGCAGACCCGACACCTTCGGAGCCCACCCCGTCGCCGCCGAGGCGGTCTCCGGTGAGGCCTCGGCTCGTCCAGAGCCCCAGGACCGCCACGGGCAGCAGCAGGGCCAGGCCGACCACAGCGGCCATGAACCCGGTGGCCACCGGCTTCCACCGTCCCAGAGGCGCTGGCCTGACCGGAGCCGTCGAGACGGCCTCGAACGGCAGTCTCCGGCGGGTGACGATCCGCTCAGCCGAGACGCACGCCAGGGCCAGCAGCCCCAGGAGGAGGCTGGAGACCGCAGCCGCGCTCGGATCGAACAGCTTGGCCCTGTCGATCTGGGTGGTGAGCGTGGTGTAGTCGAGCAGCGTCACCGCCCCGAACTCGCTGAGCACGTAGAGGAACACGATGAGGGCCCCGGCCCACACCGAGCCGGCGATCTGAGGAGCGACGACGGTCCGGAAGACCGCGAACGGCCGCCGGCCGAGCGCCCGGGCGCCCTCCTCGATCGAGCTCGGCAGGGCTCGGAGCCGAGCGGAGACGGGGAGGTACACGTACGGGTACGTGAGGAGGGTCAAGACGGTGAACGCGCCGCTGAAGCCGCGTACGTCGGGGGTCTCGATGCCGAGCGGCTGGAGCACTTCGGCCACCAGCCCTCCGGGTGCGAATGCCGCGAGGAGCGCCAGCCCGCCGACGAACGACGGCACGACGAGCGGCAGAGGAAGGATCGCGGACCACACCCGTCGCCCCGCCAGATCCGTACGGACCACCAGCCAGGCCAGCGTCGTGCCCAGGGCCGTCGCTGCGAGGGTCACCGCCGCGGCCAGGGTGAGGGTGTGGCGCAGCGCCGTGTGGGTGATCTCGTCTCCGAGGACCTCACCCAGGTCGGCCCCGAGCTCCACGTTTCGCCACACGAGGTACACGAACGGCGCCGCGAACAGCACAGCCACCGCGATGGAGGCCGTGATCAGGGACCGGGGCGCCCGTCGTTCGACCAACCGGGAGCCGCGGACACCCCGGACGCCCTGGGAGCCCGTGCGGCGCGCGAGCGCTCGTCGTGCCTCGCCCTGATCGACGGGTCGGGACTGCGTCGGCACGACGGGCTAACGACCCAATCCGCTCTGGTTGATGAGCTCCTCGGTCGTTTCGAGCTCGCCGCCGAGCGACGCCAGGTCACCGCCTGCGCCCGAGATGCCGGCCAGCGGCTGGTCTGCCAGCTCGCCGCTGGGGGCGACGCCTGCGGCCAAGGGGTACTCGAGCGTCTGCTGGCTGAAGTACGACTGCGACTCGGCTCCGAGCAGGAACTGCAGCAGCACCTCGGCTTCGTCGCTCTGGTCGGACGTGGCCACCACCCCGCCAGCGGTCACGAGGATGAGCTTGCCGATGTCGCCGTCGGAGAAGAAGTGGTTGGCCACCGGGAGGTCGGGATTCTCGCGGCGGGCCTGGAGCGCGTAGTAGTGGTTGACGAGCCCGTACGGCACCTCGCCCCGACCGACGGCCTCGACGATGGCGGTGTTGTTCGCGAAGCTCTGGGCACCGTTGGCGGCCAGGCCTTCCAGGAACGCCAGTGTCTCGGCGTCGCCGATCTGCTGGCGTGCCGCGGTGACGAAGTCCTGGAACGAGCCGTTGGTGGGTGCCAGCCCCACCTGGTCGCGGTAGGCGGGCCCGGTGAGCTCGAGCGCCGAGGTCGGCAGCGTGGCCGGATCGACCAGATCGGTGTTGTAGACGAGCACCCGAACCCGACCGGAGAGCCCGACCCACAGGCCCGCGGGGCTGCGGAACCGTTCGTCGACGAGCCCCAGGGTGGCGTCGGAGATCGGTGTCAGGCGGTCGCGGCCGGCGAGGAAGCCGATGGCGCCCGGGCTCTGGGAGATGAACACGTCGACTTCCGACCGGTCGCCCTCGGCGTCGATGAGCAGCGCCAGCTCGGCCGAATCGCCGTACCGGACGCACACGTCGACGTCGCTCTCCTCGTTGAACCGGTCGAGGATGGGAGCGACGAGCGCTTCGGTCCGGCCCGAGTACACGGTGAGCCTGCCCGCGCACGCGTCGCCGCCCCCACCTCCACAACTGGCGAGCACACTGGCGAGAACGACGATCGCCGGCGCGATCGATGCGGGACGGAGCAGGCTTGCGAGTCGGATCATGGCGCTCATGGTGCCATATCGACAAGCTCTTGTAAAGTATACCTAACCAAAGTTGACGCCGACGTCAGGTAGCCGGGGTCGCACGCCAGGAAAGGGGTTCGACGATGGGGCCACGCCTCCGAGTGAACGCGGTCGAGCGACTCGAGCAGAACGAGGATGGGGGTCGCGGCGCGCCGCTCGCGATCGCCCCGATCGCCGTGTCGGCCGACCGAGCTGACGGCGCCGAGCCGGTGATGTTGTTCCTCCCGGCCTTCGACGAGGAGGAGGCCGTGGCCGGGGTGATCGGCCGGGTTCCCGCGACCGTGTGCGGTCGGGCGGTGCGTTGCCTCGTGATCGACGACGGCTCGCGTGATGCCACCGTGGACCGGGCTCGGGCCGCCGGGGCCGAGGTCGTCACCCTCGGCGTGAACGCGGGTCTCGGTGCCGCGGTCCGCCGGGGTTTGCGCGAAGGCGTCGATCGCGGGGCCAGCGTGGTGGTGTTCTGCGACGCCGACGGCGAGTACGCGCCAGAGGAGCTCGAGCGGTTGGTGACGCCCATCCTCGCCGGCCGGGCCGACTACGTGGTGGGCACCCGCTTCGGCGACGGGCGCCCGTGCCGCATGCTCGCCCACCGATGGCTGGGCAACATGCTGCTCACCCGCTGGCTGGCCTTCACGGCCCGTCGCCCCATCACCGACGGCCAGACGGGATACCGGGCCCTCTCGCTGCGAGCGGCGGCCGAGGCGTCCATCGCTCACGACTACAACTACGCGCAGGTGCTGACCCTCGACCTCCTCGCCCGGGGCTTCCGGTACGAGGAGGTGCCGATCTCGTACCACTTCCGCACCACGGGACGGTCGTTCGTCCGTCTTGTCCCGTACCTGCGCAACGTGGTCCCAGCCGTGTACCGGGTCGTCAACCGGCGTGAGGTGGCCACGCAGCCGGCGCCCGTCCCGGTCGCTGGCGCGAGGATGGCGGCTCAGTCGTCGACGACGTGGGCGTCGAACGACTGACGGGCTGCGCTCCAGCGAACCGGATCGAGCCGGCCCGCCTGATCGAGCGCCTCGACCGCCGTCCAGCCCGTTGTCATGGCGTGGTGCGAGTTGTCGTGCGCGAACAGGCCCTGACGTCCGAACGAGACCACGTTGGGCAGGCTCGTGATCCAGCGCTCGACCTGCGCCAGCGCCTCCGGGTGGGCGAGGTCGTAGACGGGGTACACGCTCGGTGCCCGTCGTACCACCGTCTCCACCGGCACGACCTCGCCCAGACCCATCCGAGCGAGATCGTCGACGATGGCGCTGGCCAGGTCGTCGGCTGACGCGCTCCAGATGTCGTCGCCCTGCCGGCACGGGATCTCGGCGCACAGCACGGTCGTCGCCGGCGGGTCGGCGGCGCTGTCGCGATAGTTCCTGGGCTCGGAGATGCGGCTCGCCCGCGACTCCGGTCCCGGGAGGTAGTGCGCGTCGAACTCGCTGAAGCGGGGCCGATCGAGCACGAGGTACACGAAGGTCATGGCCCGCGAGCGCAGGCTCGACGCCGCATCGACGACGGCCCGGGGCGCCTCGGGTGTCCGGATCAGTCGGGTCAGCGTCGTGAGCGGGATGGTCGACCAGAGCTGCCCGCCCGTCGCCAGTGGCGCGTCCGTACCGTCGAGTCCCACGACGGCGCTCGACTCCGAGCCCGTCCCGAGGTGGACGCCCACGATCTCGGCGTCGAAGACCAGCCGGGCCCCGGCGTCGGTCGCCGCCTCGGCCAGGCGTTCGCAGATCTGGCCGAAACCCCGTCTCGGGTACCAGAACGCCGGGGCGGCGCGTCCCGGTCGGGCCGCGGCGACGACCCGGGCGAGCAGGGCCCGTCCCGACGGCGTGGCGATGCGGCGTCGGGCAAGCTCCGGATGGAGCTCCTCCGGGCCGAGACCCCAGAGCTTGCGGGCATAGGGACCGTAGAGCTCGTCGAGCATCGTGGGGCCCAGGCGCAGCCGCACGGCATCGGCGAAGGTGACCGGCGCCGTGGTGGCCATGGTGCGTGGCGCCCGGGCGCCGATCAGGTCGCGGCCGAGGCGGGCCGCGAGCCCGGGCCGGGTGTGCGCCACCAGATCGAACGGGCGCAGCGGGAAGCGCAGCCACCTGCGGTCGATCCGGATGCGACCGTTGCGTGGGCGACGTTGCAGGTCGCTCCCGAGCAGCCGCTCGAGCAGCGCCATGATTCGAGGGTCGGTGGAGGGATGCAGCCGGTGCGAACCGTGATCGACCCTGATGCCGGCGACCTCGAAGCTCGCCGCCAATCCCCCGGGATGCGAGTCGCGCTCGAGGACGACCACCTCGTGACCCCGCGTCGCCAGTTGGTACGCCGCCATCAGCCCGGCCGGCCCAGCACCCACGACGACATGCTGGGCCGAGTGCAACGCCTCCGGTCGGGACATGGGAATCGGAGCCGCGCCGTACCTCGACGTCGGGCTCGTCTGGCTACCTGAACCAGATCTTCTGGTGGTCGCGGCTCATCGGGTGCAACAGCAGGGCGACGAGCGCGATGTCGAACATGAGCCCGATGACGTTGAACTGGAGCGAGGACAGCACGCCCCCCGGATCGAACGGGATGAACACGAACGGGAGGAACGCGGCGACGAGGCTCACGACGTAGCCCCATTTCTTCGAGTTGGCCAGCCCGATCGCGGCCGCGCCGTAGAGCACCACGAGGACCAGGCTGAACCCGAGGAGCGCGAAGACCCCCCGCGCGTAGAGCAGGAAGGTCGCGACCTGGAGGGTCTGGGGCTGGTGGGGGTCGAACCACCGAAAGTCGTTCACGGGGCCATTCTGACCGACGGACGTCGGCTCGGAGACGCAACGCCCGTCTCGGCCTCGGCTCCGTCCCGCTCGCGCCAACGAAGCTGCCCGCACGCGGCATCGATCGACACGCCCCGATTGCGGCGGATGGTGGCGTTGACGCCTCCGGCGATGAGCTGGCTGGCGAAGCGCTCGATGGTGTCGCCGCTGCTGGCCCGGGCCACCAGGCCGGCGGTCTGGTTGTACGGGATCAGGTTCACGTGCGCCCCGGTCGACGAGAAGCGGCGGAGCAAGGCCGCCAAGGCCCGGGCGCACTCATCGGTGTCGTTGACCCCTTCGAGCATCGTGTACTCGAACGTGATGCGTCGTCCCTTGGCCGCGGCGAACTCACGGGCGGCGTCGAGCAGCTCGGCGATGGGGTAGCGCCGGTTGAGCGGGACGATCGTGCTGCGGATCTCGTCGAACGGTGCGTGGATCGACACGGCCAGCGTGACGGGCAGGCGTTCGGCTGCCAATCGCCGGATCCCGGGCACGACCCCGACCGTGGAGATCGTGAGATGGCGGGCCGAGAGCCCGAGATCGCCGTGGAGCCGCTCGACCGATGCCCAGACGGCGTCGTAGTTGGCCAGTGGTTCGCCCATCCCCATGAAGACCACATTCGACACCCGCTGCGGGGTCTCGTGGCTGGCCCGAAGCACCTGCTCGACGATCTCGGAGGTGCTCAGGTGCCGCTCGAACCCGGCCTGACCCGTGGCGCAGAACGTGCACGCCATGGCGCATCCGGCTTGGGACGACACGCACACCGTCGCCCGTCCCCGGCTGGCGTCACGCTCGGGATAGCGCATGAGGACCGTCTCGACCTGGGCCCCGCCAGAGACGCATTCCCAGAGCCACTTGACCGTGAGCTCATCGTCGGCGATCGACCGGGCCCGCTCGACCAACGCCTCGGGCAGGGCGGTCTCGAGCTGGTCTCGGAGCGCCGCGGGCACGTCGGTGAGATCGGCCAGGCGCGCCCTCCTGCTCCAGAGCCCGTCCCAGAGCTGGTGGGCCCGATAGGGAGGCTCGCCCATCGCGGCGATCAGCGCGTCGATCTGGCCTCGGGTCGCGCCGTAGCGATCGAGCGAACCGGTACCGGACCCGAGGCGTGCGGCGCCGGGAGGCTCGGGGGTGGAGCTCATCGCTCGTAGGCGCGATTGCGCACGATCACGGTGAAGCCGATCGACTCGTAGAGACCGACGGCGGCGCGATTGGCGCCGTCGACGTAGAGGATGCCCCAGGGCCAGCCCTGGCCCGCGATCGAGTCGAGGCCGGCCGCCGTGAGGGCTCGGCCCAGCCCCAGGCCCTGACGCGACGGATCGACGCCGATGGCGTAGATCTCGCCAGCGTTCTCGTCGGGCTGGATCTTGGTCCAGCAGAACCCGGCCAGGCCTCCGTCGTCCCAGGCCAGCCAGAAGCCGGCGGGATCGAACCAGGGCTCGGCCATCCGACGCTCGAGCGTGTTCTGATCGTACGCGCCCTGCTCGGGATGGTCGGCGAACGAGCGGGCGTTCACGGCCAGCCAGGCCCCGTCGTCGATGCCCGGGCGGAACGCCTCGACCCGCACGCCGGCAGGGAAGCGGGGTTTCTGCTCCTTCGGCAGCGGGAGCGGGCACCGCATCTTGAGGAGATCGCGACCCACCCGCAACCCACGGCTGGCTGCGAGCGCATCGTGTTCGGGCTGCGCGTCGTACACCCACCAGTGCACCGCGCCGTCGAGCTGCGCCAGGGCCTCGTCGAGCAGGCGAGGGCGAAGCGCCGGGTCGGCCACGATCTCCAGACCCCAGCTCGAGCCTCCGCCGTGGTCGGAGCCGAGGCCGTGACCGTGGCCCGATGCATGGGCGTAGCCGACGATCGAGGGCTCGAGCTCGTCGCGCTCGCCCGGTGCCGTCAGAACGAGCCCGACGCTGGGCCCTTGCGGGCCGCGGTGGATGTCGATCGCCTTGTGCTCGCTGAGGGTCCCGGTGCCGCTGGTCTCGCCCGCCGCGAGGAACGCGGCCAGGGCCGGGTGCTGGGCGAGGAGCGGCGCTGGACGGTGCACGGTGCACGACTCGGTCACGCCACGAGGGTATCCGGCGGGATCACCAATGCCCTCGGTCGGTTGAATCCGCTCAAGCGGGCCCCATTCGGCGCCGAGGCCTCCCCGGATGGATCGTGCAGATTGCCGGGCTCCCACCCGTTTCCCGGGGCGTTTCGCCACCGGAGCGCTCACCAGGTCGCGGCCCTGCGTGTCGCGGCCCTGCGTGTCGGTGCTGATGCTCGTCACCGGCCTCCTCGTCGCCGCGATCTCGCCGGCGTCAGCGGCGGCGACCATGGGTGATGGCGGTGGCGATGGCGATCCGTCGACCGTCGAGCTCGTGGTGACGCGTCGGACCCCCGAGGGCTCCCTGGCCTTCGATGCCGTCGATGTCCCGCTGGTCGACGTCGAACGGGTCTCGGTTGCGTTCCGGACCCAGCCCGACGTGGTCGCGGTCGCCCCGTCCGTCGGCTACGTCTCGCTGTCGATCGGCGGACCCGTCGGTCTTGCCGGCCCGCGTGGTGGCGGCCGGATCACGGCGGCTGCGGCGGGTCCCGGCGTCGGTGCGGCCGACCCACGACGGGCCGAGCAGTGGAACCTCGACCAGATCGGCGTCGAAGGCGCATGGTCGAGCGTCGACCCCAGCGGCATCGTGGTCGCCGTCATCGACACCGGCCTGCGGGCCGATCATGAGGACTTCAGCGGGGCCCAGGTGCTTCCCGGCGTCGACGCCACGGCGTTCGTCGACGGAGCCGGCCGTTCGGCGACCGCTCCGATCGGCGGCCGGATCGGCGCGGCCTCGGATCCCGTGGGGCACGGGACCTTCGTCGGCGGGATCGTCGGTGCGGGATTTCGCAACGGGCGAGGGATCGCGCCCGTCGCCCCCGGCGTGCAGGTGCTGCCCATCACGACGTTCTCCAACGACGGGCTGGGCAGCTCCGAGGCGGTGGCGCCGGCGATCGTCTGGGCCGTCGACCACGGCGCCGACGTGGTGAACCTGTCGCTTGGCAGCGTGCACTCCGATCCCACCATGCATGCCGCTGTCGCCTACGCCGAGTCGCGGGGCGTCGTGGTGGTGGCCGCGGCAGGGAACTACGGCATGGCGATCCCGGTGTACCCCGCTGCCTACCCCGAGGTGCTGGCCGTGGCGGCCACCGACCGGTCAGGCCGCCGGGCCTCGTTCTCGGAGATGGGGCCGTGGGTCGATCTGGCGGCACCGGGTGACGACGTGGCGTCGACGACGGTCGACGGCGGATATGGCACCTGGCGAGGCACGTCGTTCGCCGCTCCGCACGTCTCGGCGGCCGCCGCGCTGGTGCTCGCCGCCCGGCCCGACGCAACCCCCGCCCAGGTGCGGGCCCTCCTCGTGAACCACAGTCGAGACGCGGGCGCCCAGGGGTTCGACGAGTTGTACGGATGGGGCATCCTCGACGTGGGAGCTGCGGTTCGGGCCGCGGCCCGGCCATCGGGCGGGTATCGCACGGTGACCCGGCGGGGAATCGTCGAATCGTTCGGCGACCGTCTGGCACCGGCCCCGGCCCCGGCCGCGCCGGGAACGGGCGGGCCGCCCGCCGTGTCCTCCGAGAGCGGCGCGCTGGCGCCCGGAGCAGCGCTCGGCGAGCCGGCGCCGGTGGTCGGCGCCGCGGCGCGCGTCGGCGGTGGAGTCTGGATGGTCACGGCCGACGGGATCGTCCGCCCGAGTGGCGGGGCGCCCCATCACGGCGACGTGGCGACGGCCCGGATGCGTGTGGTGGCGCCGATCGTGGGTGTGGCGGGGACGCCGTCTGGTGGTGGGTATTGGTTGGTGGCGTCGGATGGGGGTGTGTTCTCGTTCGGTGATGCTGGGTTCTTCGGGTCGCTCGGCGATCGGACCCTCAACGGCCGCATGATCGGCGTGACGGCGACCCCGTCGGGCGCCGGCTACTGGCTGCTCGGTGACGACGGCGGTGTGTTCAGCTTCGGCGACGCCACCTTCCATGGCTCGTCGGTCGAGCGCGGCGGCACCGCTTCGGCGGGTGGAGCGGCCATCCTCATCGCCGGGTGAGGCCGGGGGCCGGGCTGGTGTGATGAAGTAGCCCATGCCCCCCATGCCCCCCGATCGTCCCGAGCGCCCAGTGGTCCCCGAGCCGTCGAAGCCGTCGCAGGTGCCGGCGTCCGGTGCCGGGCCGCGGGCCCGAAAGCTTCGCGAGTCGAAGAAGGCCAAGGGGGAACGGGCTCGCGAGATCGCCCGGAGACTCTCGGAGGTCTACGAGGCGCACTGCGAGCTCACCCACACCAACCCCTTCGAGCTGCTCGCCGCGACGATCCTTTCGGCCCAGTGCACCGACGAGCGCGTGAACATGGTCACCCCGGCGTTGTTCCGGCGCTATCCGACGCCAGCTGATCTCGCCGTCGCCGATCCCGAAGAGCTCGAGGGCATCATCCGCTCGACGGGCTTCTACAAGAACAAGGCCCGATCGTTGCTGGGCATGGCCCAGGCCCTCGAGGAGCGCTACGAGGGCGAAGTGCCCACCTCGCTCGACGATCTCGTCACGATCCCCGGCGTGGGCCGCAAGACCGGCAACGTCGTGCGCTCGGTCGACTTCAACCTGCCCGGGCTGCCCGTCGACACCCACGTGACCCGCATCTCGCGCCTGTTGGCGCTCACCGAGAACACCGACGCGGTGAAGATCGAGCACGACCTGGGAGCGCTCTTGGTGCCCGAGGAGTGGGGGCCGTTCTCGTTGCGGCTCATCCTGCATGGCCGCCGCGTGTGCATCGCCCGGCGCCCGGCGTGCGACCGCTGCCTGCTCGTCGACCTGTGTCCCGGCGCCAACCCGTCCCTGCCGACCCCGTAGCCGCCCGGTCAGCGGCCGACCCCTCTCCAAATTTGCGCGGAAACGCGCACCAGGTGCACATTTCCGCGCAAATTTGGGCGACGGTGGGCGACGGTGGGCCCCTCAGCGGTCCATCGTGTGGAGAGCGCGCAGGGCCCGATCGACCGAGCGCCCGGCCGCGACCAGGCTGCGGTCGGCGTTCTCGAGGTCGGTCGAGACGCTCGTGTCCTCACGGCTGCGGTACCGATCGGCGATGGTGTCGACCCTGCGCACGAGGTCGTCGAGCACGGCCCGCAGGGAGGACAGCTCGGCGGCATCGGAGGAGGGGCTCACGGCTCCGACGCTACCCGGCGAGGGTGCCGATGGCGACGGCTCGGGGGCACATGGCACGGCTGTCGACGCGCTCACAGGTAGCGTCCGAGCGACCGGAGCCGAGCGGCGGCCCCGACTCGGACACGGAGCGATCGATGGAGTTCGGGATCTTCACGAACATGTACCACCCGAAGCACTGGCGTGACGGGCAGGTGCGGTCCGAGCACCAGACGCTCAAGAACGAGCTCGAGTACATCAAGCTCGCCGACCGGGTCGGCTTCAAGTACTCGTGGTCGGCCGAGCACCACTTCCTCGACGAGTACTCGCATCTCTCCGACTCCGAGACCTTCATGGCCTACGCGCTGGCTGTGACGCAGCGCATCCACGTCGGCTCGGCCATCTTCAACATCACGCCGCCGGTGAACCATCCAGCCCGCATCGCCGAGCGCGTCGCCATGCTCGACCATCTCGGTGAAGGTCGCTTCGAGTTCGGGACGGGAAGGGGCTCGTCGTCGATGGAGGTCTTCGGCTACGGAATCGACTCGATGGACCGCACCCGCGAGATGTGGGACGAGACGCTCCCCCAGATCGTGCGCATGTGGGCCGAGGACGACTACTCGCACGACGGGAGGTTCTTCTCGATGCCCACCCGCAGGGTGCTGCCCAAGCCCTACAGCGACCCGCACCCGCCGATCTGGGTCGCGGCCGGATCTCCCGGCACGTTCGAGAAGGCGGCCCGGCTCGGGATCGGTGTGTTGTGCTTCACCCTCGGCCCGCCCGAGACTCTGGCACCGCTGATCGATATCTACAAGAGCACGATCGACAAGGCGGAGCCGGTCGGCGGCTACGTGAACAACAACATCATGGTGACGGGCGACATGATGTGCCTGGCCGACCCCGATCGCGCCCGGCGCATCGTGGCAGCCAACCGGGCCAGCTACCACACGGGACTGGTGTTCAAGTACCTCGACTCGTTCCCCCGGCCCGACGGGTTCCCGGTCTGGCCCGACCTGCCCCCCGACCCGACCGTCGAGCAGATGAAAGCGGCCGCCGCAGCGGGGAACCTGTGCGTCGGCGATCCTGACGACCTCGCCCGCACCGTGCAGCGGTTCGTCGACATCGGCGCCGACCAGCTCACGTTCTCGTCGACGGTCTGCGACTACGACTTCGACGTCATTCGCGAGTCGTACGAGCTCTTCGGGGCCGAGGTGCTGCCCAAGTTCGACCTCGACCCCGTCCACTCCACGACCCGCCAGCGCGAAGCCCAGTGCGGCGCCTCCTACGGGACGCGATGACGTCCACGCAGCCTTCCGCCGCCGGGAGCGGAGGCCCGGGGGCCGAGAGTGTGGGCCCGGGGGCTGGACCCCCATCCTCGGTGTTCCTCGGTGCGCTCGTGTTGCTCTCGTCGGCTGTGGTGCTCGTGAGCGAGATCGTGGCCACCCGGGTCATCGCTCCGTACGTGGGCATCACGCTCGAGACGATCTCGGCCGTCATCGGCGTCATCCTCGCTGGGATCTCGCTCGGGAGCTGGCTGGGCGGGGTGCTGGCCGACCGGTGGCCGGTCCGCGCCGTGCTCGTGCCCGCGCTCGCCATCGGGGGCGCGCTGCTGATCGCCTCGCCGTACGTCGTTCGTGAGCTGGGCCCGGGCCGCACGGCGTCGAACCCCACGAGCGCACTCGTCCTCACCATCGCCGGTTTCCTCCTCCCGAGCATCGCCCTGAGCGCCGTTCCCCCGACCGTGCTCAAGACGTTGGCCCAGGGCGCACCCCGCCTGGGCTCGATCGCCGGCGCCATGTCGGCCATCGCCACCGCCGGAGCGCTGCTCGGCAACTTCGGCGCCGGCTTCGTGCTCGTCGGCACGTTGCGTTCCGGGCAGATCCTCGTGGTGTGCGGCTCGGCCTGCCTGGTGCTGGCCGCCATCACGGCGTTCGTGCTCCGAGACCGCACCACGAGCCGGGCCGGGATCGTGCCCGTCGTGCTCGTCATCGGCGGTCTCGCTGCCGGCGCCGGCCTCGATGCTCGGCTCCCGTGCGGCACCGAGACGAAGTACGTGTGCCTGAACATCGACGAGCTGCAACCCGACGTGTTCCTCGTGCAGAGCAACATCTACAACAGCAGCCGAACCAACGTGGCCGATCCCAACGACCTGGGCCTGCACTACGCCCGTGACGTCGCCGCTGTCGTCGCCGCGCACGAGGGCCGGTCGCCCGGTGCTGGGACTGGTGGCGGTCCGCCGGCGTTCGGGTACGTCGGTGGCGGGGGCTACACCCTCCCGCTGTTCTTCGAAGCCGCCTATCCGGGATCGTCGCACCTGGTCTACGAGATCGACGCCGACCTGGTGCGCGAGGTCGTCGAGGCCTTCGGGATCGACGATCTGGCCGAGCGCTTCCCGGCCCGCATCGGTGACGCCCGGGTCGAGATGGCCGATGCCGTGCCCGGTTCTTTCGACTATGTGATCGGTGATGCGTTTGCCGGCATCTCGGTCCCGTGGCACCTCACGACCGTCGAGTTCCTCGAGGACGTGAAAGCATCGTTGGGCCCCGACGGGCTCTACATCATGAACCTGATCGACTACGACAACCACGACCTGGCCCGGGCGCAGGCCCGTACCATCGAGGCGGTCTTCGGCGAGGTCGTGGTGATCGCCCCGGAGAACGTGTTCTCGGCCTCCGACGGCATCGGCGAGAACATCATCCTCGTGGGCGGAGCCTCGCTTCCCGATGAACCTGCGCTGCGCCCCGAGTTGCGTCGCCTGGACTCGCGCTCGGCGGTCGCCGGGGGCCGCAACGCCATCGACGCCTTCGTGGGCGATGCCACGCTCCTCACCGACGACTTCGCCCCCGTCGACCAACTCATCGGCCGCCCCTGACGCCGTGGGACCGGGTGGCGTCCGATGGGTCAACGGCCACGATGCTCCACACAGGCCGACTCATCGCAGCCGAAGGCCGGGCTGTCCCACGGGCCTGTCGCCTCGTCGTCACTCTCTCCCCAGTCGTCGGGTTCGTCGAGCGGGTGCGCCTCGTAGGCCGTGGCGTACAGCGCGTCGGTCTCCGCATTGCGATGACGGGCCATGAGGGTGAAGCAGCTCTGCCGTGAAGGCCGGACCACCTGCCAAGGGACTGTCGCCCACGAGCGACTCCTGGCAGTTGCTCGGGGCTGTCTGGGGTTGCTCGGGCGGGTGCATCGGCGGGAGGGCGCCCGAGGGGGCCCGAGTAGCATCCGGGGCTCATGTTGGACCGTCTCGATCTCCGTTCCGGCTCCGGTGCCGCGCCCGATCTCGGGCGCGTGCTGGCGCGTCCCGGAGATGCTGCGAGCGGCTCGGCCGACGCCGACGACGCCGGACCCCTGGCCACCGTGCGGGCGATCATCGCCGACGTGCGCGAGCGCGGCGACGACGCCCTGCGCGACTACACGGCCCGCTTCGACGGGTGCACGCTCGACGCCATCGCCGTTTCCGCGGAAGCGGTCGATGCTGCGCGGAGCCATGTGCCCCAAGGGTTTCTCGATGCCGTGGAGTTCGCGGCCGGCAACATCAGGGCCTACCACGAGACGCAGCTCGACCCGGCGGCGACCCACGACGAGACCCCCTACCGGCGAAACGGCGTAACCGTGCGGGAGATGGTCCACCCTCTCGACCGGGTGGGTCTGTACGTCCCTGGCGGACGGGCCGTGTACCCGTCGACCGTGCTGATGACGGCCATCCCGGCCCGGGTGGCGGGCGTCGAGCAGATCGCGTTGTGCGTCCCGCCCGACCGTGAGGGCAACGTCCCGCCGCCGGTGCTCGTGGCCGCCCGGGCCGCGGGGGTCACCGAGATCCACCGGGTCGGTGGGGCCCAGGCCATCGCCGCCATGGCCTACGGCACCGGGAGCATCGCCCCGGTCGACGCCATCTTCGGGCCGGGGAACGTCTACGTCGCGCTGGCGAAGCGCGAGGTCGCGGGCGTCGTGAAGATCGAGTCGAACGCCGGCCCGTCCGAGCTGGTGGTGATCGCCGACGCCTCCGTACCGGCCGACTGGGTGGCCGTCGACCTCATGGCCCAGGCCGAGCACGGGCCCGACGGAGCGGCGGTCTTGGTCACCTGGGACCCCGTCGTGGCCGACGCTGTCGACGCCGCGCTCGAACGCAGGACCATGGTCTCCGGTCGACGGGGCGACATCGAGGCCACGATGCGTACGTTCGGACGGGTCGTCCTCGTCGACGGCCCCGAGCAAGCCGTGGCCGTGGCCAACCACGTGGCTCCCGAGCACCTCCAGCTCATGTGCGCCGACGCCGAAAGCCTTGTGCCGCTTGTGCGCCACGCTGGGGCCGTGTTCGTGGGCCCGTACTCGCCGGTGCCCGTCGGCGACTACGTGGCCGGCGTGAACCACGTGCTACCCACCAACCGCACCGCCCGCTTCGCGTCCGCGCTCCGGGTGAGCGACTTCCAGAAACACGTGCACGTCGTGAGTCTCGACGAGGCCGGCCTCGACGCCCTGGCCCACCATGTCGAGGCCTTCGCCGCCGCCGAAGGCCTCGAGACGCACGGGCTCACGGTCGCGGTCCGCCGCCGGGTCTCCGCGGGCTGCGCCTCCGCGGGCGCTGGCTCCGAGGCACCGCCCACCGCCGCGGCTGCAGCGACCACCGCGGCTGCAGCGACCACGGCGCCCACAGCGCCCACAGCGCCCACAGTGAAGGGTGCCTGATGGGCAACCGGCCCCGTCTCCGCGACGACCTGCGCGAGCTCGCCGGCTACCACTCGCCCCAGGTCGACGTGTCGGTGCGGCTCAACACCAACGAGTCGCCGTATTCGCCCCCGGCCGAGTTCGTGGCCGCGTGGACCGACGAGCTCGCTCGATTCCCGCTGCACCGCTACCCCGACCGGGGTGCGAACGCGCTCCGGGCCGGGCTGGCCGAATCGCTCGACCAACCGGCCAACCGGCTGTTCTGCGCCAACGGCTCGAACGAGGTGCTCCAGACGATCCTCCTGGCCTACGGCGGGCCGGGTCGGCGGGCGCTGGTGTTCGAGCCCACCTACGCCCTGCACGCCCACATCTCGCGCATCACCGCCACGGGCGTCGTGGAAGGCGAGCGCGATACGGCGTTCCGGCTCGATCCCGATGCGGTCACCGTCGCCATCGACGAGCACCGGCCCGAGATCGTGTTCCTGTGCTCGCCCAACAACCCCACGGGAATCGTCGACTCTCCGGCAACGGTGAGGGCCGCGCTCGACGCCCTCGACCGCAACGGCGGCGGGCTGCTCGTGGTCGACGAGGCCTACGGCGAGTTCGCTCCCTGGTCGGCGCTCGAGCTCGTCTCCGACGACGTGGCGCTGGTGGTCTCACGCACGTACTCGAAGGTGTGGTCGATGGCCGCGGTTCGCCTCGGGTTCTGCATCGCACCGTCGTGGCTCGTCGACGATCTCGACAAGGTCGTGCTGCCCTATCACCTCTCCGTCCCCACCCAGATCGCCGGGCGGCTCGCCCTGCGTTGGCGCGACGAGATGGCCGGACGGGTCGAGGCTCTGGTCCACGAACGCCAGCGGCTGGTTGCCCGCATGGAGGCCGTCCCGGGAATGACGGTGTTCGAGTCCGGTGCGAACTTCGTGCTCTTCCGGCCGGGGATCGGCTCGGCCGGGGCTCCTCTCAACGAGGCCAGCGGCGCCAACCCGGTGGCCGACGCCGGCCAGCACCTCTGGGAAGCCTTGCTGGGCAAGGGAGTGCTGGTGCGCAACTTCGCCCGTTGGCCCCGCACCGACGGCTGCCTGCGGGTCACGGTGGGCACCCCCGAGGAGGACGATGCGTTCCTCTCGGCGCTGGAGGAGATACTGGAGCCATGAGCCACGCCATGAGCACATCGTCCGCGGCTCCACGGAGCGCATCGAAGACCAGGGAGACCAAGGAGACGAAGGTCGTGGCGTCGATCGTCCTCGACGGCTCAGGCACGGTCACGGTCTCCACGGGCATCCCGTTCTTCGACCACATGCTCGACCAGATCGGTCGCCACGGCGGACTCGATCTCTCCGTCGAGGCCGAGGGCGACCTGCACATCGACCTGCACCACACGGTCGAGGACGTCGGCATCGTGATCGGCACGATCTTCAAGCAGGCCTTGGGCGACAAGGCGGGCATCCGCCGGTTCGCGTCGGTCCTGGTGCCGCTCGACGAGGCCCTGGTGGAGGTGGCGCTCGACATCTCGGGCCGGCCGTTCCTCGTGTACGAGGTCGACGCCCCGGCCGAGCGCATCGGCACCTTCGACCCGCAGCTCATGGAGGAGTTCTGGCGGGCGTTCGTCCACGCGGCCGACGTGACCCTCCACATCCGGTCACGTTCGGGCCGCAACGCCCACCACGTCGTCGAGGCGTCGTGCAAGGCCGTGGCCCGAGCCATCCGCGACGCGGTCCGCGTCGAGGGCACTGCCGTTCCCTCCACGAAGGGCACGCTCTCCTCATGATCGCCGTGCTCGACTACGGCATCGGCAACCTGCGCTCGGCCGAGAAAGCCTTGCAGCGCTTGGGCGCCGACGCCCGACTCGTCACCGACCCCAGCGCGGTCGAACGGGCCACCGCCGTGGTGCTGCCCGGCGTCGGGGCGTTCGGTCGGTGCATGCAGGAGCTGCGCGCCTCGGGTCTCGACCGGGCAGCGCTCGCCGCGATCGACCGTGGCGTGCCGTTCCTCGGGATCTGCGTGGGGATGCAGATGCTCTTCGACGGTTCCGAGGAGGCGCCCGGCGTCACCGGGCTCGGCGTGTTCGCGGGTCTGGTACGGCGGCTCGCGGATGGCGTCGTCTTGCCGCACATGGGCTGGAACACGCTGACCATCACGCCCGGTTCGAGGCTGCTGGCCGGGCTGGACGAGCAGTCGTGGGTGTACTTCGTGCACTCGTACGCACCGGTGCCGACCGATCCGTCGATCGTCGCCGCCACCACCGAGCACGGCGGCCCCGTCGTCGCCGCCGTCGAGCGGGGTCCGGTGTGGGCAACCCAGTTCCACCCCGAAAAGAGCGGCACGGTCGGTCTGGCGCTGCTCACCAACTTCGTGGCCGCGGCGGACGCCGCCGTCGAACCCGTTCCCGCCTGAGTCGGACGACATCCCATGGACCTGTATCCGGCGATCGATCTGCGTGACGGTCGGTGCGTTCGACTGCTTCGCGGCGACTACGACGCGGAGACCGTCTACGGCGACGATCCCGTCGCCATGGCCCGCGGCTTCGAGGCGGCCGGCTCCCCGTGGGTGCACGTGGTCGATCTCGACGCGGCCCGCAGCGGTGAGGCCGCGAACCTCGCCGCCATCTCCGCGATCTGCGCGGCGGTGGCCGTCCCGGTGCAATCGGGTGGGGGAGTGCGGTCGGTCGAAGCCGCCGAGCGGTTGTTCGGCGTCGGCGTGACCCGGGTCGTCGTGGGCACGGCCGCGGTCCAGAGGCCGGCCCTCGTCGACGAGCTCTGCGCCCGCTTCCCTTCCCGCGTCGCAGTGGGCCTCGACGCCCGGGGTCGCGACATCGCCGTGAAGGGCTGGACCGAATCGTCGGGCCTCGACCTCCTCGAGTTGGCCCTCCGGTTCGACGGCGCGGGCGTGGCGGCTCTGGTCGTGACCGAGATCGGACGTGACGGCACGATGGACGGACCCGACCTCGCCCAGCTCGGCGACGTGCTCGGCGCCTGCTCGCTCGAGGTGATCGCCTCGGGTGGTGTGGGTTCGCTCGACGACCTGCGAGCCTTGGCCGGGTTGCGAATCGGGAGCCGAGCTCTCAGCGGCGCCATCGCCGGACGGGCCATCTACGAGGGGCGCTTCAGCGTCGCCGAGGGGGTGGCCGCATGCTCGCGGTGAGGGTCATCCCGTGCCTCGACGTCGACGCGGGGAGGGTCGTCAAGGGCGTGAACTTCGTGGGGCTACGCGACGCGGGTGATCCCGTCGAGCTCGCGGCGCGCTACGACGCCGAGGGCGCAGACGAGCTCGTGTTCCTCGACATCACGGCCTCGTCCGACGAGCGCCGCACGATGGTCGACGTCGTGTCACGCACGGCCGAGCAGGTGTTCATCCCGTTCACCGTGGGCGGGGGCATCCGCACCAACGACGACATGCGCACGATGCTGCGGGCCGGCGCCGACAAGGTCTCGCTCAACACCGCGGCGGTGAACGATCCCGAGCTCGTCGAACGGGGCGCCGAGGAGTTCGGGAGCCAGTGCATCGTCGTGGCCATCGACGCTCGCGGCCGGACCGACGGCAGCGGGTGGGAGGTCTTCATTCACGGCGGACGCACCCCGACCGGCCTCGACACGCTCGAATGGGCGGCTCGGGTGTGCGAGCTCGGCGCCGGGGAGATCCTCCTCACGTCGATGGATCGCGACGGGACGCTCGCGGGCTACGACATCGACCTCCTGGCCGCCATGCGCGACACGGTGCCGGTCCCCATCGTGGCCTCGGGGGGCGTCGGGACCCTCGAGCACCTGTACCGCGGCGTCGTCGACGGCCACGCCGATGCCGTCCTCGCGGCGTCGATCTTCCACTTCGGCCAGCACACCGTCCACGAAGCCAAGGCCTATCTGGCCGAGCGCGGCGTGATGGTCCGGCCGTAGCGCTGCGGCACTCGAGCTGCGACCGAGCGGCCACCGAGCTGCGACCGTCGACCAGGAGTGAGTTGAACGGTCCAGAGGGGGCTCTCCTCACTCCTGGTCGGCTGGGATGGGCCGCAGCGGAACCTGGCTGAACGAAAAGTGTCCAGGCGCGGGGGTGTTCACCCTTTCGTCGGTCGGACCCGGCTGGTAGCTTGGGCTCGGATCGGCGGGAGACCTGCTCGAGACAGCGGTTCCCAGTTGTTCCCAGAGACCACGCCAGCGACCCAACCACCAAGCGGGGAGAGGCCCATGTCCGGACTGAACGGGGTGTTCGACGAGGGATTCCTGCGCCGGTATCGAGAGTTGCTCGATGCCGAGACCGCAGCCTTCGACGACCTGGAGCACGCCTATGAAGAGGGCGACAGGGAACGCTTCGACCGGGATCTGGCCGATTGGCAAGCCGTCCTCACGACCAAGCGCGACTTCCTCATCCGGCGAGGCATCGTGCAACCCCTGATCCTGGCTGACTCGGCGGTCGGCTGAGAGCGTTCGGGCCACGCTGAGCCTTGGCACGGCAGAGAAGTCAGCCTCCTCACCCGGTCAGCCTTCACCCGATCAGCTCCTCGACGAGCTCGTCAGCCAGCTCGACGAGCCGTCGGGTCTGACCGGCGAAGAAATGGTCGGCTCCCTCGATCGTCTCCACGCGGGCGTTGGCCCAGGGCTCGACGATCGGCGACAGCACGGTCGGGCTGCACACCTCGTCGTGTCGGCCCACGGCGATCAGCTTGCGCCGAGGGTCGCGTCCGACGGCGTCGGTCCCGGGGCCGATCCCGTGCTGGAGCGGCGGCGCCACCCCGAACCACGCGGCGATCCGCTCGTCGTCGACCGACAACGCCATCACCGCCCCGAACGACCAACCCTGCATCACCAGCGGTGTCCCCGCCGGCACGATCGTCGTGAGGTGCTCGAGCGCAGCGCGCACGTCGTGAGCTTCGTCGGCGCCGGCCGAGTGGGTCCCCGTGCTGGCTCCCACCCCCCGGAAGTTGAACCTGACCACGGTGACCGCCATCGTCGGCAGGGCTGAGAACAGCGTCGCCGGGACGATGGTGTGCATCGAGCCGCCGTAGAGCGGATGAGGGTGACACAGCACGAAGCCGGCTCGCGGCCGTCTCCCCCCGAGCGCGACCGCGTGCTCGGCTTCGAGGCTGATCCCGTCGGTCGTCGTCAGCATGATCGATGTCGTGGCCATGAGCCGTGAACCTAGCGGGGGGCTCGGGTCGCTCACTCCCGGCCCGCGAGCCCGGGAGCTTGGAACGTGCGCCCCGACTCAGCAGGGGCCGCAGGGCGGCAGGACCGCAGTACCGCAGGGGCATCAGGGGCATCAGGGGCATTAGGGGCATCAGGGGCATCAGGAGGAGCCCGGGTACGATCGAGGGATGTCCTACGCCTCAACGCCGATCGACGCGTCCCCCGAGGCGCTGGCCACCGTGAAGTACGACGAGCAGGGCCTCGTCCCGGCCATCGTGCAGGAGCATGGCACCGGCCGGGTGCTGATGCTCGCGTACATGAACCCCGACTCCCTGGCCCAGACGTTGGCGACGGGACGTACATGGTTCTGGTCGCGGAGCCGTCAGGAGTACTGGTGCAAGGGTGAGACCTCGGGTGACCGTCAGTACGTGCGCGAGGCCTACTACGACTGCGACGGCGACACGTTGCTGTTCGTCGTCGACCAAGAGGGCAAGGGCGCCTGCCACACCGGCGAGTACTCGTGCTTCTTCCGCTCGTTCGGCGAGCCGACCGCTGCGTCCGCCGAGGGCTGAGCCCCGAGATGACCGGTGCCGGCGCAGGTGCAGCAGCGGCGCCCCAGGTGTCGCGCGACGACGTGCGGGCCCTGGCTCGCGACCACACCATGGTCCCGGTCTGGCGCGAGCTCCTGGCCGACGTCGAAACCCCGGTCTCGGTGTTCGCCAAGCTCGTCGGCGACGACGACGGCTTCCTGCTCGAGTCGGTCGAGCACGCCGAGCGCTGGGGACGGTTCTCGTTCGTGGGACGCGATCCACAGCTCACGCTCGTCGCCCACGGCAACACGGTCACCTGGCGGGGCCAGCCTCCACTGGGAATCCCGAGTGACCGGGGCGCGTTGATCGCGATCGAAGCGCTGCTGGGCCAGCTTCGCAGTCCCCGGGTCGCCGAGCTCCCACCCTTCCACGGCGGGCTCGTCGGTCACCTCGGTTACGACATCGTGCGCGAGGTCGAGCGCCTCCCCGACCGGCCCCCCGACGACATCGGCTTCCCGGACGCCGTCATGTCGGTGCCCCGCCAGGTGGTGGCGTTCGACCACTTCCGCCAGCGCCTGCAGCTCATCGAGCACCTGTACCTCCCGCCGGGCACGACCGACGCGACGATCGACCAGGCCTACGACGACGCCACCCGCCGGCTCGACGAGATGGTCTCGGCCGTCGGCCGTCCCTTGCGCTACCAGCCCGCCGCGCCGCCCGCGTTGCTCGCCACCGACGAGCTCGAGATGCTGCCCACGTCGGGCCCCTGGTCGAGCGACGGATTCCGGCGGGCCGTCGAGGTGGCGAAAGAGCACATCGTGGCGGGCGACATCTTCCAGGTGGTGCTGAGCCAACGTTTCGACATCGAGCTCCCGACCGCTCCCTTCGAGGTCTACCGGTCGTTGCGCCAGCTCAACCCCTCGCCGTACATGTACTTCCTGCGCCATCCCGAGATCACGATCGTCGGATCGTCGCCCGAGCCCATGGTGCAGCTGCTCGACGGGAGGGTGATCTCCCGGCCGATCGCCGGCACCCGTCGCCGGGGCCGTACCGAAGAGCACGATCGGCGGATGGCCGCCGAGCTGGCCGAGCACCCGAAGGAACGAGCCGAGCACGTGATGCTCGTCGACCTGGCTCGCAACGACGTGGGACGGGTGGTGCGCTTCGGAACCGAGACCGTCGACGAGCTGATGCTGCTCGAGCGGTACTCCCACGTCATGCACCTCACGAGCCAGGTGTCGGGCGAGCTGCGTGATGGGCTCGGACCGATCGACGTTCTGCGGGCGACCTTCCCGGCGGGAACGGTGAGCGGAGCGCCCAAGGTTCGGGCGATGGAGATCATCGACGCGCTCGAGCCGGTGAAACGTGGGCCCTACGCCGGCGTCGTCGGCTATCTCGACTTCGCGGGGAACCTCGACACGGCGATCGCCATACGCACCATGTTCGTTCGGCCGCGCGACCCCGTCTCCGGTGACGGCCCATCGGCTCCCACGCGCTGGCTGGGCTCGATCCAGGCGGGCGCCGGGGTCGTCGCCGACTCCGAGCCAGCCGAGGAAGACCTGGAATGCCACAACAAGGCCCGGGCGTTGCTGTCAGCGGCTGCGGCCGCTCGCGACCTCACGCCGCTGGTGGTCGACGACCGCGCCGACCCGAGCGACCCGCACGACCCGAGCGACCCGCACGATCCGCACGATCCGCATGATCCGCATGAACGAGAGGTTCGAGATGCCTGAGCTCACCGGAGCGGTGATCTTCGATCGCCGTGATCGCGACTCGGTGCTGGTGACGGGCCCCGACGCCGCGACGTTCCTGCACTCGTTGTGCTCGCAGGACGTCGCCGGCCTCGCCGACGGTCAGGGTGCCCACGCGCTGCTCCTGCAGCCGCAGGGGAAGCTGACAGCCGACTTTCGGGTGCTGCGGGTGGGCGACGAGCTGTGGCTCGATTGCGAGGCCGGGGTGGGCTCGGTGCTGGCGTCGACGCTCAACCGGTTCCGCATCCGGGTCAAGGCCGAGGTGATCGACCGATCACACGAGCTCGGCGTGATCGAGGTGCGCGGTCCGAGCTCCCTGGCGGCGGCGCCCGGGACGGTGCCTGAGACCCAGCACGCACACCTGCCCTGGCCGAGCCGGCCGAGCGTGCGGATCGTGCGGGCCGACTGGCCCGACGGCACGCCGGGCTTCGACATCGTCGGCCCGATCGGCGGAGTCGACGGTGGGCTCGATGGCGCGCTCGCCGACCTCGTGGCCACCGGGCTGCGCCAGGCCTCGGCCGACGAGCACGAGTACCGCCGGATCGTCGCGGGCGTCGTGCGTCAGGGCCTCGACACGAGCGACGCGACGATCCCGCAGGAGGCCTATCTCGAGCGGACCGCCGTCTCGTTCACCAAGGGCTGCTTCCTCGGCCAGGAACTGGTGTGTCGCATCGACTCGTTCGGGCAGGTGCCCCGGCTGCTCCGTCTCGTGCACCTCGAAACCCCGGGATCGGTCGAGCCCGGCAGCGAGGTCGTGCACGAGGGCGCCAGCATCGGCACCGTCACCAGCGTCGCCACCGAGCTCGGAGGCTCCGGTGCCGTGGCGATCGTCTCGGTGCGGCGGACGATCGCCGTGCCCGCCGCCGTCACGATCGAAGGTGTCGCCGGGCGGCTCGAGGTCCTTGCCGGCCGCGCCGACGACGATGCCCCCAAGCCTGTCGCTCAGGCTCGTCTGGGCCTGCGAGGCAAGCGCTGAGGCCCTCGCGCTACCCATCGAGAACGCGTGGGAAGCTGATCCCAGGCTCCGCGAACCGGGACCGTACACTGCTCGCCCTGTGACGATCCTCGACACCATCCTGGCCACCAAGCGCATCGAGGTGGCAGCACTCCGCCCCCACTCTGCTTCGATCGAAGCAGCCGCGGCATGTGCACCGTCGGTTCGTGACTTCGCCGGGTCGTTGCGCCGCGCCGACGGTCGGGTTGCGATGATCACCGAGATCAAGAGGAAGTCGCCGTCGAAGGGGATCTTGGCTGCGGGGCTGGATCCGATCGCCCTGGCCCGGGCGTACGAGTCGGGGGGCGCGGCCGCATTGTCGGTTCTCACCGACGGTCCCTATTTCGCCGGATCGCTCGGCGACCTGCAGGCCGCCCGGAGCGCGTGCTCGTTGCCCGTGCTGCGCAAGGACTTCACGGTCGATGCGCTCCAGATCCTCGAGGCCCGAGCCGAGGGCGCCGACGCGATCCTCCTCATCGTGGCCGCACTTCCCGACGATGGGCTGTTGAAGTCGTTGCACGAGATGGCGATCGAGCTCAGCCTGGGCGCACTGGTGGAAGCCGACGACGAGGGCGGCGTCGAGCGCGCCCTGAACGCCGGGGCCCGCATCGTGGGCGTGACCAACCGAGATCTCCGGACCTTCGGTGAGGATCTCTCGGTGTCGGAGCGTTGTGCCCGGCTCATCCCGGGCGACGTGATCGCCGTGGCGGAGTCGGCGATCCGCACGGTCGAGGATGCCGCCCGGATGGCGGCCGCGGGCTTCGACGCCGCGCTCGTCGGCGAAGCTCTGGTGAAGGCCGCCGATCCGAGTGCGCTGGTCGCGGCCATGGCGGCGGCGCCCGTCTCACGTCGGCCCTGACGACACCCCGATACTCGACGCCTGACGCCTGGCGGTCGAGCGCTCAGGGTTGGTACCGCTGGACGATCGCGGTCACGACGCCGCCTTCCAGGGTGACGTCGAACCCGATGGCGAAGGCGTACTGGTACTCGGGATCGCTCCCGAGATGGCTCGGAGCCAAGAACGTGGCCCACGTCGCCAGGTCGACCTGGGCGAGGTCGCCGGAATCGCCGCCGCGCCCGTCGGCGCCCTGGACGGTGGCCCGCACGCCGTCTGCCACCGTGAGCGTGACGGTCGAGAGGTCGAGATTCTCGACGAAGTACCCGTTGGGTGCCCCGTCGCACTCGTCGAACTCCGCGCACGCGGCCTCGTCGGCCTCCAGGCCCGTGAGCCAACGCGCGGTGTCGAGAGCGATCGTCGAGGTTGCCGCATCGATGGCGTGCACGTAGCCGAAGTAGGTCCCGTCGTCGAGGGCCGACACGACGGTGGCCGGGGTGGTCGTGGCCGCTGCGGTCGCGGGGGCCGTCGAGGATCCGATCGGGGACACCCCGGTCTGGGTCACGTCGGTCTGAGGGGTCGAGGGAACGCCGCCGCTGCCGAGGGTCGTCTCGGGGAACACGATCCCGGTGGTCGGAGGGCCCGGCGCCACCGTGGCGACCGGAGCAACGGCGCTCGAGGGCACCGAGATCGTGTCGGGGGCCGGGGCTTCGACGCTGGCGCCGTCATCACCGCCGCAGGCATTCACCAACGCCACCAACGCCACCAAGGCCGTCACGACGGCCAGGATCTCCGCTCCTCGTTGATGCATTGGCGCAGACTATTGCCCGACGAGCGCAGCCCGCCCCACCCCGCCCCGCCCCGCCCTGCCCTGCGAGCTCGACTGGGCGCCGTCGCCAACGTTGGCTCTCGCCGCACGGGGTCAGAACGGTGTGGCGGATACGCTGGCGCACCGGCCCGTCTCCGGGAGGCTGCCCACGGTGTTCGTGAAGATCTGCGGGATCACCAACGAGGAAGATGCTCTGCTCGCTGTGGCCATGGGGGCCGATGCGGTCGGGTTCGTCTTCGCGCCGAGCCCCCGTCAGATGAGCCCCGACGACGTCCGCGACATCGTCAAGCGGCTTCCCGACGACATCGTCACCGTGGGCGTGTTCCGCAACGAGATGCCCGAACGAGTGGTGGAGATCATGCAACGGACGTCCCTCGAAGCCGCTCAGCTGCACGGCCGCGAGCCGTCGAGCGACGTCCGGTGGATCCGTGAACGCGTGGGCGTGGTCATCCAAGGGGTGACCGCGGGCGACGACGCGTTCACCCGGGCCTCCGGAAGCGCGGCCGACGTGATCCTGATCGACGGTCCGCAGCCCGGCTCGGGGACCGTCTTCGACTGGTCGCTCGCCGAGGGTGCGCCGGCGGGGGTCAGGATCCTCCTCGCCGGGGGCCTCACGCCCGAGAACGTCGCCACGGCCATCGCCAAGGTCCGTCCGTGGGGGGTCGACGTCGCGAGCGGTGTCGAGCGGGCACCCGGGCGCAAGGACCCCGTGAAGGTTCGGCGCTTCGTCGAGGAAGCCAAGCTCGCGGGCGACGAGCTCGCCGATCAGGGCGGCATCCGTCGCGGGGCTCCCGAACGACCGTTTGATTGGGCAGAGGACGACCAATGACCACGAGCCCCTCTACCACCCGAGCCGGTGGCGTCCATCTCGATCCGCCGGGCCCCGAGCCGGTCGGGCTCGGCCGATTCGGCGATTTCGGCGGCATGTACGTGCCTGAGACACTCGTTCCGGCGCTGGAAGATCTCACCGTCGAGTTCCGCACGGCCTGGCACGACACCGCCTTCCGGACGGAGTTCGCCGAGTTGCTCGGTTCGTACGCCGGGCGCCCGTCTCCGGTGACCGAGTGCCACCGGCTCTCCGCGCATCTCGGGATTCGGGTCCTGCTCAAGCGGGAAGACCTGAACCACACCGGTTCGCACAAGATCAACAACGTCCTCGGCCAGGCGCTGCTCACGCGACGGATGGGCAAGAAGCGGGTCATCGCCGAGACGGGGGCCGGTCAGCACGGTGTGGCCACAGCCACCGTGGCGGCCCTGTTCGGCCTCGAATGCCGTGTGTACATGGGCTCGGTCGATGTAGAGCGCCAGGCGCTCAACGTCTTCCGGATGCGGCTGCTCGGAGCCGAGGTCGTCCCGGTCACAAGTGGCAGCGCCACCTTGAAGGACGCCGTCAACGACGCGCTCCGCCACTGGGTTGCGTCGGTCGAGACGACGCACTACATCCTCGGATCGGTCGTCGGCCCGCATCCCTTCCCGTGGATGGTCAGGGAGTTCTGCCGCGTCGTGGGTGACGAGGCGCGCGAGCAGTGCCGCCTGATCCTCGATGGTCGCGATCCCGACGTGGTGGTGGCCTGTGTGGGAGGGGGTTCCAACGCCATTGGTACCTTCACCGGGTTCGTCGACACCGACGCTCGTTTGATCGGGGTGGAAGCCGGGGGCCAGGGGCTCGAGTCGGGCCGCCATGGCGCGGCCCTGTCGCGGGGTGTTCCGGGCATCTTGCACGGAGCGCGGAGCTACTTCATGCAGGACGAGCACGGGCAGATCCTCGAAGCCCACTCCATCTCTGCCGGGCTCGACTATCCGGGGGTGGGCCCCGAGCACGCCAGCCTGAAGGCGAGCGGTCGGGCCGAGTACAGCCACGCCACCGACGAGATGGCACTCGTTGGGGTGCGCCTCCTGGCCCGGCTCGAGGGGATCATGCCGGCGCTCGAACCGGCGCATGCCATCGGATGGCTCGCTGATGCGGTCGGTCGAGCCGATGGCGTCGCTGTCGGCTCCACGGTGCTGATCACGCTCTCGGGACGGGGCGACAAGGACGCCGAGCAACTGGCCGAGCGCTACGCCGGCGCCTTCGGTCTCGAGCCGGTCGAGCGCGACGAACGTCCGCGATGAAGCTCGAAGCCCACCTGAGGCAGGCCAGGGCATCGGGCCGCAAGTTGCTCGTTCCCTATGTCACAGGCGGCCTCGGCGGCGTCTGGATGGAGGCCATCGAGGCGGTCGCGGAAGCGGGAGCCGACGCGGTCGAGGTCGGGATCCCGTTCTCCGATCCGGTGATGGACGGGCCCACGATCCAGGAGGCGTCGCTGCGGGCGCTCGATGTCGGGGCCACGCCGGCCGGGATCAACGCCGATCTCGCCACCTTGCGCATCGGCATCCCGCTTCTGGTCATGACCTACTGCAATCCCGTGGCCCACATGGGTTTCGAGCGATTCGCAACCTTGCTGGTGGAAGCTGGGGTCGACGGCGCCATCGTTCCCGATCTCCCGCTCGACGAGCTCGATCCGTGGTCCGACGCCGCAGGCGCGGTGGGGCTCGAGACCGTGCTGCTCGCCGCCCCGACGACCCCCGACGACCGGCTCCGCCGTATCTGCGAGCGTTCTCAGGGGTTCGTCTACGGCGTTTCCCTGCTCGGCGTCACCGGCGAGCGGCTGGCCTTGTCGAGCCAGGCCCTCGAGATGGCCCGGCGCCTCAAGCGCACCACCGACAAGCCGGCGGTGCTCGGGGTGGGGATCTCGAACGCCGAGCAGGCCGTCGAGGCATGCTCGGCGGCCGATGGCGTCGTGATCGGATCGGCGGTGGTGCGTTGCCTGCTGTCGGGCGGTGGGGCCGAAGCAGCCGGTGCCTACGTGGCCACGATCCGACAGGCACTCACCGACGCCGGCGCCAGCGCCGATGCCGTGGCCGGTTGACCATGGATGGGGCATGAGCCGGGGGGCCCCGCCCGCCGTTCGACCACGGGCCTGGATCGCCGTCCTCGCCGTGGCTGCCATGGTGGGCATCGTGGTGGTGGCCGTTGCCTGGTCGTGGCCTGGCGGAGACGCGTCGACCGGCGCATCGGGGACACTGGCCGAGCGGGTCGGTCGATTCTCGGCGGCCGCGTCATCGGCGGAGTTCTCGGTGGTCGTCGACTGGGAACGGCCGTCGTTGGACGATCCCGACTCGACGTTGGTTGTCACCGAGCGGTTCACCGGGTCGGTGACCGTCGAGATCCCCGGCCGGTCGGAGTCGATCCTCGACAACGGGACGTACCTCCGGGGCCGGTTCTTCGACGGTACGGCGGCCTATCTCCGCAATGCCCAGACGCTCGATGCCCTCGCCGCGGCCCGCTGGACCAGCCGCGAGCTCACCGCCGCCGAGCAGGCCCGCACGTTCGTCGACCGTCCGAGGTTCCTCCGCGACCTGTTCGCTGCGCTCACCGGCGGGGTCGTGGGCGTGCCCGCTGGAGGTCTCACACCGATCAGCTACGAGCTTGGCGCTGCGCCGGCCGTGACGTTCCTCAGCGACATGCCTTTCGCCACCGCGACCGTCGTCGTCTGGGCCCGCGATTCGGGCGAGCCCCAGATCGTCACGATCGCCGCCGAGGGTCCGGGTCGTCTCGCGGCCGAGCTGCGTTTCGGTCGCTGGAATGCCCAGCTGCTGCTGGAACCTCCTGGCATCCTCGCTCTCGACCAGACCCCGTCGATCGACGATCTGAGCCTGGGTCAGTACTCGGGGGTCAACCTCGTCCAGCCAGCGACCCTGCCCGAGGGATGGGCGTTGCTCGAAGCCGACGTGGTGGCGGGTGGGGCCGGACCCGCTCGCGGTGCGGTGCCCTGCGTGCACCCGGTCTTCACCTACGGCGATGTCTCCGAACCCACCGGCGCCGGTGCCGATGCCGGTGAGACGCTGGTGCTCGAGCAGCTTCCTTCGACATGTCGAACCAACGTTCCGGCCACCGCGCAGGAGCTCCTCGCCGATACCACCCTCGGCTGGTACGTGGTCGTCGACGACGAGACGATCATGGGCGAGATCGCTTCGGGCTCGACCATCGTCCGCTTCACGACGACGCTGGCGGTCGAGGAGGTCGCGTCGACCTTGGCCACCATGTCGGCGCTCGTCCTGCCCACCACCCCACCCACCACGGTGCCCCCGACGAGCACGACGAGCACGGGAGCAACGACGACGACGAGCTCGTGACGGCAGCGCAGGGGCGGCTCAGCGGCGGAGGCCGTGGCCGAAGAAGCCGCCCTTGGGCCGGGCGTGAGCGTGGAAATGGTCGGGGATGTTGCGCATGTGGCCGTCGACGTAGTGTTCGCCGAAGACGTCGGTGGCTACGCGGCCCAGGTGCTCCATCATGTGTGAGCGGTGCTCGTCGGGAGGCTCGGTCCCGTGCCAGCGCCACACCACCATCGGCGTCGCACAGATCTCGCACTCTGCGATCCAACACACGTCGTCCTCGTGGAACCACGGTGTGATCTTCGCTGCTTCGCAGAGGTCACACCGTGGGTCCTTCACGAGCTCGAGAGCAGTCTCACTCGGCTCCGGCAGGCTCATCGCCCGGCTCCTGTCACGGTCGTCGTCACACGCAGTAGCTCTTCAGGGGGGGGAAACCGTTGAATCCCACCGTCGAGTAGGTGGTCGTGTATGCACCCGTCGAGAGGATCTCGACGACGTCCCCGGGGCGCAAGGCCATCGGGAGGTGGTAGTCGGCCTTGTCGTAGAGGATGTCGACGCTGTCGCACGTGGGGCCGGCCAGCACCACCGGACCCGACTCGCTTCCGTCGTGTGGCGTGCGAATCCGGTACCGGATCGCCTCGTCCATGGTCTCGGCCAGTCCCGAGAACATGCCGACGTCGAGGTACACCCAGCGGCGCTCGTCGAGGTCGCTCTTGCGCGACACCAGGACGACCTCGCTGAAGAGCACCCCGGCGTCGCCGACGAGGTACCGACCGGGCTCGGCGATGAGGAGCGGTCGGTCGGGCCCGTTCATCAACGGCCCGAGGTGCCGGGCGACGGAGTTGCGGATGGCCTTGCCGTACGCGCCGATCTCGGGGACCACGTCGCTGTAGCGCGACGGGAAGCCGCCGCCCAGGTTCACGACGGCCGGCGTGACGCCGTCGCGTTCGAGCATCCGGAACATCGCAGCCACCTCGGCGAGCGGGCCGTCCCACTGGTTGGGATGTCGCTGCTGAGAACCGACGTGGAAGCTGGCGCCGACGCGATGGCCCCGCTGGGCCGCGTCACGGAGGAGGTCGACGGCCATCAGCGGCTCGCACCCGAACTTTCGCGAGAGCGGCCAGTCGGCCCCTTCGCCCGCAGTCAGGATGCGACAGAACACGGTTGAGCCGGGCGCCTCGGCGTTGAGCTTGTCGAGCTCCTGGGCACTGTCGAAGGCGAACATCCGCACGCCCATCTCGTGGGCGTAGGCGATGTCCTTGCGCTTCTTGATGGTGTTGCCGTACGAGATGGTCGACGGCTGGGCACCGGCGCGCAGGCAGGCCTCGATCTCGCCGACGGAGGCCACGTCGAAGCACGAGCCCAGCTCCACGAGCAATCGGAGGATCTCGGGCGCCGGATTGGCCTTCACGGCGTAGAAGATGGCGGCTTCGGTGAGCGAGTCGCTCAGGGCCTGGTAGCGCTCGGCGACGATCGCGAGGTCGACGACCAGACACGGCGTTGGCGGGTCGTTGTCGGCGACGAAGCGCCGGATGCGGTCGGTGGGCAGATGAAGGGTGGCACCAACTGGTGGTGCGGTGTCGTCAGCCAACGGTCCTCCTCGGTGAGTGGGGAGGGTAAGTATGGAGCACCTGGAGCCCTTGTCCTGCACGGATCCCGTGCGCGATGGATTCCATCGTCGCCTGTGTCGGTTGCGACGGAATCCGAATCGATCGGGGCCCCCACATGATCCGATCGCAAACGGACACGGTGCGATCGGACAGGAGCGGAGCCGCGAGACTGCGATCGTGGACGAGGAGATCACCCTGTACGACCACGTCGGCGGATCGGCGTTCTTCGGCCCGCTCGTCGAGCACTTCTACGACGGCGTCGAGCACGATCCCGTGTTGCGGCCGCTGTATCCCGACGACCTGGGCCCCGGAAAGCGGGCCCTGCGGCTGTTCCTCGAGCAGTACTGGGGCGGACCGGGCACCTACAGCGCCGAGAAGGGTCATCCCCGCCTGCGGATGCGTCACGCACCGTTCGTGATCGGGCCTGCCGAGCGCGACCGCTGGTTCCACCACATGGTCGCGGCCGTGAAGCGGTCGGGTCCGAGCCCGGAGATCGAGGCTCGGCTCCTCGAGTACTTCGACATGGCGGCCACGGCCATGATCAACCACGAGTGACACCAGCGCCGCTGGCACGGGTCAACGGGTCAACGGGTCAACGGGTCAGAGCCCGTCCAGCGTCTGACAGGAATCCATGTCGTTGGTCGTGGCGAAGGTGTCCATGCGCTCGGTGATCGACACGTCCTCGACGGCGGTGCCGTTGAACACGGCATCGCCGCTGTCGGCCGCGACCACGTCGGCCGTGTAGCCGGTGCGCTCGCGCACGTGCAGGTCCCAGTCGGCGAGCCAGGTGTCGACCACCAGCCGATCGGCCACCATGGCCGGTGCGCTGGCGGCGAGGTCGGCCACCATGGCGCGCAGGCCGGCGTTCTCGGCCTGGAGACGGGCGATGCGTTGCTCGAACGTCTCGTCGTCGCGGCGCTCGGGAGCCTCAGGCAGTGTGGCCTTGAGCGACGAGCAGATCGACTCGGCTCGTGCCGCCCACGCCGTGTCGGCGAGCAGGTCGGGTGAGTCGTCGCCGGTGCCGTCGACGAAGGCGAAGATCCACAAGAGGATGATGCCCACGACCACCGTCGACCCCAGCAGCCGCGTCAGCTGGGTCCGCCGGCTGCGGTGGGTGCGGGAGCCGGGCTCGGTCGTCGTCGAGGTGCCTCGGGTGCGCGCCATCGGGGCCAACGGTACCGGGCCCTCCCGGCACGGCTCCGACGGAGCCCGGGTCACAGCTCGACCGATGTCGGGTCGAGGTCGTCGTCGCCGGGTTCGGCCGCAGGCGCGGGTTCGGCTTCGGGCCGCTTCCGGAGATCCACCGGGTCGTCACGGTCGTCAGTGGAGCCAGCCGGGCTCAGCTCGTCGAGCGTGGTCGCTGACGCCTCGGGGAGCCGGGGGAGCAGGAACAGGGTGGCCAGGATCGGGATGACCCCCAGGATCGCGATCGTGCGACCCAAGCCGCCCAAGGGATCGCGGAGGAACCCGGTCGCGATCAGCCCGACGGCCGATCCGCTCACCCCGGCCACGAGCAGCAACGCGTGGGCTCGGGCCCGCAGCGCGGTGGGGAACATCTCGCTGCTGAAGCTGGAGATCGCCGGCGCGGCCATGGCGCCCACGACCGCCCCGATGGTGGCGGCCGTCCACAGGGGCACGCCGCTGGTGGTGTAGAAGGTCATCGAAGCCACCAGACCTGCGACGCCGAACCCGATGGCGACGGGCTTGCGCCCCTTGGTCTCGGCCAGGCGAGAGCCGACGAGGATCCCGAACAGGGCCGTGACGCTCGTCGTGGCGACACGGAAGATCGTGATGTCGAGCCCGTCGAACCCCCGGTCGCGTCGGAGGTAGCGGTTCGAGAACTGGGCCGCCGGGGCCACGAAGATCTGGAGCAGGAACACGAACGCCGCGAGGGCGAAGAACCGGCGTCCGTAGCGGCCCCGCACGATCTCGCGGACGGCCACCGGCCGGGCCCGCTGCTCGGCGCTGATGGCCTCGAAGCGGGGTGACTCCTGCAACCTTCGGGCCATCCCGGGGACGAGCACGAGCGAAGCCGCGACGAGGCCGTAGTGGATCCGCCAGGCTTCCCCGCCGAGATCGCTCAAAGGCAAGAGCAACGTCCCGATGGCGAAGCCGGCGTTGCTGGCCAGGGTCAGCATGCCGAGCGCATAGGCCCGGGCCCGCTCGGGAGCATTCTCGACGACGGTGATCGCGGCGATGGAGATGCTGGCATTGAACAGGCCCCGGCTGAGCACCTGCGGCACGGTGAACAGCGCGAGGTTCGGCGCCAGCGCCGAGAGGCCGCTCACGATCCCGATCCCGACGGTGGTGAGGAGCAGGACCCTGCGCCGGCCGGCGCGGTCGGCGACCGACGCCGCGACCAGGGCCACGATCACGCCGACCCGAGCGACAGCCAGGGCGATGCCGAGGGCGCGATCGGAGCTGCCGAACGAATCGCCGATGTAGTCGAGGTTCTGAGTGAACAACGACCCGCCGAAGGTGGCGATCGCCAGCAAGGCCGAAACGGTGACCAGATGCACTGCCTGCGCCTCGCTGAACGGGACGGGCGGCCCGGCGCGGACCTTCCGACGCCGCTCGATGTGCACGGGCTCGCCGCGAAGTGCGGACGCGGCGCGTTCGAGGCCCCGGCGACGTTCCCACCACAGGCTCGGGGTGGTGACCCACCAGAAGTACGGAAGGCGCGGAGCCCGACCCACGACGAGCTCGACGCGGCCGTCGTCGCCGACGCTCGCTGTGGCGGCGGCAGTCCCGTCGATCGACGACGAGATCGTGAAGTGCACGACGCCGTCGGTCACCCGCGCCTCGGGCAACGATGCGAGCCCCCGCTCGATGACCGTCTGGGGATCGGCATCGACGGTCAGCTTCAGGCGGGGCACCGCTGGATCGTAGGCACTCGGAGAGCGTGGTCCGGTTCCGTGGCTCTATGGTGCGCGCTCAAGCGAACGACGACCCGGGGGAAACCGATGCCGCAGCTCCAGGTGGGAGACGCCGCTCCCGACTTCACGCTCAGCGATCAGGACGGCCAGGCCGTGTCGTTGAGCTCGCTCAGAGGCAAGAACGTCGTGATCTTCTTCTATCCCAAGGCCCTCACGCCCGGCTGCACGACCCAGGCCTGCGAGCTGCGCGATGCGGCGCCGGGCCTGGCCGGACAGAACACCGTCGTGCTCGGCATGAGCCCCGATCGTGCCGAACTGCAGAAGCGCTTCGACGACAAGCACTCGCTGGGCTATCCGCTCCTCGCCGACACCGACCACGCCGTGGCCGAGGCCTACGGCGTGTGGGGCGAGAAGGTCAACTACGGCAAGAAGTACATGGGAATCATCCGGTCGGCCTTCGTGATCGACGCATCGGGGAACATCGCCGCGACCTTCTACAAGGTGAGCCCCAAGGACACCGTCCCCAAGGCCACCAAGGCCCTGGCCGCGCTGAGCTGAGCCAACACCCCCGACCAAGAGTGAGTTGACCCCCGCCAGTGCGGAACAACTCACTCTTGGTCGAGAGGGGGGCCGTCCCGAGCCCCGAGCCCCGAGCCCCGAGCGCTGGTGTCAGCTCACGAGGGTACGGGTGACGTCGATCGTGGAGTTGGGCTCGATGGTCCGGTTCTCGTCGAACACGACCGTGCCGTTCTGGCGGATGCGGATGGTGAACGTCTGGGTGCCGCTGCCGCCGGGACAGACCGCGTAGTACACGACCCGCACCAGGTAGCCGCCGGGGGCTGCGCCGTCGACGGGCCAGACGACCCGTTCGACGGGGGTGTTGCTGCTGGCTGTCGGGATGCAGCTGGCGTTGGCGTCACGGTCGAGCGCTCCGCCACCGGGGGCCGTCGGGGAGTTGTACGCGACCGTCGTCCCCGACGGCTCGGCCACCACGACGAGGTCGAGGTCGGCCGGGCTGGTCCAGCTCAGCTCCACCTCGAGATCGGGTCCCCGCGGCGCTGGCGCCGACGACGCGGTCCCGAGCGCCGTCGTGGTGGTAGCGGGAAGTGTCGTGGTCGTGGTCTCGACCGGGACCACGAGCACATCGGCTTCGCCTGAGGTTCCGACGGGTCGACGGAACTGCGTGTCGTCGGCTGCGGTGAGCACCAGCGCCTCGACCGGAGCGCCGGCGACGACCACCGCGTTCTCCTCCTGCGAATACCCGGGCCAGGCTTCGCCGCTGTTGGGCGCTCCGGCGTCGAGTGGCTCGGGGCCGAGCAGCGGGTTCCCGCAGGCGCACTTGGCCCTCGGCACTCCCTCGGCGTCGACGAGCACGGCCGTGCCTGCTTCGAGCACCGACTGACGGGGTGTCGCCTGGCCGTTGGCGTAGCCGTGATTGGTGACCCGCGTGTCCTGACGCAGCACGACCGGCGTGAGGCTCCGGACGTACTCGGCGAGATCGGTGACCGCGATGCCTTGGACCCGGGCCCAGGCGGCGCCCTTGGCCGGCTCGCTCTGCAAGAAGGCGATCATCTGCTCGGCGTCGCACGAGCCGATCGACTGGGTCCCGCCGTAGAGCCCCGGCGTCGTGCCCACCACCGGCGTCACGCTGACCCGTCCGCCGCTCTTGGTGCCGCCGCTCGTCGAGCCGATCTCGGAGAAGCTGTTCCCCGCTCCCTTGGCCACGCTCGAGGTGAAGGGATCGTCGCCCACCGCAGCTGCCGGCTCGAGCACGAGCACGGCGCCAGCGCCCTTGCCGGGAACACCTGTCGCCGCGCCGCTGTCGTCGCCCCCCAGCACGGCGAGGGCGCTCAACGCCAAGGCGAGGGCGAGGAGGACCACGCCGACCGTGACGATCATGCGGGCCTGGCGTCGGACCTGGGATCCCGTCTCGGCCGGGGCACGATGCCCGTCCCCGGAGATGTCGCCGGGCGGGTGGGGATCGAGCCAGGGATTCGCCGCCGAGCTCGACGCCGCCGCTGCGCCGTAGCCAGCCGCAGCGTCGGACATGATCGTCGGCACGGCCTGGGTGGGGATCTCGTACGACGGGGGCGGCGGACTGGCGTACACCCGCGGTTGGCTGTCGAAGGGACTGCCCGCCGCGGCGACTCCGGCCGCAGCCTCCGCCGCCGAGAGGTCGACGCTCGGCGGACCGCCCGGGTAGGCCGCCTCGCTGGTGAGCGGGCCGGCCCCGGTGGCCGAGGCGTCGAAGGTGGCGGAAGGATCGAGCGTCGCCAGGGCTCGGGCCAGATCTGCGGCCGACGGGTGACGCGCTGCGGGGTCCTTGGCCATGGCCCGCTCGATGATGGCGGCGAGACCCGACGGGACGCCCGTCCAGCGCAGGTCGGGGACGGGTTCGCTGGCGATCCGGTTGAACACCGCGATGATCGAGTCGTCGGTGATGCGGGAGAACGCCGGCAGCCCGGTGAGGAGCGCGTACATGGTCGAGCCCAAGGCGTACACGTCGCTGGCGACGCTCGGGGGCCGACCCGACAGCAGCTCTGGCGCAGCATGGGCGATCGACGCGGTGATGCTGGAGGTCTGGGTGCGGGCGCCCTCGACCTGGGCGATGCCGAAGTCGGCCAGCATGGGCTCGCCGTAGGCCGAGACGAGGATGTTGGCGGGCTTGATGTCGCGGTGCAGCACGTCGGCCCGGTGGGCCGCGTCGAGCGCCCCCGCGATCCGTCCACCGATGCGCACGACGTCCTGCCACGGGAGGCGTCCGTCACGATCGAGGCGGTCCTGGAGCGAGCCGGCCGTGAGATACGGCATCAGGAGGTAGGCGTGCCCCGTGCTGGTGTATCCGGCTGCGTAGACGGGAACGATGTTCGGATGCGACGACAGCGCTCCGAGGGCCCGCCGCTCCCGGTCGAAACGCTCGCGGTTGCGGTCGTCGATGTGGGCGCCGGTGAGGATCTTGACGGCCACCTCACGTTGGAAGTCGACCTGCATGGCCCGGTACACGACCGCGAAGCCGCCCCTGCCGATCTCGACCGCGTCGATGAGCCCCGGAATCCCCAGATCAACCATGAGATCCCCATCTTGCCCGCTGGCGGCCGCCCCGTCGCGCCAGGCCCCAGGTCACGGGGCGCCCTCAGAGCCGAACACCGTCGGCCTCGCGTTCGCCAGGTTCACGCGCCGACGGCATGGAAGCCGCCGTCGACATGCACCATCTCGCCGGTCGTGGCGGGGAACCAGTCGGACAGGAGCGCCACGACGGCCTTCGCCGCGGGCTCGGGGTCGGTCACGTCCCAGCCGAGGGGGGCCCGTTCGGTCCACAGCTCCTCGAACCGGGCGAACTCGGGGATCGACTTGGCGGCGATCGTGCGCAGCGGACCGGCGCACACCAGGTTGACCCGAATCTGATGCGCCCCCATGGCCCGGGCGAGGTAGCGCGAGCACGACTCGAGGGCCGCCTTGGCGACGCCCATCCAGCCGTAGAGCGGCCAGGCGACGGTGGCGTCGAAGTCGAGGCCGACGATCGAGCCGCCCCCAGCCGCCTCCAACAGAGGCTTGCACGCCTCGGCGAGCGCCTTGAGCGAGTAGGCCGACACCTGCATCGCCGTCGAGACGTCACCCCAACCGGCTCGGAAGAAGTCCTCCCCCAGGCAGGCTTCGGGAGCGAAGCCGATCGAGTGCACGACCCCGTCGACCCGTCCCCACCGTGCTGCGAGATCGGCCCGCAACGCAGCCAGGTGCTCCTCGTTGGTGACGTCGACCTCCACGATCTCAGGCACCGTGGCGAGCTTCTTCGCAACCCGCTGGGTGAGCGACATGGCCCGCCCGAACGAGGTGAGGACGATCTCGGCACCCTGCTCCTGGCAGAGCCGGGCGACCGTGTAGGCGATCGAAGCGTCGGTCAGGACGCCGGTCACGACGATCTTCTTACCCTCGAGCAACATGGGTGTCTCCCGGTCGGGCCCCCGTTGGACGGGGGTCGGAGTTACAACGGTGAGTTGGAATGGCGGCGGGGCTCGGAGCGGTCGCGCTTGGTGCGGATCCCGTCGAGGGCCTCGGCGACGCGTCGACGGGTGTCGATGGGCGCCACCACGTCGTCGACGAGCCCGCGCTCGGCTGCGATCAAGGCCGTGGCGAACTTCGTCGTGTAGTCGTCCTCGAGCCGCACCGTCTCGCGGGCGCGTTCGTCGGCATCGTCGATCGCGTCGAGACGCCGCCGGAAGAGGATCCGTACCGCAGGCGGCGCGCCCAGCACTGCTATCTCGGCCGTCGGCCAGGCGAGGCAGATGTCGTTGCCGACGCCCTTGGAGTCCATCACGATGTACGCGCCGCCGTAGGCCTTGCGCAGCACGACACAGATCCGCGGCACCGTCGCCCGGCAGTAGGCGTGCACGAGCTCGGCGCCGTGGCGGATCATGCCGCGCCACTCCAGGTCTCTTCCGGGCTCGAAGCCCGGGGTGTCGACGAACGTGAGGATCGGGATGTTGAACGTGTCGCAGTGCTGGACGAAGCGGGCCGCCTTGCGCGAGGCCTCGATGTCGAGCGTCCCGGCTCGCATCTGCGGCTGGTTGGCGATGACGCCCACGACCCGGCCACCCAGGCGCCCGTAGGCCGTCACCAGGTTGGGCGCGTAGTGGGGACGCACCTCGAGGATCGAGTCGTCGTCGAGCACGTCGCCCACGACCTCGCGCACGTCGTACGACGCCGTCGGTCGGGCCGGAACGAGCGTGGGGGCGATCTCGCAGTCGCGATCGAGCGGATCGCTCACGGGCAGTCGCGGGGGTTCGTCGGCTGCGCTCTGCGGCAGGTACGACAGCAGCTCGGTGAGCGCGGCCACGGCGTCGGCCTCGTCGACGGCCGAGAGATCGGCGATCCCCGAGTGGTGGTCGTGGACGAAGGCTCCCCCGAGCTTGGTGGCGCCGATGGGAACGCCCGTGAACTCCGTGACCGCGTCGGGCCCGCTCACGAAGGCGTAGGCCTCGGCGGTCATCACCACGTGATCGGCCATGCCCAGCAACAGCGCCGGCCCCGACAGGCACGGTCCGGTGACGGCGAAGAGGATGGGCACCACGCCCGAAGCGTCGGCGACGGCCCGGGCGATGCGGCCCCAGGCGTGCAACGACGCCACGCCCTCGTGGATGTCGGCCCCCGACGTGGAGAGGATGCCGACGACAGGAATCCCGAGCTCGACGGCCTGTCGGATGCACCGGGTGATCGTGGCGCCGTCGGCCGGTCCGATCGAGCCCCGATGGCGTCCACCGGCGAGGCGGAACATGGCGACCGGGCGGCCGGCGAGCTCGCCGAGGCCCGCTTCGACGGCCGTGCCCCGATCGCGCGAGATCGGGGCACCGAGATCGTCGAAGGCGAGGGCCACGTCGTGGGTGCTCAGGCCGACGGGCCTGGCACCCGATGGGCAGGCGCCGACTCGTCGCGGGCCGGACCCAGCACCAGGCTGGCGTTGTGCCCACCGAAGCCGAACGAGTTGGAGATCACCGGCGCTACCGCGATCGTCCGAGGGCTGCCGGCGACGATGTCGACGAGCATCTCGGGATCGGCGGTGTGATGGTTGGCGGTCGGGGGCACGATGCCCCGAGTGGCGCTGAGCAATGCGGCAATGGCCTCGACCGCACCCGCCGCGCCGATCATGTGGCCGATGACGCCCTTGGTGGAGGTGAGCGGGGGCGGCTTGTCGCCGAAGACCTTGCGCACGGCCTCGGCTTCGGCAGCGTCGTTCATCGGAGTCGAGGTGCCGTGGGCGTTGACATGGCCGATCGCCGCAGCCGTGAGGCCGGCGTCGGCCAGTGCCTGCTCCATGCACGCCGCGGCACCAGACCCGCCGGGCGATGGCGCCGTGATGTGATAGGCGTCGTTGTTGCGACCGTACCCGAGCACCTCGCCGTAGATCCGGGCGCCTCGCTCGACGGCCCGGTCGTAGCGCTCGAGCAGCAAGAAGCCGGCGCCCTCGCCCATCACGAACCCGTCGCGGTCGACGTCGAACGGCCGCGATGCCAGCTCGGGGGCGTCGATCCGGGTCGACAGCGCGGTCATGCGCCAGAAGGCCGACAGCGTGATCGGGGTGATGACGGCCTCACAGCCGCCGGCCATGACGATGTCGGCCGAGTCGTCGCGGATCATCCGGGCGCCCTCGCCGATGGCGTTGGCCGAGGTGGCGCACGCCGTGGAAACGCAGAAGTTGGGGCCGGTCCAGCCGAATTGCATCCCGATGACGGCGGTGGCGGCGTTGGGCATGAACATGGGGACGAGGAAGGGGCTGACCCCCCGATACCCCTTGGTGGCGTACGCAACGGCCTGCTCCTCGAAGGTGATGATGCCCCCGATGCCCGACCCGGCCACGACCCCGCAGCGGGCCGGATCGGCGCCGACATCGCCAGCATCAGCCAGCGCATCGACCGCCGCGCCGATCGCGAACTGTGAGACCCGGTCGAGGCGGCGGACCTCCTTGGGGGCCACGTACGTCGTGGGGTCGTAATCCGTGACCTCACATGCGAAATTGACCGGGAGCTCCGACGCGTCGAAGCGGGTGATCGCCGCAGCCTGCGACCGGGCCGAGAGCACGGTCTGCCAGAACGTCTCGACGTCGTTTCCCGCTGGGCTCTTCACGCCCAGGCCGGTGATGGCGACACGAGGGCGTCCCCGATGATCGAGGTGGTCGACGGTCATGTGATGCGTTGCTCCTCCGGGCGCCTGATTCCGGGCAGGTGGCGGCGATCCGAGAACCTCGGTGGCCGGGACCCGAACCGGGGCGGCCCTCTAGCTCTTGGCTGCCAGCTTGCCCATGACCAGGTCGAGGGAGTTGCCGATGGTGAGCACACCCTCGAGGTCGTCTTCGGGGACCGTGATGTCGAAGCGCTCCTCGAGTGCCATCACGAGCTCGACGAGGTCGAGGCTGTCGGCGTCGAGGTCCTCCTTGAAGCGGGCCTCCTCGGTGATGGCGTCGTCGTCGACACCCAGCACCTCGATAGCCGCCTCACGAAGCTTGACGAACGCATCAGCGCGGTCCATTGACGTTGTCCCCCTTGGGATCGGTGAAGTTCAATGCCCCATCCCCAGTCCGCCGTCGACGGGAATGATGGCTCCAGTGATGTATCCGGCGAGGTCGCTGCACAGGAATGCGACGGTGGCGGCGACCTCGTCGGCGGTTCCGAAACGCCCGAGCGGAACCTGCCCGGCCAAGTCGGTCCGACGTTCCTCTCCGAGGGCGTCGGTCATGGCGGTGGTGATCGGCCCCGGGGCCACGACGTTGGCCGTGATGCTACGGGACGCGAACTCCCTGGCAACAGTTCTGGTCAAGCCGATCACGCCGGCCTTGGCCGCCGCATAGTTGGCCTGACCAGCCGATCCGAGCATCCCGACGACCGATGTGACGTTCACGATCCGGCCGAACCGGGCCCGCATCATCCCTGGCACCGCCCGCCGGATGGCGTAGAAGCATCCGTCGAGGTTGGTGTGCACGACGCTCGACCACTGCTCGTCGGTCATGCGCAGCAACAGGCCGTCGGCGTTCATCCCGGCGTTGTTGACCAGGAGCGTGACCTTCTCACCGAAGGCGTCCTCGACGGCGGTGAAGGCTGCGTCGACGGCGGCCACGTCGGAGGCGTCGGCTCGCACCGCCAGCCCGGCGCCTCCAGCCTCCTCGATGTGCTCGACCACCTCGAGCGCGCCGTCCTCGTCGCGGGAGTAGGTGACACCAACCCGGTGTCCATCGGCAGCCAGACGGATCGCGATGGCCCGTCCGATGCCCCGTGACGCGCCGCTGACCAGCGCCACCCGGGTCGGGGCGGCGCTGTCTGCTCGGGAGGTCATGCCTTGGCTCCCCAGCGGATGAGCGCCGAGGCCCAGGTCATCCCGGCGCCGAAGCCGGCGATGAGCACGAGGTCGCCCGGCTTGATGCGCCCCTGATCGGCGGCCTCGAACATGGCCAGCGGGATCGACGCCGACGACGTGTTGCCGAAGCGGTCGAGGTTGATGACCGTCTTGTTGGTGGGGAACCCGAAGCGCTTGATGGCGGCCTCGATGATGCGGATGTTGGCCTGGTGGGGCACGAACACGTCGACGTCAGCGGCGGTCACGCCGGCCTGGGCCAGGGTCTTCTCGACGGTGCCCACGACGGCTCGGACGGCCCGCTTGTACACCTCCTGGCCTTCCATCTTCAGGTAGTGGCCCCGGTTGGCGACCGTCTCGGCGCTGGCTGGCAAGCGCGTGCCTCCGGCGGGCACGTTCAGGATCGACCAGGCCGAGCCATCGCAGCCCAGATCCCACGCCAGCACGCCGGGAGCGCTGGGCGAGGTGTCGTCGTGGCGCTGGAGCACGCACGCCGCGGCTCCGTCTCCGAAGAGCACCACGGTGGCGCGGTCCTGGGGATCGATGATCCGGGTGAGGGCCTCGGCGCCGATCAGCAGGACCGACCGGTACATCCCGGTGTTCATGAGCGCAGCCGCGGTCACGTAGCCGTAGGCGAAGCCCGAGCAGGCCGCGTTCACGTCGAAGGCTCCGCAGCGCAGGCCGATGCCGTCATGGACGATCGACGATGTCGACGGGACGACCATCTCGGGCGTCGCCGTGGCCAGCACCAGCAGGTCGATGTCGTCGGGGGTCAGGCCCGCGTGCTTGATCGCGGCCATGCCGGCATCGATGCCAAGCGTGGCGGTCGATTCGTCGGGTCCGGCGACCCGCCGTTCCCTGATGCCCGAGCGCGACACGATCCACTCGTCGGTCGTGTCGACCTGAGCTTCGAGGTCGGCGTTGGTGAGCCGGCGTTCAGGCAGGGCAATGCCCCAACCCGCGAACGTGACGGGGATGAACATGGTCGTGACGCTACGGGACCGTGCCCGCGATCAGGCGATCCGCAGCCAGGCCACCGGCTGGCCTTCGCGCACTCGCTCGCCCGGCTCGGCGAGCATGCCCATGACACGCCCCCGGAAAGGACTGCACACGGGCTCGGAAGTGCCCGGGCCCTCGACGGCGCCGATCGCCTGACCCGGCTCGATGGCCAGCGGATGATCGGCCAGGCCGTCGGCGTCGCTGTCGACCGGGGCCGAGGCGTGGGGCCGGAAGACCCCGGCCCTCGGTGAGACGATCACCCGCTCGAGGACGGCGAGGCGTTCTCCCTGCAGCACTTCGGCCACGGTGCTCGTCGACATGTGTGTCTCCTGATCCTTGGCCGGGCGAAGACGGCCCGGGTGCTGCGGGATGGGGTGGACGGGCATGGGGGGCTGGGCGGGTCGTCGGGCTCGGAGCCCTTCGAGCGTCGAGATCGTGTGCGGGCTCATGCGGCCTCGATGGCGTCGAGCACGGTGAGCTCATCGGGGGTGGCGATGCCGAGAGCGCGTACGTCGGGGACGGTGCGCTTGGCCAGGCCGGCGATCATCGAACCGTGGCCGATCTCGAGGAAGGTCGTGGCGCCGATGCCGGCCAGGGTCTCCATGACGCTTCGCCACCGGACGGGGCGCGTGAGATGGGTGACCAGGCGCTCGCGCCAGCCGATGCCGTCGGCGTACGACCGCGCGTCCTCGTTGGAGACCACCGGGGCGTCGGGCGTGTGCCAGGTGAGCGTGCTCAGGTGATCGGCGAGCGACTCGGCCGCTTCGGCCATGAGGGGGGTGTGGAAGGCGCCACCCACGTTGAGGGGGGTGATTCGCCGGACTCCGGCCTGCTTGGCGGCCTCGCTGGCGGTCTCGACGCCCTCCGGGGTCCCGGCGATGGCGATCTGGCCGACCGTGTTGTCGTTGGCGATCCAGCAAGCGTCGGGAGCGGCGGCACAGGCCTGCTCGGCCTGCTCGAGGGTGCCGCCGAGGAGAGCGACCATCTTCCCCGGGCGCCGGTTGGCTGCCTCCTGGGTGAGCTCGGCCCGCCGTGCCGCCAGTACGACACCGTCGTCGAGCTCCAGCGTGCCGGAGGCGATCAGCGCCGTGACCTGCCCCAACGAGTGCCCGGCGAAGGCGACGGGAGGCGACGGAAGTTGGTCACGAACGGCGTCCCACACAACGAGACTGGTGAGAAGCACCGAGAGTTGGGCCTCGCGGGTGCTCGAGAGCTCCTCGGCAGAGGCGTCGACGAGAAGGTGGGTGAAGTTCTCGCCCGTGGCCTTCTCGGCTCGCTCGACCACGGCCCAGCTCGGGTGGTCGACCCAGGGACGTCCCATGCCGGGCTGTTGGGTGCCCTGACCTGGGAAGACGATGGCATGACCCATGCGAGACCGCTGCGCCTTCTGCTAGGTTCGTCGGGATTCGGCGAACAGGAGGTGTTGGTCCCCTCCGGGGACCTGAGGCTTCCGACTCCCCCGATCGGCGGGGGGTTACATCGCGGTGGCTGGGAGATGAAGTCCCGGGATCGAACCCTCGGCGGGCACCCGTGCTTTGATGAGCCCATGGCCCAGCCGGCGAGCCCAGATCCGTCCTATCCGCGTGTCGCGGTCGACCCGTTCGTCGCACTCTTGCCCCATCGGCCGCCGTTTCGGTTCGTGGACGTGGTCGACGAGTGCCGGCCTGGCGATCACGTTCGGGCGCGATACCGCGTCACCGGCGACGAGGCCTTCCTCGCCGGTCACTTCCCTGGTAATCCCGTCGTCCCCGGGGTGATCCAGCTCGAGGCGCTGGCCCAGGCCGGAGCCATCGCCGTGCTGTCCGACGAGCGCTACGCGGGCCGACTGCCGCTGTTCGGCGGGGCCGAGAAGGTCAGATGGCGCCGGATCGTCCGTCCGGGCGACGAGCTCGTCCTCGAATGCACGCTCGAGCAGCTCTCCGCCCGCGGCGGTTGGGGCGCCGCCCGGGCCACCGTCGACGGCCAACGTACCTGCGAGGCCCGGATCTTCTTCGCCCTCGGCTAGATGCAGCTCGTTGCACGTGGGAGCACCAGTCAGGCGAAGCTCGCCCGATGTCGTCCACGAAGGCCGACGCGTCGACCCACAGCTACGATGTCGGCGCTCGCCCGAGTGGTGGAATGGCAGACACGGCGGACTCAAAATCCGCTGCCGCAAGGTGTGTGGGTTCGAATCCCACCTCGGGCACCACCCTTGACCAGCATAAATGTGACCAGCCGCCTGGACGGTGGGTCGCCGATCACCTCCCGCGTGCTCGGCAATCTCATGACCGGCGGGCGACCGCAATCAGCGGACGCGTGAGTTGCGTGTGGACCTGCCCAAGAACTCGTGACTGTCGAGGGTGCCCCACCTCGGGCAACCCCGACATCATCCGCCCCGGCGGGCCATAGAACTCCCACCCATCATCCCCAACGGCGGGGCTGACTTTCCCCGCCATGAGCCCGGGTGGTCGATCCGCTCGAGGAAGTGCCATCTACAAGACCTCCGATCGTGGAGAGGCCCTCCCCGCCGAGTTGGACGCTCCGGGGAGGGCTCTCCGCGGTGGTTGCCACCGTGGCCATGGTTGGCCGTGCCGGTTGAGTGTCGACTAACGCCTACGGGACTCCCGAGCTGCCGACCGCCCTCGAACGAGCGACCGGCTACTCCTACACCGCACAAGCCACCAGCGCCGCCGACACCCGACGAGCGATCGACCAACTCACCCGCACCCTCCACCCCGAACACCACCGAGGCCACGATCTCGGCATCGGGCTGTGAAGCGTGCGGCTCGGCACGCGCAGCCGCTTGGGATCATCGGCGGCTCAGCGTGATCATGGTGCGCTGGTCGGTGCCCGACTCGCCCCGGCGGGACCGTCCGAGATCGCGGCAACGGGTCGGGGAGTCCCAGATGCTGCCGGAAGGGGTCAGGGCGCGACGAGGCGTTCGAAGCGTTGCCGGGCTCCTTGGCGAGTGATGCCGAGCTGAGCGCCGATCACCCCCCACGAGAGACCGGCTCGGCGGGCTGCGAGCACGGCGGCTTCGACGCGGCCTCGCGCATCTCGCTGGGCCGCGGCAGCGGCCCGAAGCTCAGCCAGCACGGCCGGATCGGTGACCACGAGCGCGTCACCGGGCACGTCGTCGATGGCCGTGATGATGGCGTCGGTTTCCCGGCTCGTCATGCTGCGGGGGTGCTTTGTGGTCTTCATGGCTGTCACCTTGGAGGGGGAGTGATGCGGTGGAGGTACTTGGCTCGAGCTGGCATGGCGTGGATCACGAAGTCGGTCTCGTCGGTGCTCAGAACACCGATCTCGAGGAGTTCGGCGGTACAGCCCGGGCCGATGAGCATGACGAAGTCGGGTTGCTCTGGGTTGGTGATCGCCGTGATTGCGTTGGCGACTGCGTGGCGGATGTCGTCGTCGGAGACTCCGTGCTTGCTGGCACTCGCAAGGATCTCCACATTGACAACTCTAGTTGTCGCGACGGGCTGTGGCAACCACATTCAGCCGGGACACCCGTCGGGCACCCCGTAAGGGCCGCACTGTTGCACCCGACACGGTGAGCGCGGCCTACGATCCGGCGACGGACGAGTGGCGACGCCTCGCCGACGGCCCGTGGGGCCTCCCCGCGGTGTGGACCGGCACGACGATCATCACCGTGACCGATACCGACTCGGTCACAGGCACCCGCCTCGCCGGCCATGACCCGGCGACCGACGCGTGGCGGGTCCTCGAAGGGTTGGACGCCGGGGAGCAGCCGGTGATCATCCCCGGCCAGGGCGGCGCGGCGGCCACTCCCCAGGGACCGTGACGTGACACCCGACGCACGTTTCTTGCTGGATCGCCTCACATCGCGCGCTGGCGGGCCGGGGCTCGTCCTTGCCAGCCCGAGAATCTTGCGAAGTGCGCGACGATTTGGGTGGGCCCCGTTCGTTGGAGGTGTTGTGGGACCGCAAGGGGCGTCACCGGGGGCGGCGATCATGTCGCCGGACGCGTTCTGTGACTTCTATCGCAGCGTCTTGCCCGACGTGTACGGCTACGTCCTCAGGCTGTGTGCCGGTGATCGGGCGCAAGCCGAGGATCTCACCCAAGACGTCTTCGTGGCGCTGTTGGAGGAGCTGCGTCGGGGTCGTATCGAGCGCGCCGACGTTCGCTGGTTGATCACCGTCGCACGTTCGCGGTTCCTGGATCTCGCTCGGCGGGAGCGGCGACGAGGGTCGAAGTTGGAGCTGATCCGACGGGACGAAGCGACCGACGAGGAGCCGACCGGCGACGACGTACTGGGCTGTCTCGCCAGGCTGCAGCCGCTCCACCGTGCCGTTCTGGTGTTGCGGTACGTGGACGGCCTCGCCGTCGCCGACGTCGCCGCGGTCGTCGGCCGCGGCGTGACCGCGACGAACTCATTGCTCGCCCGCGCCCGAGCCGAGCTCCGTCGATCCGGCCTGCGCGCTGTTGCAGGAGGCAACCCCGATGCCTGACCTTTCCCCCTCATACCGCGTCGAGCCCGACGCCGAGTTCGCCGACCGCCTCGAGCGCGTCCTGGTGCAGCGGCTCACCGCCCCCGCCTCGTCGAGGCCGACCGAGGTCCCGCGCGTCACCACGGTGTCACGGATCGACACCACGCCCGGCAACAGCTGGACGGGCGAGGACGATGCGTTGATCGACCTCGACTCGATGGGCGCCGCCCGCCGGCCGGCCCGTCGCCGGCTCGCGGCGACGATCGCGCTGGGGGCTGCTGCGGCCGCGGTGTTGGCCGTGGCCCTCACGGCGGTGATCCGCATCGAGGACGAGCACGACCTTGCCGATGTGCCGCCGCCCACACTGGCCGCCACCACGGTCACCACCGGCCCGCAATCCACGCCGTTCGAGGGCACCTGGGTGTCCACCGACGCCGACGGCTCGTCGCCGACCATGGAGATCGCCCGCTCCGGCATCGACTTCGAGGTTGTCGTGCGTGACGACCCCGCCAGTGTCTGCTCAGGTGCGCCCTCGACCATGACCGGGACGGGACGGCTCGACGCGAATGGGGCCCTGGTCATCCCGCAGCCCGTGCTGACTTGCGACGACGGGAGGACGCCCGAGGCACTCGACGGCTCGTCCTTGGAGGAGCTACTCCGCGACCTGACCTTCCTCCACGACCCGCAGAACTACACCCTCACCGACAACCTCGGGTCCGTCTGGGCGCGCGTGGGTGGAGAGGGAGCGAGCCCTGCGCCCCCGGCGTCGGGCGGGATGTGGCCGCAGTCGAGCGCCGATGAGGTGAGCGAAGCCCAGGAGCTCGCCGACGCCGGCGACCCGGCTCACACATGGCAGGTCGACCCGCAGCTGGCCTCCGAGGAGGGCTGGGGGCATCTCAATGACCCGGGGGCGGAGATCGTCGAGCGTTTCCTGCGGGAAGAGCTGGGGTGGGAGGAGTTCGTGTTCGACGTCTTCCAGGAGTACGTGCGCGACGTCGGCGACGGTGCCGATGGAGTCCACCGTGGCGTCACGTTCCTGCGGTGCGCACCCGGTGCGGCAAATCCCCTGTACTCCGCTGGTGCGGACCAGCTGCCTGGGGCGCGGTGCGCGCCGACGATCGACGAGTTGCGCTACGAGACGGTGAGCGTTGACCTCTCCCAGCCCGACCGGCTGGGCCCGGATGGGATCTGGGTGGTGAGCGGGTGGCGGATCACCGAGCCGTTCATGCAGGCCGACCCGAGCGTGCTCGAGGCCGAGGCGACAGCACACCTCGAGAACTTCCTGCAGGCACGCATCGATGGTGAAGGCGCCGAGGGGTACATCCTCTCGGAGGTACCGCTGCTGTATGCCACGACCGCCGGCGCCCGATACGAGCGGTTCGAGGTCGACCGGGTGAGCGAACCGCGGTGGCCATACGGTGGCATGGACTTCACGGTCCGGCTGTTCGCGGACGGCGGCGAGACGGTCGTCGAGCAGCCGATCTCCCTGGAACACGACGGGTTTGTTGAGAGTGACGGGCTGCCGCCCAGGGCCACCCTCAGTTACTGGAATAACTACCCCAGGGAGACAACAGAGAACGGCCAGCCGGTGCCAGTGCCCTACGAGTTCCTCGACGGCGACGAGTTCCTCGACGGCGCGGTGACCGTCTCGGCAGCCGCCCCGTGGCTGAGGAGCCTGCACTTCGAGGCCGCCCTGGCGCTGGATGATCAGGCGCTCGAACGCGTGGCATTGGCGGTCGATTCGCTCCAGGTCAGCTGCCGTCCGATCCCGGCCGCCGCCGATGCCGCCGCCCTGGCTGCCAACCTCCAGGCTGACCCCGACCTGGTGGCCACCGCCGCGGTGGAGGTCACGATCGGCGGGATCGCAGGACTGCAGATGGACCTCACCCTCGCTGCCGGGGCGAGCGCGTGCCCCGAGGACAGGTTGGGCAGCGAGCCTGACCCGGAGGACAGGATTCGAGGCACCGGTTTCCCGCTCGAGCTGGGGAGCCGCATGCGGCTCCACCTGCTCGACCTCCCCGAGGGATCGGGGACACCCATCCTCGCGATCGCGGTCGTCGCACCCGACGCACGCTTCGAGGCCGTGGTCGACGCGGCAACGCCGATCATCGAGTCCATCGAGTTGCTGGGACCAGTCGACATCGCGGTTGGTGATGTGCTGCCCGAGGATTTCCGCGACTTCCTGGCCAGCGAGTTCGGCCTCGCGGTCGAAGACGCCAGTGAGCTGGCGGACTCGTTCGAGACCCTGGATAGCGTCGAGGACGAGATAACGCTCCAGCGGTCGGGCTGGAGCGAGGCCGCGGAGATCCGCGTCTACCTGGGTCGACGTACCGACGACGGGGGCCTCGCCAGTACTGCCCAGTGGCCGGTAGGGGCAGCGGTCTGGGTCGTGGACGTCAACAATGCCGGGGTCCCGAGTGGAGCGGGCTTGGACCTCGCCGGCCGAGTCGTCCTCGTGCACGACGCCGAGACCGGCGAGTCTCTGACCTACTTTCAGTCGGCACCGCAGGGACGGTGACATGACACCCGATGCACGTTCGTTTCCGGGCCGAGATACGGCTTTCGCCGGCAACGACCCACCACGTCGCCGGGCCGCTCGCATTTGTGCTGATGCCGGCCGGGCTCGCCGTGGCCGGACCTGAGTTCGGTGGTTGGACCGACGCCGTGAAGATCGACGAGGTCGCCGGCAACCATCCGGATGTGAACAGCACGTCCCTGGACGGCTGCCCGGCGCAGTCGCCGGTCGGCTTGCACCTGTTCATGGCGTCCAACCGGACCGGGGGCCACCGCGGCGGGCTCGACACCTGGATGGCGTCGAGGCAGCACAGGGGCGACCCCTGGGGAGCCCCGCAGAACCTGCCGAGCCGATCAACCCCTGTGTGTCAGGCTCAGGCAGCTTCGAGATCTGACGGGACCCGTTCGATCCGTCGGTTCTGGAGCAGGGTGGGAAGGCTGAGCTGGTGGCCTCTGGTGGGTTCATGGTGCCGATTCCACCAGCGGCACGAGGGCGCCCCGCTGGAGCTCCTTGAGGAAGCCGGATCTGGCTGCTTTCCATTCGTGGGTGCTGACGACGGTGGGGTTGACCTCCCGACCGAGGGTCGTCTCGGTGTCTCGGCAGGCTCGGGTGACGTGGTCGATGTCGGCGTCGCCGATCACGATCAGGTCGATGTCGTGAGGTTCGGGCCCGGGTTCGCCTCGGTATCGTCGGGCCCACGATCCGTAGAGGTACGCCTTGTCGATCCCGGGGATGCGGGTGAGCGCCTGGCGCAGGACCGGCAGTGGTCCGAGTGCCTTGCTGAGCATCGAGGTCAGCTCTTGGTAGTAGAGGCCATCCCGGTTGGCTTGTACGAGACGCATCCTGCCGAGTCGCCGGTCGCTCACCAGGTCGGCGTCGACGAGCCGTTCGATCTCACGCGAGACTGTCTGTTGAGGGATGTCGGTCCGTTCGGCGATGCGCGCGATGTGGTACTCGTCGTCGGGATGCAAGTAGAGCTCCCCGAGGATTCGCAACTGGTGCGCAGAGCGGAACAAGGGCATCAGGGCCGGGGGAGATGTACTCACACGACGAGTGTGGTCACCCGAAGTACGAGTGAATGGCGGTTCGTGGATGACCACTCTCGGACGACGAATCGTTCCGCCATCGTTCCGCCAGACGGGCCGTCATGGGCCGATACCGGACAGCATCAGATGGACGCCAGATAGGTTCTGAACAGCACAAACGAGCACTCGACAGCACCAGATGGACGCCCTCGGTCAGACTCAAAATCCGCTGCCGCAAGGTGTGTGGGTTCAGAATCCCACCTCGGGCACCGGCTGTGAGGGAACCCGCCCGGGCGGGGGTTCGTCCGAGCCAGCCGCACTGTGGCGACGCCCTCGACGAGTGCCTCGCGGCCCGGGGGGCGATGCCCGCTCGGGGTGATGCTGGTGTACAAACGTGCGCATTCTTCCGGTGACGGGAGTTCCGGCCGGCGTGACGTACAGCGGACAGGCCTTGGCGACGATGACCTCTCGTGGTCGTCGGGTCATCCGCGTGGAGGATCGATTGATGCGTTTGCCCATCAGCAAGCTCGCCCTGGCGTTCGTCGTCGCTGCCCAGGCCGTCGTGGTGTCTGGAGCGGTGGTCACGGCCCAACCGGCGGGTGCTGCGGTCACGCAGGTCTGGCGTCAGGAATCTGCCGGGTGGAACCGCTCGTCGTCTCCGGCGATCGCCGACATCAACGGCGACGGCACCAACGAGATCGTCGTCGGGCACCAGGATGGGCTGCTGCGGGTGCTCAAGGCCGATGGCTCGCCGGTCGCGGGCTGGCCGCAGCCCGTGGTGATCTCGGGGAACACCCCCACCGCGATCGACAGCTCGCCGGCGATCGGCGATCTCGACGGTGACGGCAAGCCCGAGATCGTGGTGGGTGCCGGCTCGACCTGGGTGCAGAACCAGCATGGCGGTGTGGTGGCGTTCCGGGCCGACGGCACGGTCTTGTTCCGGTGGCAGGCCGCCGACGAGTTCACGGTGTGGGGCATGATCGCCCGCCGCGACGGGTACTCGGAGGGAGTGTTCTCGACCCCCGCCATCGGCGACGTCGACGGCGACGGCAAGAACGACGTGGTGTTCGGCGGCTGGGACATGCGCATCCACGCCCTCGATCGGACGGGCAAGGAGCTTCCCGGCTTTCCCGTGTGGAACGACGACACGATCTGGGCCTCTCCCGTGCTGTACGACGTCGACGCCGACGGCCGGCTCGAGATCCTCATCGGCGGGGCGAGCACACTGGGCGGACAGGTCCCCTGGGATGGCGGCGTCTTTCGGATGATCGACTATCGCAACGGCACCCCGGTCGTGGCCTGGCAGGCCGGCAGCGCCGAGGTGTTCGACTCGAGCCCCGCGCTCGGCGACATCGACGGTGACGGCCGAATGGAGGTCGTCACCGCGAGCGGCGCCTACTACGACAACGCCGACAGTCGGAAGATCTACGCCTGGCACGCCGACGACGGCTCGCCGGTACCTGGCTGGCCGGTGTCGGTCTCGGGAATCGTGATGGCGTCGGTGGCCATCGGCGACGTGTCGCACGACGACGGCGGCAAGCCCGAGGTGATCGTCGGGAGCTGGGACGGAAGTGTCTGGGCCCTCCGGGGAACGGGTCAGATGCTGTGGAAGCGCCAGACCGATGGCGGCATCGTCGACGGGCGCAAGATCAGCAATTCGCCGATCATCGCCGACCTCGACGGCAACGGGACCAACGACGTGGGCATCGGTAACTCGTACGCCTACTTCATCCTCAACGGCTCCACGGGAACGGTCCAGCAGACCGTCGCCGACTGGCAGAGCTACGAGGGCTCGGCAGCGCTGGGGAACTTCGGAAGCGCGGGATGGCGCTTGCTCATCAACAGCTTCGACACGCCGGGAAACCGCTCGTGGTTCACGGCCTACTCCGTCCCCGCACCCAAGGTCGATCCGCCGTGGCCGATCTGGCGCAAGAACCTCCGGCGTCTGGGGGCCGCGTCTTCGGACGGGACGCCGCTCCCGCCATGGCAGTGCTCGAAGTCGGTCAATCCGCCGGGGAATCCCGACCCCAACTCCGGGAAGGGTTACTGGGTCCTGCTGTTCAACGGCACCGTGCAAGCCTTCGGGGCGCCGCATCTCGGCGACCTCGCCACCGCCGGCGTTCCGGGCAACGCCATCGGCCTGGCCGAAACGCCAGACGGAGCCGGATACTGGATCGTCAAGGGTGACGGCCGGGTGTTCGCGTTCGGCACGGCCCGACACCACGGTGATGCCGCCGGGCAGGGCCACACGATCGTCTCGATCGCCCGTACCCGCACGGGTCTGGGGTATTGGCTCCTCACGTCGGGCGGCCGCGTGATCCCCTTCGGCGACGCGCGGCATTTCGGCGATCCATCGGCGATGCAGCTCAACCAGCCCGTCATCGCCATGACAGCGACCGCCGACGACGGCGGCTACTGGGTGCTGGCGCTTGACGGCGGTATCTTCTCGTACGGCAACGCCACCTTCTACGGCTCGGCCGGGGCCATGAGGCTCAATGCTCCCGTGATCTCCATGAGCTCCACGGCCACGGGCATGGGGTATTGGCTGCTGGCTCGCGACGGAGGCATGTTCGCCTACGGCGATGCCCGCTTCCACGGATCGGCGCCGGGACTCGGCCTGTGCTCGGCCCCGAACGCCGTCGAGCTGCGCCGAACGGCTTCAGGCCGGGGGTACTTCACCCTCATGGCCGACGGCGGTATCTACAGCTACGGCGATGCCGCGTTCTTTGGCGCATCTCCGGGAGCGGCATGGTTCAATCCGCCCGTTGATATCGTCGTTCGGCTGTAGTCAAAGCACTGGTGGCCGACCGTCGCGCCGCGACGCAACGCGGGCCATGGCTCCTTGGACTCATGATCATTGGGGCAACGGAGCCTGGCGTCTAGGATCGAATCGGCCCGCTCGGTCGTGGATGGTTCGCCTGGAGGCGTCACGTGACCCCCGAAGATTCTGTGACCATCGACGTCGCGGCGCCGGGACGTGATGCACCACTGAGGATCACGGGGTCGGCCAGCGATTTCGGGGTCATGGGCGCGGTCGCTCGCGGCGGCGGAGCCTACGAGCCGGGGCCCATGACCTTCATGGCCCACACCATCGAGCCCGGTTGGCAGTGCCTCGACATCGGAGCCAACATCGGGATCCTCGCGTCGGCGATGGCTCAGGCCTGCATGCCCGGCAAGACGGTGGCATTCGAGCCGGCCAAGTCGGCCTACAGCTATCTCTGCGCCAACCTCGAAGCCAACGCCGCAGCGAACGCCACCGCACTGCGCATCGGCATCTACTCCGATTCCGGATCGATGGATCTGAGCCATGCGCAAGGCCATCCCGGGGGCGCTCACCTGTCAGCCGAGGGACGTGTGGCCGACGACAACCTGGAACAGGTGCCCGTCGTCGCGCTCGACACATGGATCGAGGAGAACGGATTCGGCCCGGTCAACTTCGTGAAGATCGATGTCGAAGGTTCGGAAATGCACGTCCTCGACGGTGGTCGGGCCACATTCGCCACGCGTCCCGTATTGCTCATCGAGTGCAATCCCCTCGCGCTGAAGCGCTTCCACGGGGCGTCGGCCGTCGACCTCTATTCGCGCTTGCAGGTGATCTACGGTGAGGTTGGACACCTCGCTGGTGACGGGCTCCCGGTCAAGATCTCGTCCCCGGCGGAGTTGGTCGACCTGCTCGAACGCCAGGGAATCCTCGATCTCGTGGCCGGGGTCGAGCTGCACGACCGGCGCACCATCAAGACCCGCATCATGTCGCCCGTCGTGCGGCTGGCCAGCTATCTGGCTCATCGCCCGGCGGCCGTGAAGGTGTCGCGTCGCTTCGGCGTGACCAGGTTTCCCAGGTCCCGCTTCGTTCTCGAACCTCGGTACGCCATCACCTTCTCGGTGAATCGCCTCGTCGTGTCGGTCTCGTCGTTGGTGACCGTTCCGGTCACGATCACCAACACCAGCACGGGCTGGTACTCGAGCTCCTTCCCCAACCACCCGGTATGTGTCTCGTACCACTGGGCGCGAGATGGCGAGGTGATCGAGCTCGACGGGATCCGAACGTTCCTTCCCGAGCCGCTCGGCCCGGGCCAGACGGTGGAGCTTCCGCTCACCGTCGCCGTCCCGGACGGCGCGGGGGAGTACGAGTTGCAGGTGGCCCTGGTGCAGGAGTCGTTCGCCTGGTTCGACCAGATCGACGACCGCCTGGCCTTCTGCCTTCCCTGTCAGGTTCGATCGCCGGCGTCCTAGCCGCTCCGAGCGTCGTCTCCTTGTCCCGGGACCGCTACCCTGAGCCCGTCACGCATGCATCGGCGGTTCAGCCGTGATCGATGCTGACGGACCAGAGCGGGAGCGGCGAGCTCCTCGGTGGCGGCCGATGTCTTCTGGACGCCACTCACCTTGCGCACGAACTGGCGAGCCGCCGCTTCGATCTCGTCGGCGGTCACCGGCGGTTCGAGACCTCGTAGCGTCGTGATGTTTCTGCACATCCTCGAAGCCTTGCACGGTCGGAGTGCGCGCCCCGTGCCATCGGCATCGTGCAGCGCCGCCACAGTGCCCGTCGCCCCAACCGCGTGTGTCCGGTTCGCGATTCCGCGGAATCACGAACCGGACACATAGAGGGACGGCAGTCGCCGTGACCGCGCCCGGCCGTCCTGGGAGCGTGAGGTCAGGGAGTCAGCGGCTGGACGGTCACGGTGATGGTGGCCGATGAGCCCAGCGCCAGCCCGGAGGCGTCGATGGCCTCGATCCGGTAGGTGTAGGTCTGACCGGCCTCGACATGGATGTCGACCCAGGAGGTGATCGAGGGGCCGCCCCAGATGGTCATCGACTCGGCGCCACCGGGCCCCGTCTTGTGCAGGCGATGCTGGGCCGTGGCCGGGTTGCCCAATGGGCTCCAATAGCAGTTCATGGAGATCCACCCGTCGTTGCGCTTGCACACGAGCGACATGCTCTCGGCCGAGCCCGCCGGCGGCGGGGCCGGTGACGTGGTGGGAGTCGTCCAGGGCGCGGCAGTGGTCGAGGTCACGCCGGCGGGCGGAGCCGTCGTGGCGGTGGTGGCAGGTCCGGTCTCGGGCGTCGGAGTCGATGTCGATGTCGACTCGCTGGGCCCGGTGCCCGGGAATCCCGCTGGAGGCGACCCCGCAGGAGCGGGTCCCGTCGTCGGCGGCTGCGGCGGCGCGGCCGTCGTGCCGGCGGCCGCGGCGGTCGTGGCCGGCGTGGTGGTGGCCGCGGTGGCCGTCGTCGCCGTCGTCGCCGTCACCACGACGGGTGCGGGTGCGCTCTCGACCTCGTCGAGTTCTTTGCCGTTTCCGGGGGTGCCCGGGGCCGTGCCGTCGTCGCCCGCTCCCGGGTCGTCGAGCTCGAAGGGTGCGATGCCATCGAAGGTCTCGGCGAACTGGTGCTGGAGCGGGTCGGGGAGCACGCCAGCTGAGCCGGCTCCACCCGATGCCGCGGCTGCGGCGCCGATCCCGAACGTGAGCTTGCCGACAACCGACAACCCGGCGATGAAATGCTTGACCACCATGATCTTTCTCCTCCACTTCGGAAGTCCGGCCACCTGCGGCGCAGGCCCGTCGACGTTGCTTGCTGCGGTCGCCCGCAGGTCGCCCTTTTCGGTGGAGACACCATGGAGGAAGATGCTCGACAGCGCCGAGGACGGTTGGGGAACCGGCCCGGCGCCGAGCAGCCGCACGTCGGCGATGAACGCCGAAAGCATCGGGTGTTCGACACCCGAGCGGCCGGCGATGATCGCCTCGATGCTGCGTTCGTCGAGCGTCGCAGTCCGTGGCATCTCGTCACCGTCATCGTGGAAGCGGGTCATCGGGGTACGGCCTCCTCCGCGTTGGCCGAAAGCTTTCGGCGGAGTTGCTCGAAGGCGCGCCGTTGGAGCGCTTTGACCGCTCCCGGGCTCTTGCCGACCACATCGGCCACCTGTTCGACCGTCAGGTCGCCTACGATCCGCAGCAAGACCACGTCGCGCTGATCTGGCATGAGACTGTCGCAGAGCGCCCGGACGTGCTCGCGGCTCAGTTGCTCGAGGGCCCCGTCGGACGCGTCGCCGGGGGCGGCGAGACCGACGGTGTCACCCATGTCGTCGACGGGCTGATGTTGTACGAAGCCGTTGCGGCGTATGGTCTTCCGGCGCTCGTCCTGCAGCCGGTTGTGGGCGATCACGAAGACGAACGATCGGAACTGCGCACCGTCGCCGGCGAAACGGCCGATCGACTTCACGAGCGCGAGGAACACCTCGCTGGTGAGGTCGTCGGGCTCACGAGCGCCCTGGCCCCGGAAGTAGCCGGCGACGGCGGGCGCGAGCGCGTGGTACAGCGTCTCCCACGCTGCGCCCATCCCCGAGCGCGCGTCGGCGAGGGTCGACGCGAACGCCTCCGGCGACAGGCCGTGGTGGGGCCGAGCACTCACCGTCCACCGATCGGCACATCGCGCCGCCCGCTGGAGTGCTCGTCGGGGGAGCACCTCGGAGAAGACCGGGTTCTCAGCCCGAGAGCTCACAAGTGCTCGACCGAGGGGCGCGGCTCCGGGCCGGGCCGGGCATCCTCGCCGGGGGTCAGTGGTTGGGGTTCTGACCCTTCATGAGCTGGCGGTCCTGGCGGGCCAGGTGCAGGATCTGCGTGCCTTCGACCTGCTCCACATAGCGGACGAAGCGGTACTTGTCCTCGAAGCCGTCGGTCTGGCGGGGGGCCACTCGGGCGTGACCGGGCAGGGTGCGCACGTTCACGAAGCTGCAGACGTTGCGGGTGAACGCCAGCTCCATCTCGGCGTCGAGCTCATCGAACGTCGTGACGTTCGCCGTGTGCGGAACGCCCGCGGCGGCGGCCATTGCGGCCAGGTCGGTGCTCGACGCCGTGGCGCTGAGGCGACGGCCGCCCGGTCCCCAACCGATCGACTCGTAGCAGCCGTTGTCGACGACGAACACGACGAGGTTGGCCGGGCAGTGCTGACCGAGGGCCACGAGCTGGCCCAGCTCCATGAGGACCGAGCCGTCGCCGTCGAGGCACATGACCTTGCGGTGAGGCAGTGCCAGGGCCAGCCCCACCGCGAGGCCGATCACGTCGCCCATCTGGCCCAGATGGGCGCTGCGCGGGTGCTCGCCCGTGTGATGGGCCCACTCGAACGAGACGGCCCCGATGTAGGTGGCCATCACTAACGCGTCCTCGGGCAGGCGAGCGGCGAGGCGTCCCAGCCAGTCGTAGCGGTCGAGACCATCGGTGAGCTCGCTGGGAGGCGTGGTGGCGTTCCTGTCGTTGGCGCGATCGTTCATGTCAGTCGTTCCAGACGCAGTCGCCGGAGATGAGGATGGCAGCCGGATGGAGCTGGGCCTCGGAGATCCGCTGGGCCCGCTTGATGCTGCGCCGCAACAGCGCCGGGTCCCGGACGATCAGGTACGGGACGCGAAGCGCATCGAGGAGGGGCTCGACGACGATGCCGTGGGGGATGCCCCAGTGCTCGGTCTCGCCCACGTCGCCCCGGTACGAGAGCATCAGCACGACAGGGACGCCCGTCCCCAGGGAGATGCGGGCGATGTACTCCGACGCCACCCGCAACCCCGAGTTCTCCATGATCAGGGCCGGTTTCTTGCCGCCCAGCCAGGCACCGGCGCAGATGGAGAATCCGACGCCCTCGTTGCACACCGGGGCGTACTGGATCTCGGGATCGGCTTCCACGAGCTCGTGCAGGTTTCGTTGCCAGCCGTCGGGCAGGCCGGAGACGAAGTCGATCCCGGCCTCCTTCAACCCGGCCAGCGCTTCGCCAGCGGCGTGCTCGAGCACGTGTCGCCTCCTCGTTCGGATCGAGCGGAACTCTACGCGCGGTGCTGGTGGTCGGTCCCGAACGTTGGCAGACTGGCTGCCTCGGTCCGCGAAACAATGGCAGCGGATCCACGGAGGACCCATGGCCCAGTCGCCCACCGACTTCTACGACTCGATCATCGGGCTCATCGAGTCGCGACGAGACACCGCGGAGGCCGACGTCCAGAGCTTCTTCAATCGCCCCATGAGCGAGCAGGAACTTGTGGAGTGGTTGTCGTTCCAGGCCTACTACGAGTTACGGGCCGCCCAGTTCATCGGCCGCTGGCTGGCCGACACGCCCGAGCGCGACGCGCTCGTGCTCCTGGCCCAGCAGGTCGAGGACGAAGCAATGCACTACGAGTACTGCATGCGGGCGCTCGACAAGCGGGGTGTGACCTCACTCGATCGCTGGAAGCCCGAGCCGGAGTGGGAGGAGTGGATCGACGGCTGGTACCCGTCGGGCATCGACACTCTGGAACGGGTCGCGGCCCACAATGTCACCGGTGAGGTGGGCGCGTGCCAAGCGTTCTACGACATCAAGCCGCGGATCCCCGACGACGTCGTCAAGACCCTGGAACGGATCATCCCCGACGAGTTGTTCCACATGAAGCTCGGTCGCCAGATCCTCGAGAAGTATGCAGTCACCGACGATCAGCAGGAGCGGGTACGTCTCCGTGTCGTGCGTACCTTCGAGCTCGAAGAGGCGGGACGGGTCGCCTTCAACCGCCGCATGGCTCGCCTGGGCCTGGCCGATATCGGTGATCCCACCCCACCCGTCATCTGAGCCAGCGAGCGATATCACCGCGAGGTCGGTTTCCACGCCGGCCCGAAAAGGCACGAGACCCGGAGACAGCGTGTTCGATCCGTTCCAGTACTTCTCGCCCATCGAGTTCGCGTTCGGTGCCGGCCGGCGCAGTGAGATCCCGGGGCGGCTCGCTGCCCGAGGCGTCGAGCGCGTCCTGGTGGTCACCGACGCGGGGATCGTCAACGCGGGCATTGCCGAGCAGGTCGAGCGGCTCCTCATCGAGGCGGGGATCGGCGTCGAGCGCTTCACCGACGTGAAGTCGAACCCCACGGTGGAAAACGTCGACGCCGGCGCGGCGATGCTCACGGCCACTCGGGCCCAGGCCTTGGTCGCCATCGGCGGGGGCAGCCCGATCGACGCGGCGAAGATCATCGGAGCGGCCGCCGCCAATGGTTGCTCGTCGCACGCGTTCATGACCGGCGAGCGAAAGATCGAGATCGCCGGGGTGCCCCTGGTGGCCGTGCCCACCACGGCTGGCTCGGGCGCCGAATCGGCCAAGGTGTCGGTGCTCGTCGACCACGCGACCGGCGAGAAGAAGGGCGTGTTCGGTCCGGGCACCGCGCCCTGGCTCACGGTCCTCGACCCTGAGCTGATGGTCGGGTTGCCGCCCTGGCTCACCGCAGCCACCGGGATCGACGCGCTCTCGCACGCGCTGGAGGCGTATCTGGGTCGCGCGGCGAGCCCCATCTCCGATGCCCTGGCCGAGCAGTCGATGCGACTCGTCGCCGGGTATGTCGAGCGGGCCGTCGAGAATGGCCGCGATCTGGAGGCCCGTTCGGCCATGACGATCGCATCGGCGTTGGGCGGCCTAGCGAAGGAGCAGTCGGGGCTGGGGATCCTCCACGCCGTGGCCATGCCGGTCGGGTACCTGTACGACCTGCACCACGGGTACCTGTGCGCCGCGCTCATGCCAGCCACGCTCGACTGCAACCGTTCGGCGGCGCTGGCCAAGACGGCGTGGATCGGACGGGCCTTCGGTGTCTCCGACGGCGACGACGAGACGGCCGCAGCCCAGGCGGGCTCGACGATCAGGGCACTCAACGAGCGCATCGGTCTGGGCGCCGGGCTCCGGGAGTCGGGAGTACGCGACGAAGACCACGACCGCATCGTCGCCGACGCCATGACGAGCTACCTCCTCAAGAACAACCCCATCACGGGCACTCCCGAGCTCTGTCGTGAGGTGCTCGTCGCCTCACTCTGACGCTTCTTTGTGGCTGAGGCCACGCCGGGAGCAACCTCAGACACAAAGAACCAGGGTGGGGGGATCACGGGGCGCTCTGCAACAGCTCCCACAGCCGAGACGGCGACAACGGGGTCCGGTCGATGCGGTCTGCGATCTCGGGCAGGGCCGCAGCGACGGCGTTGACCACGCAGGCCATGGCGCCATTGGTTCCGCCTTCGCCCATGCCCTTCATGCCCCCGGGGGTGTGGGGCGACGGGATCTGGATGTGCTCGATGGTCACGTCGGGCATCGATGCCGACACCGGCGCCAGGTAGTCGAGGAATGTCGTCGTGATGGGCTGGCCGTCGGCGTTGTAGGCGATCTCCTCCAAGAGCGCCGCGCCGAGGCCCTGGGCGATGCCGCCGTGGATCTGGCCTTCGACCACGAGCGGGTTGACGATCGTCCCGCAGTCGTGCACGACCGCGTAGTGCTCGATCTCGACCTCGCCCGTGGTCCGATCGACCGCAGCGCGACAGACGTGGGCTGCGTAAGAGAACGTCGCCGAGACGGGGTCGTAGGCCGCTGTCTCGAGCAGACCGGGCTCGATGCCCGCAGGAAGGGAGAAGCCCTGCCAGGCCCGGTGCGCGACACGAGCGATCGGGACCGACACGTTGGTACCGATCACCGCGGCCGCGCCGTCGACGAGCACGATGTCGTCGACGGCTGCTTCGAGCATCTCGGCGGCAATGGCCTTCACCTTGGCGGCGATCTTGTCGGCCGCGAGAACGAGAGCGCCGCCACCGACGGGCATCGACCGGGACGCCGCGGTCCCGTAGGCCGAATAGGGCGTGGAGTTGGTGTCGTTGGCGATCAGCTCGATCCGGTCGATGTCGAGCCCGAGTCGGTCGGCACACACCTGGAGGAACGTCGTCTCCTGGCCTTGGCCGTGTGGTGAGATACCGGTGTAGATCCGAACCGATCCGTCGGGCTCCATGCGGACGGTGGCCGTCTCGTGACCGCCGATGCCCAAGCCGATGAGCTGATTGGTGGTGCTGTTGCCGATGCCGGCCATCTGCACGTAGAAGCAGTATCCGAGACCGCGCGCTCGGCCGTCGTCGGGCGCCGGTGGGAACTGCGTCGCCAGAACCCGGGCTCTCTCGAGGCAGGTGGGGTAATCGCCGTTGTCGTAGGTGATATATGTCCGAATGGTGTAGGGAAGCTGCTCGGGCTGCACCATGTTGCGCAGCCGCAGCTCGACGGGATCGGTTCCGAGAGCCCGGGCCACGAGCTCGACGGTCCGCTCCCTCACCAAGGCGGCCTGGGTCTGACCGAAGCCCCGATAGGCCCCGAGCGGCGTCCGGTTGCTGGCAACGACCTTGGCGGTGCTGCGGACGGCATCCCACGTGTAGGGCCCGGGAACCATCCCGGTCATGGTGAACAGCGGTCCACCGCCGAAGATGGCGAACTGCCCGCCCGTGTCACGGACCGCATCGAGTCGCAGGCCCCGCAGGCGCCCGTCGTCGTCGTAGGCGACCTCGACGTCGACGTGATCGTCGCGGGCGTGCGTGGTCGCGACCATGTGCTCGGAGCGGTCCTCGATCCACTTGACGGGACGGCCGAGCCGCAGCGCCGCCAAGCAGACCATCAGCTCGTCGTCGTAGGCGTGGTCTTTCAGCCCGAAGGCGCCACCGACGTCGGGGGCGATCACCCGGATTCGGTGCTGGGCCAAGCCGAGCACCTCGCTGACGGCGTCACGAATGGCATGGGGCGCCTGGTTCGATGACCAGATCGTGAGCGTGCCGGTTGCCGGGTCGGGGGCGGCGACGATGCCGCGACATTCCATCGAGATCCCGGCGATCCGGCCCAGGTGCATCCGGTGGCGCAGCACACGATCGGCGGCGGCGAACACGGTATCGGTGTGCTCGGCGCTGTCACCGGCTTCGAACGCGCTCAACACGTTGGTGCCGTACTCGGGGTACAGGAGTGCCGCCCCGGGGGCCAGCGCCGCTTCGGCGTCGGCCACGATGGGCAGCTCCTCGAAGTCGACGACGATCTGGTCGACGGCATCCTCGGCCGTGTACCGGGAGCCGGCCACGGCCACGCCGATCGGCTGGCCCACGTATCTGACCCGGCCGTCGGCGACGCGCGTCGAGGTCTGGAGCTGGACACCCAGCGTCCACAGGACCGGGACGGAATGGGTGGCGGCATCGATCTCGGACGGTCCCAACACGAGCGCGGCGCCTTCGACCGCTGAGGGGTCGAAGGACCGCACGATGCCGTGGGCGATGGGGGAGCGCACGATCGCGGCGTGCGCCATGCCCGGGAGCTCGATGTCGTCGACGAAGCGCCCCAGCCCGCGCAGCAGCCTCCCATCGTTGCGCCGGGGCAGGCGCTGGCCCACGTACCGAGGCCTCGGCACCCCCGTCGCGTGCATCGATCTCATCGTGTGAGCCCCAGCTCCTGCCAGGCGCGCTCGACGGCGGCCCGGATGTTCACGTACCCCGTGCAGCGGCACACGTGGCCGCCGAGGGCATCGAGGGTCTCGTCGCGGCTCCAGCCGGCCCGCTCGGCTGCCACGACGGTCATGACGATCCCCGCGGTGCAGAACCCGCACTGGAGGCCGTGCAGCTCGTGCATGGCGCGCTGAAAGGGGTGCAGCGCTCCAAGGCCGCCGGCACCTTCGGCGAAGCCGGTGTCGCCGCCGCCGACCGCCACCGCGGCCGCGACCGACTCGATCGTCTCGATCCGGGCGCCTTCGGCCTGGGGGGCGAGCGCGAGGCACGAGCGTGCCGGGTTGTCGTCCCAGATGACGGTGCACGCGCCGCACACACCCTGCTCGCAGCCGACGTGCGTGCCGGTCAGGCCGAGCTCGTGGCGCAAGACGTCGCTCAGCAGCGTCCTGACGTCGACATCGATCGTGCGCGCCTCACCGTTGACAACCAGCTGCACTCGTCGGCGTTCGGTCACGGGCCCCTCCCCTGCAACTGTCGGCGTGGCGCCCCGTATCCGGGGCGTGACACTGACAGTTGAAGATGTGTGTTGTTAGCCTGCCCGATGTGACCACCACAGCGACGACTTTGATTCGGAACGGGATCGTGATTCCTTGCGAAGGGCGCAAGGTCGTGCACGACCCGGGTTCGGTGCTGATCGAGGGGACGGGCATCGTCGCGGTGGGCTCCGTCGCCGAGCTCGACGCCGACCCGAGAGCCGCCGGGGCAACGGTGATCGACGCGACAGGCCAGGCCGTCATCCCCGGCCTGCACAACTGCCATCTGCACAGTGGGTTGCTGCGGGGCACGGCCGAGTCGATGTCGCTGTGGGACTGGCTCGAGAGCTACGTCGACCCGGCCCACAAGGTGATGACGCCCGAGATCGCCGAGGCCGCGTCGTACATGGCCTACACCGAAGGGCTCCTCGCCGGCACGGTGTCGGTCATGGACATGTGGCGCTTCATGGACGGCTCGGCTCGCGCCGCCGACGAGATCGGCATCCGAGCCACCCTCGTGCCCTACACGGCGGATCTCTACGACTACTTCGAGACGCTCGAGACCAACCGCCGCCTGCTCGAGACCCATCTGAGCGCCTCCGACGGCCGGGTCCGCACCTGGGTCGGCCTCGAGCACATCATGTACTGCTCGGCCGAGATGTTCCGGGCCGCCGCCGACCTCGCCGCCGAGTTCGGCACGGGCATCCACACGCACTCGTCGGAGTCGATCTGGGAGGTGCAAGAGACGCTCAAGCGGTTCGGGCGCCGACCGATCGAGGAGTTCTACAACCGGGGCATCCTCGGTCCGAGCACGGTCGTCGCGCACTGCGTCTGGCTCGACGACCGCGAGATCGAGCTCATGGCCCAGACGGGCACCAGCGTTGCGCACTGCCCGTGCTCGAACATGAAGCTCTCGTCCGGGCCGGCCCGGGTTGGCGACTACCGCCGCGCCGGCATCCACGTGGGGCTCGGCAGCGACGGCGAGAAGGAGAACAACAACCTCGACATCATCCAGGAGATGAAGTTCGCGTCGTTGCTGCAGAAGGTCTCCACACTCGACCCGACGACCGGCGATCCCTGGGACATCCTCGACATGGCCACGCTCGACGGGGCCACGGCGCTCGGTCTGGGCGATCTCTCGGGCTCGCTGGAGGTGGGCAAGCGGGCCGACGTGGTCACGGTCGACCTGCGCAGGCTGCACTTCACGCCGCTGCTGCACGGCAAGAACTTCAACGCGGCTGCGCATCTGGTGTTCTCGGCGTCGGGGCGCGACGTGTCGAACGTGTGGGTCGACGGCCGGCAGCTCGTGGCCGATGGACAGGTCACGACCGTCGACGTGGAGACCGTCCGCAGCCGGGCGCAGAGCGCGGCCGAGGAGCTCTTCGAGCGGCGCGAAGCCGTGTTGGGGCTCACGGCGAGCCCGAAGAACACGCAACTCGCCTAACTCCGGGCCAACGAGGGATAGTCAATGCCTGACTACCGGGCGACGGCCCGCACCGGGTAGTGGAGGAACCCGGCGAACTGGTTGGCCCGCAGACGCACCGGATCGCCGTCGAGCTCGAAGCGGGCCACCCGGCGAACGACCTCGGTGAGCATCGAGCGCACCTCCATGCGGCCGACCTGGGCGCCGATGCAGAAGTGCGGCCCGCCCCCGCCGAAGCCCACGTGGTCGTTGGGGCTGCGCCACGGGTCGAGCCGATCGGGGTCGGCGAACACGCGCTCGTCGCGGTTGGCCGACGAGAACGACAGCACCACTTTGTCGCCGGCCTTGATCTGCTGCCCGCGCAGCTCGTGGTCGACGGTCGCCGTGCGGCGGAAGTTCATGGCCGGCGACGCCCAGCGCACGCACTCCTCCACCAGTGTCGCCGGGCACTCGGCATCGGGGCCGCCGAGCTCCAGCACCCGGTGGAGCTCGTCGAGCAGCTGGGGCCGCTCCACGAAGGCCGAGACGGCCTCCGACAGCGTGTGGGCGACCGTCCCCACCCCACCCACCACGGTCACGAGGACGAACAGCGCCAGCTCGTCGTCGGTCATGCGGTCGACGGTGCCGTCAGGGCGGACGATCTCGGAGCGCACGAGGTCGGCAGCGATGCCGGGGTGGGCGTCGGGGTCGCGGCGCACCCGGGCGAAGAGCTCCCGGGCGTAGTCGACGGCCACCATCTGGATCTCGGGCCGGGGCTTGCCCGAGGGGTTGAGCTCGGGCTCTTGGGCCAGCGAGATCATGAGCGACCACTCCAGCATCCGGTCGTGATCGTCGGCCGGGATGCCGAACATGGCCGCCGGAACCTCGAAGCCCATCGGCGTCGCGCACCCGTCGTGGAAGTCGCCCCGGCCCTCGTCGAGTAGCCGGTCGACGGTTCGCCGGGCCACGTCGCGGGCCAACCCTGCGAACTGCCGCACCCGGCCCGGCGTGAACGCGGGGCTCACGAGCCGCCGGGTGCGGGTGTGGTCGTCGGGATCCTGGTTCACGAAGATCCGTTGCCTGAAGGCCAGCTCCTCGTCGCTGCGGGGGTCCTCGAGCGACGATCCCCGCAGCGCGTTCGAGTAGGTCTGCCAGTCACGGTTGGCGGCCACGACGTCGTCGTGGCGGGTGACGAGCCAATAGCCCCGTCCACCGGTCTCGGCCGGTTCGTCGTGCCAGGCCACGGGATCGTGGCGGCGCAGCCACGCGAAGTAGTCGTAGGGCACGCCCGACCGGAACAGGTCGGGATCCATCAGGTCGAGCCGGTCCATGGGCCCAGCGCTCCTCCACCGAGTCGGTCTCCGAGTGCGTCAGCGCAGTCGGACGGGCATGTGCTTGATGCCGTTCACGAAGTTCGAGCGGAGCCGTTCGACGGGCCCCGTCAGCTCAAGGCGGGGCACGAGCTCGACGATGGCGTCGAAGATGGCCCGGGCTTCGAGACGGGCCAGCGACGCGCCGAGGCAGAAGTGGGGGCCACCGGCCCCGAAGGCCACGTGCTCGTTGGGCTGGCGCAGCAGATCGAGCTGGTCGGCCGTGGGCCCGAAGAACGCCTCGTCGCGATTGGCCGACGGGTACCACATGATCACCATCTCCCCCTCGGCGATCTGCTGGCCGGCGATCTCGACATCGTGGGTGACGCGGCGGGCGAAGTGGTGGACGGGCGTCACGTAGCGCAGCAGCTCCTCGATGGCGACGGGGATGCGTTCGGGGTCGGCGGCGAGCAGCGCATGCTGGTCGGGATGCTCCATGAGGGCCAGCGTTCCGTGGGTGATGAGGTTGCGGGTGGTCTCGGAGCCGGCGTTTTGCAGCAGGAGGAAGAAGACGTCGATCTCGTGCTGGGTGAGGCGGTCGACGGTGCCGTCCTCGCGCTTCATCTCGGCGGCGAGCAGCACCGAGATGAGGTCGTCGCGGGGACTCGATCGCCGTTCCTCGCACATCCCTTCGGCGTACATGTACATCGAGGCCATGGCCGCCATCTGGTCTTCGGGGGTGTGGACGTACTCGGGGTCGTCCCCGCTCATGGTGACCTCGGTCCACTCGAACACCTGGTGACGATCGGCCTCGGGGACGCCCACGAGCTCGGCGATCACCTGCAGTGGCAGCTCGACGGCGACCTGGTTGACGAAGTCGAACTCGCCGGCGGCTGCGGCCCCTTCGACGATCCGCTTCACGAGGGCGCGGATGCGCGCCTCCATCCCGGCCACCCGCCGTGGGGTGAAGCCCTTGTTGACCAGCAGCCGCATGCGGGTGTGGATCGGCGGGTCGAGGCTGATGAGCAGCGGCATGTCGGGCGCATCGGGCTGGAGGGGCCAGGCGAACGGCCCCGGGCGTGACGAGAAGATCTCGGGTCGACGCGAGACCGACAGCACGTCGGCCATCCGCACGACCGACCAGAACGCCTGGTTGCGATCGGTCGCGTCCGAGTGCACCAGCCCGGGGGTGGCCCGCATCTCCCTGAACACGTCATGGGGAACGGCCCGGGCCCAGATGCCGTTGTCGAAGAGGTCGACTGCGTGGGGCTGAGTCATGGTCATGGCCCAATCGTGCCTCACGACGGGTGTCCATGGCACCATCTCGGCCATGAGCCTGAGCGCGAGCGAACTCTCCGACGTGGACGAGGCGACCGTCCTCGAGCTGTGCGACCGTCTGCTCACCGAGCACCCGCCCACGTCGACTCCAGCCGGGGTGTTCCTCGGAGCCCAGTTCGACCTGGGGCTGGCGTGGGTCCACTTCCCTGTCGGCCACGGCGGGCTGGGCCTGTCGCCGAAGCACCAGGTGGCCATCGGGAGCCGCCTCGGCCCCGCCGGTGCGCCCGAGCCCTTCAGCCGTAACCCGATCGGGTGGGGGATGGGCGCGCCGACCGTCGTCACCCACGGCAGCGAGGCCCAGAAGGCGCGGTATCTGCGGCCGCTGTTCACCGGCGAGGAGATCTGGTGCCAGATGTTCAGCGAGCCCGGCGCCGGCTCCGACGTGGCCGGCTTGTCGACGATGGCCGTCCGCGACGGCGACGAGTGGATCGTCAACGGGCAGAAGGTCTGGACGTCGCTCGGGCATCTCGCCCGTTGGGGGATGCTCGTCGCCCGGACCGACCCGAACGCCTTGAAGCACAAGGGACTGTCGTACTTCGTCGTCGACATGCACGCGCCCGGGGTCGACGTGCGCCCGCTCCGGCAGCTCACCGGCGAGGCCGAGTTCAACGAGGTCTTCTTCACCGACGTGCGCATCCCCGACGCCGAGCGCCTCGGCGACGTCGGCCAGGGCTGGCACGTCGCGCTCACCACGCTCATGAACGAGCGCGTCTCGCTGGGCGGCGGCGTGCCGCCCCGGGGCTCGGGGATGATCGGACGGGCGCTCGAGTTGTGGCTGGCGGTTCCGGCCGAGGATCGCGACGCCATCCGGCGTGATCGGTTGACCCGCTTGTGGATCGAGGCCGAGACCATCCGGCTCACCAACATGCGGTCGTCGGGCGCGCGCACGGTGGGCGTTCCCGGTCCTGAAGGGTCGGTGGGCAAGCTGGCGACGGCCGAGTTCAACAAGCGCATCACCGAGTTCTTCTGCGAGATCCTGGGGCCGGCGTCGATGGTCGGCGTCGACTACAGCTTCCGCCGGCCCACCGAGGGCCAGGGAATGCTCGAACGGTTCAACGACCGCAAGCTGTTCCTGCGGATGCGGGCGCAGAGCATCGAGGGCGGCACGTCGGAGGTGATGCGCAACATCCTCGGTGAGCGCGTCCTCGGCCTCCCCGGCGACGTGCGGGTCGACCGCGACCGCCCCTGGTCGGAGGTCCCCCGGAACTGAGTTATCGAGCATTTGACCCAGGCCGCGCTGTTCCGGCTCACGTCAGCGCCGATACTTGAGGGGTGATCCTCCGAGGACGTCGCTCGCACTCTGTATCCGCCGTGTTGCTCGCGGCGATGTTTAGCGCGGCAATGCTCGCGGCCTCGAGCGCCCAGCCGGCCGGCGCCTATCCCGGGGCGCCGTGGTTCGAGCCGAACAGGCCGTACACGCAGAACTTCCCCGACCCGGCGATCCTGGTCGACGGGGGCCGCTACTACGCCTACGCCACGACCACGGGAGGGGCCTACCTCCCGGTCATGACCTCGACCGACGCCGTCACCTGGACGGCCCGGCCCCGGTACAGCCCCAACCCCTACAACTCCGACCCGTTCTACAACGACGCCCTGGTGCAGGCGCCGAGCTGGGGAACCGACGTGAACCCGGGGCAGCGGCTGGCCAAGGAGCTGCGGGCGCCCGGCGTAACGAAGATCGGCTCGACGTACGTGGCGTTCTCGACGGTGCGGACCCAGGCCGGGAACCCGGGCCGCTTCTGCATCAGTGTTGCCACGGCCACCGCAGCGATCGGACCGTTCCGTGACACGACGAGCGGCCCCCTCGTCTGCGACAGCGATCCGGCCGGCTCGATCGACCCGCAGCCGTTCGTCGACCCGGCCACCGGGACGCCGTGGCTGCTCTGGAAGAGCGAAGGAGTGCCGGGCTTGCAACCCACTCGCGTCTGGATCCGCCAGCTCGACGCTGCCGGCACCGGATTCGCCCCGGACTCGTCGGCCGTCAGCCTGCTCTTCACCGACCAGCCCTGGGAGGGGAACCTCATCGAGAACCCGGCCATGGTGCGGTGGCAGGGCCGGCTGTTCTTGTTCTACTCGGGGAACGAATGGCCGTCAGCCAACTACGCCGCGGGATACGCAGAGTGCGCCACGCCGGTCGGACCCTGTACCAAGAACCCGAACAACCCACTGCTCGCGTCTCGGGGCAGCGAGCTCGGTCCGGGGGCTCCGGCGCCGTTCGTCGACCTGGAGGGCAACCTCCGGGTGGCCTACCACTTCTGGAACGCCCCGTACACCAACTATCCCGCCTTCCCGGCGTGCCAGTCGGCGGGTACGTGCATGTCCCAGGGACAGCGCCGTATGAAGGTCGCGTCGCTGGTTCTCACCGGCAACGGGCTCGTGGTGGGCGCGCCGGCCGTCGGCCCCGGATACTGGATGCTCGGTCGCGACGGCACCGTCTACCCCTTCGGAGGGGCCGCGTTCCTCGGTGAACCCAAGTCGCAGCTGGGTTTCGGGGTGACGGCCGTCGATGTCGAGTCGACCCCGTCGGGGAAGGGCTATCTCGTGCTCGACCGGATCGGGCGGGTGTTCTCCTACGGAGACGCGGCCGCGTTCGGCGCGCCGGGCAACGCCCCCGTCGACGGAGCCGGCGGCGAGCGAGCGGCATCGATCTCTGTGACGCCGAGCAACGGTGGGTACTGGGTCTTCACCAACCGTGGACGGGTGTTCGGCTACGGCGACGCGCGGACCTTCGGCGACCTCTCGGGCGTGGCCCTCAACGGACCGGTTCTCGGCTCGATTCCCACGCCCACCGGGGCCGGGTACTTCATGGTCGGCTCTGACGGCGGCGTCTTCGCGTTCGGTGACGCCCTGTTCTCGGGCTCGACCGGCAACATGGTCCTCAACCAACCGGTCGTTGGGCTGGTCCCGACGCCCACGAACCGGGGCTACTGGCTCGTAGCCAGCGACGGGGGCGTGTTCGCGTTCGGCGATGCGACGTTCCGGGGTTCGATGGGCGCGGTGCGGCTCAACCAACCGGTCAACGGGATGATCCGCAATGGCACGGGTTATCTCATGGTCGCCAGCGACGGCGGCATCTTCAACTTCAGCGACCAACCGTTCTTCGGCTCGCTCGGCGGGACGCCGATCCCGCATCCGATCGTCGCCGCTGCCGTGAAGGACAAGTAGCGCGCTGCCGGAGTCCTGCCAACTGTCAGCGTGGAGGGCCGTATCCGGCCTCTCACGCTGACAGTTGGAGCGGTGGTACGGGTTCAGGCGATGGTGCCGGCGCTTCGCAGGGCGCCCAGACGGGCGTCGTCGTAGCCCAGCGCCGAGCGCAGCACGTCGTCGGTGTGCTGGCCCGGCGTGGGCGCGGTGGCGGGCGACGGCAGCCCGTCGCTGAAGCGCAACGGGGTCGCGATCGTGGCCGGGCCGGCGGTGGGCGTGCTCCAGTGGGTGCGGGCGGCGAAGTGGGGATCGTCGACGGGGCCATCGGGATGGTGCACGGGCGCGATGGGCACGTTGTGCGCGATACCGAAGTCGATCCATGCGGCCGTGGTACGGGTCGCGAAGATCGCCGCGAGCTCGCGGCGTAGCTCACGGTTGCCCCGGGCGTGCTCGGCCACCTCGGCGCCGGGCCAGCGCTCGTAGAGATCGAGACGGTCGACCGCCGCGCAGAGGTTGTGCCAGAACACCCGCTCGGAGGCCATCACGAGGAGATGGCCGTCGAGCGTCGCGTAGTACTGGTAGCGGACGGCCTCGCTCATGTCGAGGTCGGCCGCCGGCACTGAGGACCCCGCCGGCGCTCTCGGCGCCAGCAGGCCGTCGCGGCGGGCTCGTGACGCCTCGATGCGGCTGAAGGCCCATCCGGCTGCGGCGTCGGCCTGGGCGATCTCCACGGCTGCCCCACGGCCGCGGGCCCGGGCCTGCAAGAGCGCGGCCACGATGCCCAGCGCCCCGTAGAGGCCGCCGGCGTGGGTGCCGATGTCGGTGGCGCCGAGGCCCAGGCTCACGAACTCGTCAGGCCCGGCGACGGGCGGGACGAGCCCGGCGTAGGCGTCGAACGCGACCCCGTGGGCCGGCGCCGTGGCGTAGGGCCCGGTCGAGCCGTACCCGGAGACCGATGCGAACACGACCATGGGATTGAGCTCGAGCAAGCGGTCGATCGGAAACCCCATGCGGGCCAACGCTCCGGCGCGGAGTCCCTCGATCACGACATCGGAGACGGTCACCAGCTCGGCGAACACAGCGCGGCCTTCTGGGCTGCGGAGGTCGAGGCCCAGGCTCCGCTTGCCCCGATTCCAATGCCAGTGCAGCACCGAGAGGCCATCGATGTGCGGCCCGCCCGTGGTCCGCACGTAGTCGGGCCGTGCCGGCTCCTCGATCTTGATGACCTCGGCGCCGAGATCGGCCAGGTGCATCCCGACACTGTCGGGGGCGAGCAGCGCGATCTCGAGCACGCGCACCCCGGCGAGCGGTCCTGACCCTTCCACCCAGTTGCCCACCGATGCCCCCCACCGACGCCGCCGGCGTCGCCGACGCCGAAATTTGTGCAGGAATCGTCGCCTCGCGACGATTCCTGCACAAATTTGGAGAAGGACTCGGACATCAGGTCCGAATGCGACCCTCGAACTGGTACCGGGACGGGTCGACGGCGATGAACAGACCGGTGGCGTCGGCGGTCACCGACCCGTCGCTGGTCACGCAGGTGGCGATCGTGAACACCTTGCGCCCCTCGACCCGCTCGACGCGGGCCTCCAAGAGCAGGTCGGTGTTCAAGGGCGTGGCCGCTCGGTAGTTGACCGTCATCGACGCGGTCATGCAGAGCTGACCCGACAGCGACGAAGCGGCTGCGAGCACGTAGTCGAAGGCCGTGCCGAGGTAGCCGCCGTGCAGCATCCCCGGCGGGCCCTCGTACTGCAGCGTGTACCTGACCCGTCCGACGACCCGGTCGGCGAAGCGTTCGAGCACGAGCGGCGGCGCCATGGGGTTGGCCGGGCCGACGACGGTGTGGGTCTCCATGATCGCCGTGTTGTCGCCCGAGCGGACGGTCGCCCCGGGAGTGTCCTCGTAGCGTGAGGTGCGAGCGTGGGGCGCGAGCTCGGCAGCGAGCCGAGTGGCCTCGTCGGCGATCTCCTCGATGAGGCCGGCGGGAGCGGCCGAGTGGACCATCGTCCGCATGAGCGACCGCACCGCGTCGGCAGCGCGCCGGGCCGGGGTCGCCCCATCGGTCGGCCAGCCAACGGGTGCCGCGCCGTCGCTCCTGGCCGGCGCCGGGGGGTCGTCGTATTCGGCGGCCATCGTGCCTCAACCCGGCTCTCGGGGTAGGCCCAGCCCCAGTTGGGCGATGGTGGTGCGTTGGATCTCGTTGGCGCCGACGCTCAACGTGGGGTGCAGCCGTTCGACGGCCTCGTAGGCGAACCATCGGCCGAGCGGAGGCTGGGCGAACCAGCCCGGCGCCGCGAGCACGTCCGGGCCCAACAGCCGGGAACCCGAGCGGGCGATGCCCTGAAGGAGCTCCGTCGCCCAGACCTTCACCGAGGCCGACTCGACGACCGGCGCCCCTCCGACGTCCTGGGCCCACAGGACCCGCTCCGCGAAGCGCATCCCCAGCCAGAACCGGGTGACCAGTGACGCGAGCTCGTCGCGCACCGTGGGGTCGCGGGTTCCCCGGGCCAGCTCGACCAGGGCCTCGAGGTTGCGCCGGGCCCAGCCCAGCCAGGCCATGCCCGAACGCTCGTTGAGCAACGCCGCACCGAGTTGACGCCAGCCCCGGGATCGTTCGCCCAGCAGCGCCTCGGCGCCGACGATCGCCCCGTTGAAGCGGATCGTCCCGAGGTCCCAGCCGTTGGCGGTGCGGACCCGTTCGACCTCGACCCCGGGCGTCGACATGGGCACGAGCAGCATCGACAGGCCCTGGTTGCGAACCGTCCCCGGCTCGGTGCGGGCGATGGTGAGGCACCAGTGCGCCTTGTGCGGACCGGTCACGAGCACCTTCTCGCCGTCGATCACGAAGGCGGTCGGCTCGCCGTCGGCGCCGTGCTCGTCGGGGAAGGCCGTCGTGGTGATCTCGGCCAGGTCGGAGCCGGCGCCGGCCTCGGTGTAGGCGATGGCGGCGTTGATGGTGCCGGCGATGGCCGGGGGAAGGAAGGCGTCCTTCTGAGCCGGGCTCCCGAACTGGATGACCGTCGGGGCGACGAGAGCCACCGCGGTGTCGATGAGCGGCGCGTCGTGGTAGGCCGCCTCGTGCGACACCACGGCCTGGAACGAGCGCGGACGGCCCTGGCCACCGTGCTCGACGGGCAGGCTGACACCGAGAAGCCCGGCGGCGCCGGCCTTGCGTAGCACCGACGACTCGAACCGCTCCGACCAACCGGTGAGATCGCGCCCGTCGCGATCGGCGTCGGTTCCCTCGCTCATCCACCCGGCCAGTTGCTCACGCAGCCCACGCCGGAACGCTGCGAGCTCGTCGGGGAAGCAGAAGTCGGGAAGCTCCCCGGACATCGTCACGCCTCGAGACGCTAGCCAACGGGTTCGAACGATGTTTCGGTATCGCCGTGGCATCGGGGGGATCAACCCGGTACCGTTTCGACAGCCGGCGAGGCAGGAGGTGGCCGATGGCGTTCTCGACCGACGATGCTTCGCCGCTTCTCGGCATCCCCGGCTACGAGAACGTCCTCGAGATCGGTCGGGGCGGGTTCGGGATCGTGTACCGGGCCCGCCAAGCGGAGCTCGATCGGGTGGTCGCCGTGAAGGTGCTCACATCCGTCGTCGACGCCAAGGCGTTGCAGCGTTTCGACCGCGAGCGCAAGGCCCTCGGGGCGTTGTCGGACCACCCCAACATCGTCACGATCTTCGAATCGGGCACCACCGCACGCGGCATGCCGTTCCTCACGATGGAGTTCCTGGCCGGCGGATCGTTCGGCGATCGGCTGGCGAGTGCCGGTGCGGTCGATTGGCCGAGCGTCGTCGCCATGGCGGTCTTGGCGCCAGGGCCCCCGCTTCCGCCGCCGGTAGCCACCACGTCACCCGCGACGAGCACGACGCTCGCTCCGGTGCTCATGCCCGACGTCATCGGCCTCAGCCAAGCGGCGGCCCGTTCAGCAGTCACCGACCTCCAGCGCAGCTTCAAGCCGCAGGGCTACTTCGCGTACACCGAGAGCCTGAAGTGCAACGGCAACACCGATCCCAGCCTGTTCGGCACGGTGCACGCCCAGAGCCCTCCGGCCGGGACTGCCATGTTCTTCCAGCAGCCGGCCAGCATCGACATCTACGAGACCTGCACGACGGTCCCCAACCTCCTCGGTGCCGACCGGAACTCGCAGGCACCGGCGCTCGTGCTCCAAGCTGCCCTCCAGGCCACGTACACGATGGGCGCTTGTCAATCCGGTGTCGGATCGAACGTCGTCATCGCCCAGGATCTGGCCGATGGATCGATCGTCAAGACCAACTCGATCGTCAGGGTCACCTTCACTCCAGCGAGTTGCCCGTAGTGAGCGTTTCTCGCCACCAGCCTGTGACGATCCCGGACGTGGTGCGCGACGCCGCCCGCCGTTGGCCCGACGGTGAGGCGCTCGTCGTGGGGGAGCGGCGCTGGACCTTCACCGAGCTCGCCGGCGAGGTCGACCGGCATGCGGCGACGCTCGTGCGCGACGGCATCTCGACGGGTGATCGTGTCGCTCTCTGGGCGCCGAGCTCGGCCGAGTGGATCATCACCGCGCTCGGTGTGCTCGCAGCCGGCGCCACGGTCGTGCCGCTCAACACGCGCTACAAGGGGGTCGAGGCGACCGACATCCTGAACCGGTCGCGAGCCAGGATCCTGTTCACCAGCATGGGCTTTCTCGGTCTCGACTTCCCGCAGGCCCTGGCCGACACCGGCATCGCGCTCCCGACGCTCGAGCGCATGGTGCTCCTCGGCGTCGACGCCATGGCGGTCTTCGACACGACGGTGTCGGGAGCGCTCCCGAACGTGGGGCCCGACGACATCAGCCATGTCCAGTACACCAGCGGCACCACCGGCGCTCCGAAGGGGGCGATGCTGCGCCATCGGGCGATGGTCGACACGACCCGCATCTGGACCGACGCCGTCGGCCTCGGTCCCGGCGATCGCTACCTCATCTCGAGCCCGTTCTTCCACATTGCCGGGCACAAGACGGGCATCCTGGCGTGCATCACCGCCGGGGCGACCATGGTGCCGGTGCCGCTCTTCGACGCCGACACCGCCCTCGAGCTCATCGAGCGCGAGCGGATCACCGTGATGCAGGGGCCGCCGACGATCTTCCATTCGCTGCTCGCCCATCCCGATCGCGGTCGGTTCGATCTCAAAAGCCTGCGGCTGTGCGTGACGGGCGCCGCCACCGTGCCTGTCGAGCTGATCCGACGCATCCGTGCCGAGCTGCCCTTCGAGAGCGTGATCACGAGCTACGGGCTCACCGAGACGACAGGCGTCGCCACGATCTGCTCCGCCGACGATCCGCCGGAGGTCATCGCCCACACCTCGGGGCGGCCCATCCCCGGTGTCGAGGTGCGCATAGCAGCGATGGACCCCACTCGAGTCGACGGGCCCCGTACCGGCACCGGCCGCGTCGACGGGCCCAGCTCCGGCGACGCCGAGCGCACCGGTGAGATCCTGGTGCGGGGCATCGGGACCATGGCGGGCTACCTCGACGATCCCGCGGGTACGGCCGAGACCATCGACACCGAGGGTTGGGTCCACACCGGCGACGTGGGCCGCCTCGACCAGCAGGGCAACCTGGTGATCACCGATCGGCTCAAGGACATGGTGATCGTCGGCGGGTTCAACGTGTACCCGGCCGAGGTCGAGAACCTGATGCTGGCCCACCCGGCGCTGGCCCAGGTGGCGGTCGTCGGTGTCGCCGACGAGCGTCTGGGTGAGGTCACCGTGGCGTACGCGGTGCTGCGCTCCGACGGTGTCGGCGGTGTCGACGGTGCCGACGACCCGGGGGGTCCGGAGGGTCCGAGCTCGACGGCGGAGGAGCTCGTGGCGTGGTGCCGAGCGCACATGGCGAACTTCAAGGCTCCCCGCCAGGTCGTGCTGGTCGAGGGCCTGCCCACCAACGCTGCCGGCAAGGTCGACAAGCTGGTCCTGCGTGAACGAGCGCGGCGAGGCACCGCGCCGGGCAGAATGCCGTCATGACCCGACTGACGATCGTCAACCCCATCGCCCGGCCCCTCGCTTCGACCCAGGAAGCCGAGCGCTACGAGCCCGCACCCCGCCCGGGCACCCTCGATGGCCTCACCGTCGGACTGTTCTGGAACGGCAAGCCCCTGGGCGACATCGGGCTCGCTCGCACCCGCGAGAACCTCGAGCGGCTCTACACCGGGCTGCGGTTCGTCGACGTGTTCGGGGCCAAGGGCGGGCTCACCCGCTTCGCCAGCCCCGAGCAGCTCGACCTCATGGAAGCCGAGTGCGACGTCGTGGTGGGTGCCACCGCCGATTGAGGCGCGTGCACCTCGTGGCTCATGCGTGACATGAGCGCGCTGGAACGCCGAGGCGTTCCCACCGTTGCCTGGACGTCGTCGGAGTTCGTCGAGGACGCCCATTGGAGCTCGAACGTCTTCGGCGTCCCCGAGCTGCCCATCGCCGAGGTCACCCAACCCTTCACCAACCGCGACCCGGCGACCATTAACGCCATGGTCGACGGGGCCATGAACCAGGTGCTCGACGCGCTCACCCGGGGACGTGAGCGGCTCACCGCCGTGCCTGTCTTCCAACACGTGAACCTGGTCGAGGATCCCGTGTTGCACTACGACGGCGACGACCTGCTCGGCGCCTGGGACCGGATGAACGTCGAGTTCATCGCGGCGGGCTGGTCCGACGGGTTGCCGCTCGTCGCCCCGACACCCGAGAAGGTCGCCGCCATGGTCGCGGGGAGCGGGCGGGCCGCCGACGACCTGGTCGGGATCTTCGCGCCGGGCGACGGCATCGGGACGGTCGAGAAGATCGCGGCAAACGCGGTGATGGCCGGCGCCAGCCCGACCCACATGCCGGTGATCCTGGCGATGATGGACTGCGTTCTCGATCCCACGATCGGCTTGCGCACCTGGGCCATGTCGACCGGTCCGCAAGCGCCCGTGGTGTTGGTGAGCGGACCGTACGCCGAGGCGATCGGGATGAACTCCGGCATCTGCGCGCTCGGCCCGGGCTCGATCTCGCACGTCAACGTGGTGATCGGGCGCACGCTCCGCCTCGTGATGATGAACGTCGGCCATTCCTATCCCGGCGTCTCCGACATGGACACCATCGGGAACTCCATGAAGTTCTCGGCCTGCGTCGCCGAGAACGAAGCCCGCAACCCCTGGGAGCCGTGGCGGGTGCAACAGGGCTTCTCAGCGGAGGCGACGACCGTCACGGTCAACGTGCCCTACGGCGTCTGCGAGCTGTTCGACTTCCAGAACTGGGAGCCCGACAAGCTCGTCGAGAACTTCGCCACCGTGGCCTCCAACGCCTGTGCCACACCCAGCAACGGCGTCTGGCTGGTGAAGACGCCGGCCGACCTGTCGGCGGGGTACCCGTTCAGTGGCGACTTCCACAACCTCATCCTCATGTGCCCTGAGCACGCCGAGGCCTTCGCTGTGGGGGGCTGGTCGCCCACCGACATCGCCGAGGGCCTGTGGGAGCGGGCGCGCCTGCCGTTCCGGGTGCTCATGCTCAACCAGCCCATGAAGAGCTTCGAGGTGTCGCACCCCGAGCTGTTGCACCTGATCGACGAGCCCGAGACGATGCTGCCGGTGTGCCCGACGGCCAAGGCGTATCAGGTGTTCGTGGTCGGCGCCGATGCCGGACGGTCACTGTTCTTCCACGGCGGCACGATCTCGGTCACCAAGGAGGTCCGCCTGCCGTGATGGTGGTCGCCGCCGACGGTGACACCCGACGCGGGCCGTTCGTCTTCTCTGTCGAGCAGCGGTGGTGCACCGGCGATCGTCTCTTCGGCGGCGTCGCGTTCGGTGCCGCTCTGGCCGCGCTCGAGCTCGCCGTCGAACGGCCCACCATCTCGGCGGCAGCCCAGTTCGTGAACACCGGCCGCCTGGGTGAACCCCTGACGATCGCCACCGAGGTGCTCGTCGCCGGGACGGGCGCGACCCAAGCCCGGGCCAGCGCGGTGCAGGGGTCGGTCACCGTGGCGCTGGTCTCGGCGACCCTCGGCGCGCTGGGCCCTTCCGGGTCGGTCGACCCGCCCGACCCGCCCGACCCGCCCGACCCGCCCGACCCGGGAGCAACCTGGGGCGCCGGGGAACGCTCCCGTGGCGCCCCGGTGGTCGCCAACCCGGAGCAGTGCAGGCCGCGCGAGTACCAGAACCCGCTTGCCGGCTCCATCACCGAGACGCTCGACGTGCGGGTGGCCGGGGTGACCCCGTCCACCGTGGTGCTGTGGGCCCGATGGGTCGAGGCCACCGCGTCGTCCGGACCGGCCTCGGCGCTGGCCCTCCTCAGCGACCATGTGCCGTATGGGGTTCGCCTGGTTCAGGGCCCCGAGTTGTACGGGGTGAGCCTCGACGCGACGCTGCGGATGCTGCCGGCGGCTGCGGCGTGGGAACCGTCGGCCTGGGTGCTGCTCGAGATCACCTACGACATGCTCGGGGCGTACGGCCACGGCACCGTGTGGCTCTGGGACCTCGACGGACGACCGCTGGCGATCTCCACCCAGACCGTCCGCATCCGCCACTGGTAGGGGCGCGCTCCCAGACCGGGCGGGAACGCGCCGTGCCTCCTGAAACGACGGTCAGACGTCGAACTCGTTCGGGTCGATGCCGCAGGCGAAGCACGCCTCACGCACCGCCTTCTTTTCGTGGTCGTCGAAGTTGCCGTCGGCCGCACCGATGATGATGCCGATCTGAATGACCGCTCGGGCCTGATCGGGCTTCTTCTTCAACTTGCCGATGGCTTGGAGAACGTCGATCTTGCCGAAGTCGTAGTCGCGTTCGAGCTTCAGGCAGTAGTCGGCGAACTTCGTTCGGAGCTCGTCGGGCGGGAAGATGGCGAGGATCTCGTTCGACGCGATGTACGAGGCGGTCTTCTGCCGCTCTGACGGGTCGATTGAGCCGTCGGCCGCAGCGACCAGCGCGCACATGGCCATGGAAGCGTCCGAGAAGTTGCCGTTCTTGAACGTGTGGGCTTTGGTCTTGAGCTGAGCGCTCATCTCGCCGCTCTTTGTCTTCAACTGGTCCCAAATCGGCACGTATTTCTCCTTGAGCGAGCGAGGGCCTGAGCAACGCAGCGAGAACTCTCGGTATCCGTCGAGCCATGTCCTGTGGACATCTGCACCTGCAGCGGATTGATCGGATCGCCGAGTCAACGGGGTGGCCCGACATTAGCAGTCGATCACCCCGGTACCCCGGTGTCGACGACGACCGGACGCAACCGCCGCACCGGCGGCGGCGTCGACGGTTCGCGACGGCGCTCAGAACAGGTAACGCGAGATCGACTCGATCACGCACGCCGGCTTGTCGGAGCCGTCGATCTCCATGGTGTCGCGGCAGACCACCTGCACACCCCCGGCCACGTCGGTCACCTCGATGATCTCGAGGGCCAGCCGGACCCGCGAGTTCACCTTCACGGGGGTGAGGAACCGCACCTTGTTCACGCCGTAGTTGATGGCCAGCTTGGTGTTGTCGACCCGGAGCAGCTCGGTGCGGACCATGTTGGTGAGCGACATCGTGAGGTACCCGTGGGCGATCGTCGCCCCGAACGGTCCAGCAGCTGCCCGCTCGGCATCGATGTGGATCCACTGGAAGTCGCCCGTGGCCCGGGCGAACTCGTCGATGCGGTCCTGGGTGATGTCGATCCAGCTGCTGTGGCCGAGGTGGCTGCCCACGGCAGCCTTGAGCTCGTCGGGCGAGGAGAACGTCGTCGTCATGGCCTCATCGTGACGCCCGGGGCCGGCTGCGGGCAAAGCATCGCGGGCGCGGTGTAGAAACGTTCCCATGACGAGCGCACCGCCAGCCCGCCGCATCAACGTCCTCGACCCGCAGTTCTACGTCGATCCGTGGGACGACTACCGGTGGCTGCGCGACAACGCCCCGGCCTACCGCGACGAGACGAACGCGGTGTGGGCGATCAGCCGCCACCACGACATCATCGACCTCGAGAAGAACACGGCCCTGTACTCGTCAGCGAGCGGGAGCCGGCCGCACATCTACGACTCGTCGTCGATGATCAACGCCGACGATCCGCTGCACACGAACTTCCGCAAGCTCGTCGCCCGGCGCTTCACCCCCAAGGCCGTACGCGACCACGAGGGCTACGTGCGGGGCATCGCCACCGAGCTCATCGACCGAGTCGCCGGGCTGGGCCACTGCGAAGCCGTCGAGGATCTGGCGTCGCGCCTGCCCGCCATCGTGATCTGCGACAAGCTCGGCTATCCCCGCGACCTCTGGGAGAAGTGCCGGGAGTGGTCGGAGGTCACGATGCACGAAGCGGGTCAGTACCCGACCGACGGCACCAAGCGGCCTCCGGGCGGTCCCGAGGGCCTGTCGAGGGCGGCGATCGACGAGTTCGCCGGGGTCACCTGGCACCTCATCCAGGAACGCCGCAAGGATCCCCGCGACGACCTCATCTCCGTGTGGTGCCACAGCGATGTCGCGTTCCCCGACGGCACCGTCCGGCCGATGAACGAGGGCGAGATCATCGCCGAGGCCATCCTCCTGCTCGATGGTGGGGCCGAGACGAGCCGCACCGTCATCGGCGCCACCATGGTCGAGCTGTCCCGGCGTCCCGACCAGCGCCAGGTGCTGATCGACGATCCCTCCGTCCTCGGGCGGACGGCCGTCGAGGAGTTCCTGCGTTTCACCTCTCCGCTGGTGAACATGAAGCGGACCGCGACCGCCGAGCACGTGCTGCACGGCCAGAGGGTGAGCGAGGGCGACGAGTTCGTGTTGCTGTACGCCTCGGCGAATCGTGACGAGCGGGTCTTCGACGATCCCGACAGCTACGACGTTCGGCGCCAGCACAACCACCACGTGGCGTTCGGGTTCGGGACCCACTTCTGCCTCGGCGCATCGTTGGCCCGCTTGGAGATCAGGGTCATGTTCGAGGAGCTGCTCCGGCGCATCCCCGACTGGCGCATCGCCCCCGGGGCCGAGCCCGAGATCGTGCCCGGATCGTTCGCCCGGTACTACGACCGCATCCCCATCGAGTTCACACCCGAGCGGAGCTGATGGGGTCATGATCCGCGTCGAGCCCGAGGGCGCCGTCACCTGGATGACCATCGACCGGCCCGAGGTCCACAATGCCTTGACCCTCGAGGGGTACGCCGATCTGCGGGGAGCGCTTCGCGAGTTCGATGCCGATGAGCGTCGGCGCGTCGCCGTGGTGCTCGGCGCGGGCGGTCGAGCGTTCTCCACCGGCTCCGACATGAAGGGATCGTCGTGGCATCCGGCCGAGGGTGAGCCGTTGCGCGTCACCGAAGATCCCGACGGCGACCTCACCCGCAAGCCGGTCATCGCTGCGATCGACGGGTACTGCCTGGGCGGCGGCCTGGAATGGGCCCTCCGGTGCGACATCCGCATCGCGACGCCCCGATCGTCGTTCAGCCTGCCCGAACCGCGCTGGGGCGCTCTGGCCGGATACGGCCTCCATCATCTCCCCCGTTTGATCGGGCCCGGCGACGCGTTGTACCTGCAACTCACGGGCGATCGGATCGACGCCGAGCGGGCCCTGCGCCACGGCATCGTCCAGGAGCTCGTCGAGCCCGACCGGCTCCGGGCGCGGGCCTCGGAGATCGCCGCGATGATCGTGCGCTGCTCGCCGATGGCCATCGAGGCCATCAAGCAGACCATCTGGTTCAACGTGCGCCAGGGCGTCGAGGACTCCTACCGGTTCGTGGCGCCGCTGGCCCTGGCCATCGGCCGATCGGAGGACGTGCGCGAAGGCCCGAGGGCCTTCGTCGACAAGCGTGAGCCGCGCTGGAAGGGTCGCTGAGTATTGGGGTCACTGACGTTCCGGGCATTGTCGCCTGCGCTCGGCGCCGAGGTGATCGGGCTCGACCTGATGCGCGGGGAGCTCCGTCCCGAGGAGGTCGCGGCGCTGCGCGGGGCGTTCGCCGAGCATCACCTCCTCCTGGTCCGAGCCGGTCCCGTCAGCGTCGAGGGTCAGCTCCGCCTGCTCGGGCTGTTCGGACCGGTGCTCGTGAACGCCGGAGTCGACCACGCGTTCGTCTCGAACACCCGACCCGACGGCATCATCGGAACGGGCGAGCTGCGCTTCCACTCCGACCTGGCCTTCACCGCCGAGCCCGATCTGGGACTGTCGCTCTACGGGGTCGAGCTTCCCGGCGGGGGAACCACGACGAGGTTCGCCAATGCGGCCAAGGCTTTGCGTGATCTCGATCCGTCGACTCGGAGCCGCCTCCAGGGTCTGAGGGCGCGCCACGCTTTCGACCTGACCACGCAACACGGCCACGGGCGAGCGCTCGATACACCGGTTCCCGAGACCGGATATCGCGCTGAGCACCCGATCGTGTCGATCGATCCCACGATGGGGACCGAAGTGCTGTACGTGAGCGAGATGCAGACCGAGGGCGTCCTCGGGCTCGACGAGGTCGAGGGTCGACGCCTGTTGGAGCTGCTGTTCGCGGCTCTCTACTCGCCGGGCAACGTCTACGAGCACCCGTGGGAGCTCGACGACCTTCTCGTATGGAACAACATCACCCTCCAGCACGCCCGCGGCCCGATGGCGGTGGGGGAGGCCAGGACGCTCCGGCGGGCGACCCTGGCCCATCGGCCGATCGATCAGATCCTCACCGGTTTCACGCCCCGCACACGGGCCGTGTGATGTCTCGCGCCGGCAGAGCCGTCCGGCCCACGCCGAGCGTCGACGGGTGATCGAGCGTCAGACCGTGGTGGTGACCGGTGCCACGGGTCGCGTCGGGCAACCGATCGCCCGAGCGCTGGTGAACGCCGGGAACGACGTGACCGGCGTGGCCCGGTTCTCGAGCCCGGGAGACATGGACCGGATGCGGGCCTTGGGCATCCGGCCGATCCTCCCGGGGTTCACATCGGGAACTACAGCCTCTCGAAGATCGCCGGCGAGGCAGTGGTGCAGTTCGCCCGGTCGCCGGGGAGCTCGTGGAGGTTCTGGAGGCGTACCTGGCCGCGG
>VFJJ01000219.1 GCA_009886115.1 Actinomycetota bacterium
CTCGTACATGTACCGCCCCGAGGCCACCAAACGCATGGCTCACGACCTGCCCGGGGCCCGGATCCTGATCTCGCTTCGCAACCCCATCGACCGGGCGTACTCGCAGTACGGCGCTGATTCGCAACATCGTCGGCCGCCTCAACGCGATCGACACCGAGTACCCGCCCATGGACGCCGAGCTGCGATCGCGACTCATCGACGAGTTCACCGAGGAGCGCCACGCCCTCGAGCGTTGGCTCGACCGCGACCTGTCGATCTGGGCCCGGTCGAACGGTCGACGGGTGGTCGTGTCGGCAACGCGTCGCGGTCGTCAGTACCGGTCGTCAGAGCCGAGCGTCGGAGCCAACCGAGGACGCGGGCGATGTCCTGGGCCTGGATCCGGTCACGAGCGCCGTCTTGGTGCTCTCGTCGGGGGTCTCACTCCGCTCGTCGATGTGATAGCGATCATGGGCGATGGGTCCTCATCTCAACCAACCCGGCGGGCCAACGCGAACGTCACGTCATCCCGCGGTCACCGGCCGCGAGCGCGAGCTCAGGCGGCTGGCCGACGCCGTCCGCCGTCTCACCGAGCTCACGTGCGTGCATGTCGCCGACGCCGACGTGACCACCGCCCTGGCCGAGGCGGTCGAAGCCGTCAACGCCCGCCTGGCACCGTTCGTGCCCGACCCGCTTCCGCCCCGATATCTCCACCCCGACCTGCTCTCGTCCGAGGAGCGCCATCCCCACGACGGGTCGCTGTTCGACTACGTGATCGGTCTGTACAACCCGCTGGCGCTCCCGGTCGAGATGGAGTGGGCCGACGGCGGTCGGGTGCTCGGACGGGCCCGGTTCACGCGGCCCTACGAAGGACCGCCAGGCTGCGTCCACGGCGCGGTCATCGCCGCCTGCTTCGATCAGGTGATGGTGCTGGCGATGATGTCGACCGGCAAGGGCGGCCCGACCGTGCATCTCAGCTACGACTTCACGCGTCCCACGCCCTTGCATCGCGAGATCGTCTTCGAGGCCGTGGTCGACCGGGTCGAAGGGCGCAAGATCTTCGTGGAGGGCCGTCTGCTCGACGGTGACGACGTGTGCGTGTCGGCCCACGGCATGTTCGTCGATCTCGATCGGGAAGCGATCGAACGGCTGGGTCATCGCGCGACGCCGGCCACGCCGACACCCGACTGAGCACCCTGCCGCCACCGAGCCGAGCCAAGTCCTGATCAACCACCGCCCGACGGAGTCGCCATGACCGACATCACCACCCTCGTCGACGGACGGGTCTTCCTCGAAGGCCCCCGCTGGCGCACCGACCGCCTCGTGTGCTCCGACATGCACGCGCACGAGGTGATCTCGGTCGCCGTCGACGGCGCCGTCTCGGTCGTCGCCTCGCTCCCCGGGCCACCCTCGGGCCTCGGATGGCTCCCTGACGGCCGTCTGCTCATCGTCTCGATGGAAGACCGTCTGCTCCTGACCCACGAGCGCGATGGCTCACTGGCGACGAGCGCCGACCTCTCGGTCGTGGCCCCACACGAGATCAACGACATGGTCGTCGACAAGCGGACGGGCATCGCCTACGTGAGCCAGTTCGGCTACGACATGCACGGCGGCGGCACACCCCGACCGGCGCCACTGCTGCGGGCCGATCCCGACGGCACGGTGTCTGCCGCCGCGCCCAACCTGCGCATGGCCAACGGCATGGCGATCACCGCCGACGGACGCACGCTCGTGGTGGCCGAGAGCGCGGGCAAGGCGATCACGGCCTTCCGCATCGTCGACGACGGCTCGCTCACCGACCGGCGCATCTGGGCCGAGCTGCCCGACCATCCCGACGGCATCTGCATCGACGCCGCCGACGGTGTCTGGATCGCGGCCCCTGTCGGCGACCGATTCGTTCGCGTCGTCGAAGGTGGCGAGGTCACCGACGTGATCGAGACCCCCGGTCGACACGGCATCGCCTGCGCCCTCGGTGGGCCCGACGGGCGCACGCTGTTCATGCTCACCGCCGAGACCCTGGGCAGCGCCGACGAGTCGCGCCGGCGCCGCAGCGCACGCATCGAGATCGCCACGGTGGCCGTCCCCGGCTGCGAGTCTCCCTGAAACCGCCACCCCTGCCCTGGGCGGTCACATCACGAGGTTGCCGTACATCTCTCCCAGCGGGTCGCTGATGAGCTCGACCCGCGCCCCGTCGGGATCGCGGAAATACAGCGACGAGTGGACGTTGAGCGTCTCGACGCCGGCCGCGGCGAGCTTGGCGCGCAGATGCTGCCACCGCTCGGGGGCCACCGAGATCGCCAGATGGTGCAGCCCGCCGAGGACCTCGGCGTAGTCACCGAGACCCAGCCCGGGCATGTCGAAGAACGCCAGCGCGTTGCCGTTGCCGATGTCGAAGAAGAAGTGGGTCGAGCCCTGGTAGTCGCGGTTCTCGAACAGCTCGGTGAGCGGGAACTCGAGCAGCTCCTGGTAGAAGCCGATCGTGCGCTCCACGTCGGCCGACAGCAGGGCCACGTGGTGCACACCCCGGGCCGAGCTGGGCGGTCGCTCGCCCGACGGTCTGAGATACCGGGCGCGCAGCGCGTCCCACTCGTGCGTGCGGTCGACGGCCACGCCGTGGCGGGCACCGGGCTCGGTCTGGTCGGACGCTGCTGACGGGTCGGACGGGTTGGTCTGTTCCGTGGTCATGGTCGTGACCCCTCTCGGTCTCGGGGTGGTGCTGGTGTGGTCGACTCTCTCGGGTGATCGCCGTCAACTCGGTCGGGTGGTCGCCGTCAACTCAGGCGGTGGCCCAGATGATGACCTCGGCCCCGTCGGCGCCGGCCCGGAGATCGATCGGCCCGGCTCCGGTGAGTCGAGCCGCGTCGCCCTGGCTCAACGCGGCAGCGTCGTTGTCATCGGCGCCGAGCGTGGCCCCGCCGACAGCGACGAACACATGGGTGTGCGGCGCGTCGGGGACGCTCACCGTCTCACCGTCGCGCAGCCGACCGACCCAGAGCTGGGCATCCCGTTGGTGGACGGTGACCGCGGCATCGGCCCCGGCTGAACCCCCGGCGGCCACGAGCACCAGCCCACCCCGGTCGAGCTCGGTGTTCACATCGACCTGCTGATAGCTCGGTTTCACCCCGGTCGTGTCGGGTAGCACCCACATCTGCACGAGACGGACGTCGGCCACCTGGCTGCCGTTGTGCTCCGAATGGCGGATACCACTCCCTGCGCTCATGCGCTGAGCCAGACCCGGGTACAGCACACCGTGATTGCCCTCGGAGTCGCGATGAACGAGCTCACCGTTCAGCACCCAGGTGACGATCTCCATGTCGCTGTGCGCGTGGGTGCCGAACCCGCCACCGCCGCCGATCACGTCGTCGTTGCTGACGAGCAGGAGGCCGTGACGGGTGTTGGACGGGTCGTAGTGGTTCGAGAAGCTGAACGAGTGCCACGAGTCGAGCCACGACAGGCGGCTGTGGAACCGATCGGTGGCACGGCGGACGTCGAGCGTGGTGGAAGCAGTCATGTCGGCCCCAACATTCGTTGCGTTCGCAACATTCCCCGCCACATGATCTCCCGTCAGCGCGCGTCGATGGTGAAGAACGCCTCGGCGAACCGCCCGGGTGGCCATCCAGCGCTCTCGGCCGTGACGCCCATCCAACCCCGCACCCGCTCCCTGACCCCCGCCGGATCCTGGTGCTGGCTCTCGTGGCACAGGAGCGCCTCGATCTTGCGCTCGACCGCGTCGGTGACGTCGACCAGGTGATCGGGGGAAGGGTGCGCCATGAGCCAGACCTCGTCGACCGAGTGGGCCACCCAGCCCTCCTCCAGCAGCTCGGGATGGGCGTAGGGATTGCGCGAGTCGGGGTACACCGCAGCCAGCGCGGCCACCCCCACGGCCAGGTGGTCGGGATGACTGGGGTACATCCGCTTGAGGATGCGATCGGGTGACGGCTGCAACACCCGCTGCGGGCGGGCCTGACGGATCACGCGGGACAGATCGCGCCGGAGCTCCATGGTGGCTTCGACGCGCCCGTCGGGGTAGCCGAGGAAGATCAGCGTCTCGACCCCCACCACCTTGGCGGCCGCGGTCTGCTCGGCCCGACGGATCGAGCCGATCTCGCTGCGAGGTACGGCGTCGTCGAAGCCTCCGGCGTCGCCGTCGGTGACGAGGCAGTAGCTCACCTCGATGCCGGCATCGGTCCACATCGCAACGGTGCCGGCGGCGCCGAAGTCGATGTCATCGGGGTGCGCGGCGATCACCAGCGCCCGTTCGATCGGTGCGTCGCTCATCGGACGATCGTACCTACGCCTCGTCGACCTCGACCCAGATTCCGTCTGCCGCACTCGATCGACGAGCCGCGTCGATCACCAGCTGCGCGGCCAGGCCGTCGTGAAACGTGGGAGTGGGCGGTGCGTCGGCCGACGGTGTCATGCCGGCGATCTCGTCTCTGAACCGCTCGGCCAGCCGGACGTAGGGCCCCAGCTCGAGATGGGTGAACGCCTCTCGGGGATCGGCGCTCGGCGCGGGAGGAAGCGGAACCTGCAGGTCGGGCGCGACGTCGAGACGGTGCGAACCGTCTCGATAGCCGAGCCAGGCATCGGTGCCGTCGGTCCACACGCTCCCCAGCCGACCGAACACCCGCGTGATGCGCGACGGCGTCCCGAACGCCGAGGCGCAGTGTTGCGCGCTGGCAATGGCACCCGAGGCGAAGCGCAGCGTCAGTGTGTAGCTGTCTTCGGCCGAGCCTGCTGGACGGTCGCCGATCACCTGGAGGTGAGCGCTCACGGCGACGATCTCGCCCATCCAGGTGCGGAAGCGGTCGATCACGTGCACCCCGGCGGCATTGAGGATCCCGCCCCCTCGGGTCGGGTCGAACCACCACTCGTCGTTGAACGCCTTGGGGAGGCCGGAGGCCACGAGTGCGCTGTGCTGGACGAAGCTCGCCAACGCCGGCTCACCGAGGATCCCGCTGCGGATCACCCGACGGACCATCGCCTCGTCGGGCGCCCAGCGGAACTCGGTGCCGAGCATGTGCACGACGCTGGCCGCTTCGGCGGCCCGAAGCATGCGCCGGGCGTCGGCGGCGCTCGTCGCGAACGGCTTCTCGCACAGGACGTGCTTCCCGGCGGCGATCGCCGCGAGCACGGGGGCGACGTGGGCGTCGGGCGGGGTGGAAATGGCCACAGCTGAGACGCCCGGCACCGCCATGGCTTCGACGAGATCGGTGCACGCAAGCGGCACGTCGAGCTCGGCAGCTCGTTGCTTGGTTCGGACGGAATCTCGCCCGACGAGGGCCACCACGTGGAACCCCGCGGCTCGCAGCGCCGGTACCTGGATCCGCCCACCGAAGGACGAACCCACCACGATCGCCGACACCACGTCCATTGCACGCAACGTAGCTGAATTGACCACGAACAGGGAAGTCGGATCCCTCGTCGACCAACGAGTTCAGCCGGTGTGGACGTGGCCACCGGGGGTGACCTGGAACCGGGGTTCGATCGGGCAGCGGCGCACCACCGTGTTCCACCGAGGGCATGGCCACGGGACCCCATGTCTGAGCCTCGCCCGCGACGGCCTCGGGCGACAGACTGACACGCATGACGCGACGGGGGAACGCTCTCGATGGATCGGTGGCGCTGGTGACCGGTGCCGGGCAGGGGATCGGGCGGGGCATCTCCCGGGCCCTCGCCGACCAGGGGGCGTCGGTGGTCGTGGCCGACATCAACGTCGACACGGCGGCGGCCGTGGCCGCCGAGATCGAGGCCGACTTCGGTGACGGGCGGGCGTTGGCTCGACGGTGCGACGTGACCGCGCGGGAATCGTGCGAAGCAGCCGTCGCCTTCGCCACGGAGCGGTTCGGGCACCTCGACGTGCTCGTCAACAACGCCACCTGGACCCGGTCGTTCGTGCCCTTGGTCGACACGACCGACGACGATCTGGCCCGCACGCTCGACACCAACCTCTGGGCCACGTTCCACACGATGCGAGCCGCGTATCCCCATCTTTCGGCGTCCGCTCGCGCCGGCCGGGTCGCCCGGGTGATCAACCTCTGCTCGGCGGCCGGAACCGAGGGCCACGCCGGGTTCTCGGCCTACGCCGCGGCCAAGGAGGGAGTGCGGGCGCTCACCAAGGTCGCAGCACGCGAGTGGGGTCGCGACGGCATCACCGTGAACGCCATCTGCCCCTACGCCAACAGCCCGGCGATGGAGCGCACGGCCACCGAGCGACCCGGTCGCATCGAGAAGGCGCTCAAGCGCGTCCCCATGGGGCGACTGGGCGATTGCGAGGCCGACATCGGACGCATGGCCGCGTTCCTGGCCGGTCCCGACGCCAGTTATCTCACCGGCCAGACCTACTTCGTCGACGGCGGCGTGGGGATGGTGAAGTAACGCCCCGGCGCCCCGGCGCCCCGGCGGTCGGCGTGTCGCGTCTTCAGCGGGAGCGGGCGAGCGGGCCGCGAAGGAGTCGCCCGGGGACGGCACCGGTGGGCTCGCCGTCGATGAACACCGGCTGCCCGTTCACGATCGAGGCCCGGAACCCCTGCGAGCGCTGGACGATGCGCTTGGCACCGGCGGGCTGGTCGGCCTCGATGCTCGGCAGGCTCGGAGCCACCGTGGCCGGATCGAACACGACCAGGTCGGCAGCCAGGCCCTCGGCCACCAACCCGCGATCGTGGAAGCCCCACACGGCCGCCGGTTCGGACGTGAGGATCCTGATGGCGTCCTCCCAGGCAATGGCCTCCCGCTCACGCACCCAGTGGGCGAGCAGGTGCGTGGGGATCGAGGCGTCGGTGATCTGCGAGACGTGCGCCCCGGAGTCGGAGGCCCCGATCATCGTGCCGGGATGACGCAGCAGGGCCAAGACGTCGTCCTGGAGATGATTGGCGAACGGCTGCAGGAACAACTGACGGAAGTCGGACGCCAAGGCCAGGTCGATCATCACGTCGACCGGCGTGACGACACCGCCCGAGCTTCCGGAGCTGCTCGCGTCCGACGCCGCCGCGGCCAGGTCGGACAGGCGAGGGTGCGGAGGCAGCGGCGAGTCGTAGACCCAGACCCAATCCCACTCCGGCTTACGAGCCTCGGCCCCGATGGCTTTCCCGTACGGACCGTGCATGGCCTCGGAAACGAGGCGGGCGCGCATCGTGGGGTCGAGCAGCGCAGCCCGCTGCTCGGCCAGGGGCTGGCACCTGACCTCCGACCACAGCGGGAGCTTGTCGAAGGGCAGGTTGGCACGGAACGACAGGACGGTCGCGAACTCGCGGGAGTGCACGGTACCGACCATCCGTCCCCCGGCGGCGACGGTCTCGGCGCACAGATCGGTGACCTTGCGCCAGGCGCCGGGGGCCACCTTCGATGTGCCCATGATGAACGTGATCGGCCGACCCGACGACACGGCGAGGTCGCGGAGCCACTCGTGGTAGCGGCGACCGTCGCTCGGGTCGTAGTGGATCTCGTTCGCGAGTTGGAACACGCCCGCGCCCAACTGCCCCATGCGCCCGACGAGCGCCTCCACCTCGCCGCGACTGGCCTGCCGGGAGGCCACGGGATGATCGTCGGACGTGGCGTGGTTCGCCGAACGCGATGTCGAGAACCCGATGGCCCCGGCCCGCAACGAGCCGTCGAGCACGCGGAGCATGGTCGCGAGATCGTCGGGCGCGGCCTCGTCGTGGTACGCCCGCTCGCCCATCACGTAGGTGCGCAAGGCCGAGTGCCCGAGGTACCCAGCCATGTTGAGACCCTTGGGCAACCCGTCGATCACGTCGAGGTACTCGGGGAACGTCTCCCATTGCAGCGGTACCCCGGCGATCAGCGACTCACGAGCCATGTCCTCGGCTCGCTCCAGGCTGCGGAACACCAGGTCGACCTGATCGGCCTTCACGGGGGCGATCGTGAAGCCGCAGTTACCCATCACGACGGTCGTGACACCGTGATACGACGTGGACGTCCCGAGCGGGTCCCAGAACGTCTGGGCGTCGAGATGGGTGTGCACGTCGACGAAGCCCGGGGTCACGAAACAACCCTCGGCGTCTATCTCGCGACGACCCGTACCCGATAGGTGTCCGATACCGGCGATCGTGTCACCAACCACGCCCACGTCGGCCCGGTATCGAGGCTGCCCCGAACCGTCGACGACGGTGCCGCCGCGGATGACGAGGTCGTAGCGAACGGAGTCGTCGGTCGATGCGCTCATCCGGCCATACTGCCAGCTCCGAATGGGCAGCGCCGCTGGCGGGCGTCGAGGAGTTCAGGGAGATGTCATGGCACTGAAGGTCGTGGGGGCAGGGCTGGGTCGGACGGGGACGCTTTCGCTCAAGGCGGCGCTGGAGCAGCTGCTCGGGGGGCGCTGCTACCACATGATGGAGGTCTTCCAGCGTCCGACCGACATCGAGGTCTGGCACGACGCCGCCCGTGGGACGCTCCCCGACTGGAACGGCTTCCTCGGCGACTTCGTTGCTGCCGTCGACTGGCCGGCGGCGGCGTACTGGAAGGAGCTCTCGGCGGCCAACCCCGATGCCCTCGTCGTGTTGTCGCACCGGCCGTCCGACGCCTGGTGGACGAGCGCCAACGACACGATCTTCCACCTCATGAGCCAGGAGCTTCCGCCCGAGGCCGACCCGATGATCCGTGAGCACCGGGCGATGGTGCTCGACCTGCTGCGGGCCCGGTTCACCGACCAGCTCACCGACCGGGCGGCCTGCATCGCGGCCTACGAGCGCCACAACGACGACGTGCGCCGCAGCGCACCCCCCGGCCAGCTCCTGGAATGGTCGCCGAGCGACGGATGGGCGCCGCTGTGCAGCGCGCTCGGCGTCGCCGTCCCCGACGAGCCGTTCCCCCGGGTGAACAGCACCGAGGAGTTCCGAGCGAACTTCCTCCAGCCGGGGTGAACGGGTGGGCGCTCAGACCCCCGTGTAGGTGATGTCGGTCCGGTCGCGGCGCCCCACGGTGAAGTCGGGGCCGAACTCGAAGCTCCGGGTGGGGTCGAAGGCCACCGTGTGGGTGAAGTCGAAGGCGCACACCCGCTTGGCGATGAGCCACCGACCGTCGCGGCGCTCGAAGCGGTCGACGTAGCGCAGCCCGATCACGAGATCGGTGTCGGGGCCTATGTGATGGGCGACGCAGTACGTGTCGCAGTGGGCGACATCGTCCTCGATCCGGATGGCCGGCGGCCCCACGAGGTGCATCGTCGCCTCGAAGTGCGGCAGCACGTCCATCACCCAGCGGGCGAACTCCGTGCCGGAGCCACGGAACGAGTTGTGGTCGTCGTAGCCGTCGGGGTGATAGCACGACGCCATCGCCGCCTCGTCGAGCCGGTCGGTGCCCCGGGCGAGCCGCTTGATCACGTCGGTGATCTCCTCCCGGGCGATGAGATCGTCGATCGTGAGACCCATGTCCGCCACCTCTCCTCGGTCCCGAGCCCGACGGACCACCGTCGAGCCGCTCGCCATGCCGACCAGACAACACCCCAGCTTCTTCGGTCCCGCCCGGCGCTGCACATCGAGGCCCGCGTTGATCGGGCCCGGGCCCGACGGCTCCGACCCGGCAACCGGCCCCACCGCCACGTTCACCTTCGTGATCGCCACCTGAGGCCCCGGGGGTTGCCCTAGCCTCCGGGCATGACACCCATCTCGGTCGGTTCGATCGGTCACTGCAACGTGAACTGCCGCGATCTCGAACGATCGCGGCGCTTCTACACCGAGCTCTTCGATCTCACGGCGGAGACCCACACGAACCCCGTCCCCCAGGACGGCACCGGCTTCGGCATGACCGGTCAGGTGCAGTGGGACGCCTGGATCCTCCACGACCACCGGGGTTCGTACGCAGGGCCCGCGATCGACCTCCTCACATGGACGTCGCCTCCGCCGACGGGCGATCCGTATCCGACGCCCAACAATCTCGGCTTCGCCCGCCTGGCCCTGCACGTTCCCGACATCGACGCCACGTACGAGCGCCTCTCGGCGGCAGGGGCGCTCCTCCACGATGGCGTGCAGGACATCGGCAACCTGCGCATGCTCGTCACCCACGATCCCGACGGGGTCCAGCTGGCCTGCTTCCAAGGCCGCGTGAGCGCGCCGGAGTTCCGCGGCGTGGCGATCAATTGCTCCGATCTCGGACGAACGCGCGACTGGTACCTCGGGAACTTCGGGTTCGAGACCGTGGGTCAACCCTCCTCGGCCAGCCGTGACGGCCGGTTCATGGGGCACGACGGGCCGTACGAGGTCGAGAACCAACTCCTGGCGCTCCCTGGTGGAGCACGCGTGTTCACCCTGGGCCTCGAGCACTGGAAGAGCCCCCGCCCGGTCGGTCGCCCGTACCCGGTCGCCAACCACGTCGGCATCTTCCGCATGGCGTTCATGGTCGATGACGCCCACGCCTGCCACGATCAGCTCAGGACCAACGGCGTCGACCTGATGAGCCCGCCGGTCTGGCTCGACATGGGTCCCGAGGTCCCGATCGACGGGCTGTGGGCGCTGTTCTTCCGTGACCCCGACGGCACCTGCGTCGAGCTGATCCAGTCGCCCGTGGTCCGCAGCGTCGCCTGACGCTCGCGGGCGCGACAGACGCGTTCTGCCGCTTCCGCGCCCTTCGTCGACCTGTTTCCCGGGCCATGAGGGGATATCACCCACGTACGGTGGGGAAGATCCTGTGGTTTGATGACCCCGGGTGCCCACATCCGGGTGATCTGAACTGCGGCAACGTTGTGTTCGGGGTCCTCAGGGACTCGGCAACCCGTCCCCACGCTGCGCGACTCACCTCTTCCTGGAGCCAGGTCGATCCGATGACACACGCCACGACGACCGGGGGGTATCCCCTGATCCAGGTGAGCATGTTCGGCTCACTCGAAGTCGTCATCGGCGATCATCGCCTCGGTCCCCGCGACCTCGGCGGCGCCAAGCCCAAGCAGGTCCTCGAGCTCCTCCTCATCGCTGGCGGGCGGCCACTCACCAAGGACCGCATCGCTGACGCGCTCTGGGGAGACGATCTGCCCGTGAACGTGGGGGCGACGCTCGAGACGTACGTGTCGGTGCTCCGGAGCCGCCTTCGGGCCCACGGCGCGGATCGGGAACCGATCATCGTCACCGAGCACAGGGCGTACCGGATCTCCCGAGACTTCGTCCGACTCGATCTCGACCTGTTCGACGAGCTCATCGACCGAGCCGGGCGCGAGCCCGGGAAACGGCGCGACCTCCTCAGCCGGGCCGTCGAGCTGGCCACCAGGCCGGTCCTCGAGGACGAGCTCTACGCGACCTGGGCCGGCGAGATCCGGGCCACGTACACGAACCGACTCAACACGGCACTCGTCGACCTGGCCGAGATGGCGCTCGTCGGCGGCGACATCGGCGCAGCCCAACGCCATGCCAGGCGGGTCGTGGCCGACGACGCGTTGAACGAGCGGGCGTGGCGGGCGCTGATGCGCGCCCACGACGCCGTTGGCGACCGAGCCCTCGCCATCCGGACGTTCGAACGGTGCCGACGCGAGCTGCGCGACCAGCTCGGCATCGAACCGCTCCCCGAGACCGTCGAGCTGGTGGATGCCATCAAGCGCCGGGCACCCGTTCGCCTCGCGGCCGATCAGCAGGCCGTCCCGGTACCGCCAACGTCGACACCGTCGGGACCCCTGCTCGTTCCCCTCGTGTTCCGACCCCGGGCGACTCCCCCGACGGCTGCCCCGACGCTCCCGTTCACGGGACGGGCGACCGAGCTCGACGTGGTGGTCGAGGCGAGCCGGCGAGCCCTCACCGGGCGGTTCGAGCTCGTCGTCGTGAGCGGTGAGGCGGGCTTCGGGAAGTCGCGCTTCCTCGACGAGGTCGCCGGGCGGGTGACCGGATTCCGGATCGGTCGTTCCCGGTGCTCGGCGCTCGACCGGAACATGCCGTACGTGGGCATGGCCTTGGCCCTCCAGGGAGTGGTCTCGTCCGACGACTTCGAACGTTCCATCCCGACCCTCATGGGGAGCCCAGCCTCGATCACATCGGTCGAGCGTTTCGCGCGAATGATGTGCGAGCAGGCTCCGCTCGCGCTCTTCATCGACGATCTCCACCATGCCGACGACGCCACGCTCGCGGCCATCGACTACCTCCAGCGGCGGAACTCGAACTCCCCGATCGTGATCGTGGCGACGGTCCAGGCCAGCACCGTGAGCGCGGCGAGCGCACTGCGCGAGCTCCGCCCGAGCGCCACAGTCCGCCTGGCCCCGCTCGATCCGGCCGAGGTCCACCACCTCGCAGCGATGTGCGGCTTCGATCCATCGTCGACCGGCGGGATCCCCGCGCTCGTTTCGGCCCTGACCGCTGTGAGCACGGGCACGGGCACGGGCACGGGCGACCATGGTGTCGACAACGACGACACGCGCGCCCACCACGTGCACGAGTGGCTGCGGCGCATGCGCCCCGACGCCCGCGATGTGCTGCAGTGCTCGGCGTCGGTTGAGGGTTGGTTCACCCCCGGGAGACTGGCTCCGCTGCTCGGATGGTCCGAGCCGCGGGTGGTGGCCGAGCTGCGGAGTCTCGCATTCGACGGTGTGCTCACCGCCGACAGCAGCGGCGGCTTCCGCCTCGCCTGGCCCGAGGTCGCCGATCTCCTGGTGCGCTACACCCAGGCACCGCAGGGCCTCGCGCTCTGAGCGCTCGCAGGCCACGGCGAGCCTGATCGCCCGGGGGCCCGAACCCGGCACGGCAGAGTCAGCACGGCGGAGTCAGCACCTCGGAGTCGGCATGCGGGCGCCTAGAAACTCGCCGGTGTGGCTGGCGAATGCGCTCGCCAGCCTCGACTCGCTCTCGAACGGACGCCTCACCGTCGCGGTCGGCGTGGGCCCGGCCGCGGAGGCGCACATCGAGGGATCACACCGGAGCGTCGCCGGCCAGGGTGACCCGGTGCATGATGCGACGCTCGCGATAGTCGGGGACGGCGAAGTGCTGTACCCAACGGTTGTCCCAGAAGGCGATGGTGTCGGGCTCCCAGCGCAGACGCACCTGGAACTCGGGTGAGCGCACCCAGTTCACGAGGAACGGCAGCAGCGCCTGATTCTCGGCCTCACCCAACTCGACGATCCGGGTCGTGAAGTTCCCGTTGACGAACAGGGCCCGGCGGCCGTCGACGGGGTTGGTGCGCACGACCGGGTGCACCACCGGCGGCCACGCTTCCTGCATGGCTCGGAGGTCGACGCGGGCATTGCCGTCAGCGATGGCCCGGCTCAGGGTCCGCGTGAGGTCGTGCGTGGCGTGCAGGCCGTCGAGCATGGTCCGCAGCGCCGGCGAGAGCGCCTCGTACGCGGCGTACATGCTCGCCCAGAGCGTGTCGCCGCCGACGCTCGGGAGCTGGACGGCCCGCAGGATCGAACCCATCGGTGGCGTGGCCATGAACGTGTTGTCGGTGTGCCAGTTGTCGGCGCCCTCGCCCTTGGGCGTCTGCTGGTCGAGCACCGTGATCTCGGGATGGTCGGCGTGCTTGGGCCCGAAGGGCGCGACCGCGATCTCGCCGAAGCGGCGGGCGAAGGCCAGGTGCTGGGCTGGCGTGATCCGCTGAGCGGGCAGGAACACGACCAGGTGCTCGGCGAGCGCCGACTCCACCTGGGCCAGGGCCTCGTCGTCGAGTGGCCTCGTGAGATCGAGGCCGTGGAGCTCGGCGCCGATGACCGCGGTGAGCGGACGTACCTCGACCGGACGACGCGCTTTCACGGGACTCAACGGCTCCGCTTGTCTTCGAGCCAGTCGGGGAGATCGATGGGTGGGTCGGGGAGCTGCACGACATCGCGATCGGCCAGAAACCGTTGGTATCCCTGGGGATCGGCCGCCCACGACCGCGGATCACCCATCATCACCTCGAACAGCTCCACGCCAGCGGGACCGGCGACGAGCGGACCGAGCGCCGCACCGTGGGGGAGCTCGATGTGGGTTCCGGCCGGGCAGTGGACGTCGCCGCACATCATGTCGCCGGCAAGCACGTACACGACCTGGGGGCTGTCGTGACCGTGGCGGTGCACGATCATCCCCGGATCCCACCGGGCGTACATCGACAGGTACTGGGGATCGCGGCCGAACGCGAACCACTTCTCCCACACCGACTTCTGGCCGTCGGGGTGCTGCTGGGTGCGAACCTGCTGCCACTTCATCTCGTCACGATGCCGGAAGATCGGCTCCAGGGCGGGCGACGGCGACGGGACCGCAGCCGACGGTGGGGATGAAACGGCCGGCTCGGGAGCGGATGCATCGCGGTGGTCGCTCATCGAAGGAGCGTAGGCCCGAGCGCGAGCATGCGTCATGACCAGTTCCCCCGTCCCCCACATGTCGTCGGACGAGCTGCGCCGCCACGGCCACGCCGTCGTCGACTGGATCGCCGACTATCTCGATCGCGTGGTGGAGCTGCCCGTGCAGTCGAGGGTCGAACCGGGCTGGGTCCGCAGCCGCCTCCCGGCCCACCCGCCCCAGACCGGCGAGCCGTTCGCCGCCGTGCTGCGTGATCTCGACGAGATCGTGGTGCCCGGGCTGACGCATTGGCAGTCACCCAACTTCTTCGGGTACTTCCCAGCCGAAACCTCGGGCCCGGCCATTCTCGGCGACCTGCTCTCGGCCGGCCTCGGAGTCCAGGGGATGTCCTGGGCGACGAGCCCGGCGTGCACCGAGCTCGAGACGCACGTGCTCGACTGGATGGTGGAGCTCTTGGGGCTGCCGGAGCGCTTCCTCTCGAGCGGGCCCGGCGGCGGCGTGATCCAAGACAGTGCATCGTCGGCGGCCTTGTGCACCCTGGCGGCCGCTCGCGAGCGGGCCGTTGCCCGCCACGGCGTCGATCCGACGCTCGTGGTCGCCTACACCTCAACCGAGACCCACTCGTCGGTGGCCAAGGGCGCCCGGGTGGCCGGCGTCGGTCACGTGCGAGCCGTCGAGGTCGACGGGCTCCACGCCATGCGCCCCGACGCGCTCGAGGAGTCGATGACCGCCGATCGCCGGGCTGGGCTGGTGCCGGCGTTCGTGTGTGCGACCATCGGGACGACGAGCTCGACAGCGATCGACCCCGTGCGGGCCATCGCGCAGGTTGCCGCACGGCACGACGTCTGGGTCCACGTCGACGCTGCATACGCCGGGACGGCGGCGCTGTGCCCTGAGTTGCGCCACCACTTCGACGGCCTCGAGCTCGTCGACAGCTACGTCTTCAACCCCCACAAGTGGATGCTCACGAACTTCGACTGCTCGTGCCTGTGGGTGGCCGACCGGGCGGCCCTGGTGGGTGCGCTCGGGATCCTCCCCGAGTACCTGAAGAACGCCGCGACCACCTCGGGCGAGGTGATCGACTATCGCGACTGGCAGATCCCGCTGGGGCGACGGTTCCGAGCGCTCAAGCTCTGGATGGTGCTGCGCCACTACGGGGCGGCGGGTCTGCGAGCCCATGTTCGCGAGCACATCGAGCTGTGCCGCTGGTTCGAGGCCCGCATCGACGCCGACCCCCGCTTCGAGCTGTGCGCGCCGGCCCCGTTCTCCCTGGTGTGCTTCCGCTGCGTGGTCGGAGGCGGCGGCACCCCGACCGACGGCGACGGAGTGACCGCCGACCTGCTCGCCGCGCTCAACGGCTCGGGTCGGATCTTCCTCACCCACACGCGCTTGGCCGGCAAGCTCGTGCTGCGTATGGCGATCGGGGCCACCATGACCGAACGTCACCACGTCGAGGCCGCCTGGGAGCTCATCTCCGAGCTGGCCGACGCAGCGCTGGCCGACGCCGGGCTCGCCGGTTCTGAGTGACCCGATGGGCGGTGATCGGGTGGGCTCACCGCTAACCTCCGCCCCCGTGATCCTCGTGAGCTTCGACATCGACGGGACGATGGAGTTCGGCGACCCGCCCGGGCCGGTGACCCTCGACCACGTCCGCCGGGCGCGAGAGCTCGGCTACGTGATCGGCAGCGCTTCCGACCGCACGGTGCGCGACCAGCAGGAGCTCTGGGACCGCCACGGCATCGTCGTCGACTTCGTGGGCCACAAGCACATGCTCGACGGCGTCCGCGAGCGTTTCGAGATGAGCCGCTACATGCACATCGGCGACACGAACGTCGACGAGTTCTACGCGCTCAAGCACGGCTTCGAGTTCACCCATGTCGAGCACCTCCCGGCCGACGGCTCCCCAGGCTGGCTCTGGTAGCCCTGTCCCTGCGAGGGCCACGACCATGACGCCGACCATCGACCGAGACGCTCTGGGCCGGTTGTTCGAGGCTGAACGGGACCGTTTCGCCGAGGAGCACCCCCGGTCGCGGGCGCTGTTCGAGGAGGCCCGGCAGCACCTGTTGGGTGGCGTGCCGATGGCGTGGATGCGTCGGTGGCCGGGCGCCTTCCCCCTCTTCGCCGCCGAGGCTCACGGTGCCCGACTCGTCGACGTCGACGGTCACGAATACCTCGACCTGGCCATGGGCGACACCGGGGCCATGTGCGGCCACGCTCTCCCGGCCGTGACCGAGGCGCTGGCCGCGCAGGCCGCACTCGGCATCACCACGATGCTGCCCTCGGCCGACGCGGTGTGGGTCGCCGGCGAGCTGTCCCGCCGGTTCGGCCTGCCCACGTGGCAGCTCGCGATGACCGCAACCGATGCCAATCGCTTCGTACTGCGCCTCGCCCGCTATCTGACCGATCGCCCCAAGGTCTTGGTGTTCGACTGGTGCTACCACGGCACCGTCGACGAGACCCTGGTGACCGTGGACGCTGCGGGTCGCACCGTCGCCCGTCCTTCGAGCACGGGCCCCCAGGTCGATCCGGCGGTCACGACCCGGGTCGTGCAGTTCAACGATCTCGAGGCGGTCGAGCGGGCGCTGTCTCGGGGCGACGTCGCCTGTGTGCTGACCGAGCCCGCGCTCACGAACATCGGGATCGTGCTCCCCGACCCCGGGTTCCTCGACGGCCTCACCGACGCCTGCCGGCGAGCGGGCACCCTGCTCGTGATCGACGAGACCCACACCATCTGCGCCGGACCCGGCGGCGCGACCGCGGCATGGGGCCTCGAACCCGACCTCCTCACGATCGGCAAGCCGCTCGGGGGCGGCATGCCCACCGCGGCCTATGGCATGACGGCAGCCGTCGCCGCACGCCTCGAAGGCCTCATGGCCGACGACGGCATCGACGTGAGCGGCCTCGGGGGCACACTCACCGGGAACGCCTTGGCCGTGGCGGCCATGAAGGCCACGCTCACCAACGCCTTGCGCGACGAGGACTTCGCCGTGGCGATCCCGCTCGCCGAGCGCTGGGCGGCCGGGGTCGCCGACGTGATCGGTGAGCGCCGACTCCCGTGGCACGTGCAGCGCCTGGGCTGTCGGGCCGAGTACTGGTTCTGCCCGCTTCCCCGCAACGGCGCCCAAGCGGCCGCGGCCGTCGACGGGCAGCTCGACGCGTTCTTCCACCTCTGGTGCCTGAACCGCAAGATCCTGCTGACGCCGTTTCACAACATGGCGCTGTTCTCCCCGAGCCATACCGCAGCCGATGTCGACCGCCACACCGAGGTGTTCTCTGCCGCGGTCGAGGCGCTGCTCACGCACTCGGCCTGATCCCGGGGGCGGCACAGTTCGGGGGCAACGGTTTGGGGACCAACAACGTCCTACCGTGCTCTGACCGGCTGCTGGCGTTGCTCTTGATTCCCCTCCGTATGCTCCTCATCCTTCGACAGCCGTCCGTTCCCGGTCGGTCAGGACCACCGCCGACACAGCACCTCACCTCCTCGCACTTCGAACGGCAGCACGGCGATCGAGCGCACGACCGCAGCGTCGGGACTTGTCCCCTCGCTCTCGGCGCGCCGCCAGAGAGCCATGAGCGCTCCGACCAACGGGTTGAACGTGCCCCCACCGCGGGCGAACCACCGTGCCGAGGACCGGGTGGAATCGGCTCACGATCACACGTCGAACTGCTTCCTGAGCTCGGCCTTGAGGATCTTGCCCGACGGGTTGCGGGGCACGACGTCGACGATCTCGAGTTGCTCGGGGATCTTCTGCACCATGAGCTCGCGCGCGCGTAGGAACTCGCCCATCTCGGCCATGGTCAGCGCGGTGGAGCCCTCCCGCAGCGACACCACGGCACAGGCCCGCTCACCCGAACGCGGGTCGGGCAGCCCGATCACGGCCACGTCGGCCACCTTCGGGTGCTCGTAGAGCAGGTCCTCGATCTCCTTGGCGCTGATGTTCTCGCCCTTGCGGATGATGATGTCCTTGAGCCGACCGCTGATCGTGAGGTAGCCATCGGCGTCGAGGCTGCCGAGATCGCCGGTTCGCAGCCAGCCGTCGGCGTCGAACGCGTCAAGGTTGAGCGACTCGTCGAGATACCCCCGCATGCGCTGCGGTCCGCGGACGCGCACCTCGCCCTCCTCGCTCGGACCGGCAGAGCGACCGTCGATCGTCACGATCCGGACCTCGGCCCCACCCCGGGCACGGCCCTCGGTGGTGGCCAGCTTGTCGTCGGGATCGGAAGGCACGCAGAACGTGACGATCGGGCATTCCGTCATGCCGTAGCTCGACACCACGCCATGACCCATCTCGGCGATGAGGTCGTAGTGGATCTGGGGAGGCTTGGGGGCTCCACCGCCGGTGAACACCCGCATACGGGGGAACAGGGGGATGTCCGGGTGCTCACGCTGGGCCGCCAGGTACAGCAGGTGGTGTGCAGTCCCGGCGGGTCCGATCGTGGCGCCGACCCGGCTCATCAAGGGAATGCTCGTGCGGGCGTCGAAACCCTCCAGCAACACGAGCCGGCACCCCGTTGCCAGCACGCCCACGAGCCAGCCGAATCCTCCGATGTGGGCAACCGGGAACACGAGCGGGACCACGTCAGTTGCGGTCAGCTCGAGCCCATCGACCATCGTGGTGCCAGACACCAGCCCGGCCATATCGCTGTGGCGGGCCCCCTTCGGGTCGGCCGTCGTCCCTGACGTGTAATAGAGCCATCGCACCGGGAGCGCGCTCGGATCGTCGGGCGGTTCGGGCAGCGGATCGAGCCGCGCCGGATCACCCATCGGGAGGTTCACCCCGGCGACGGCGGTACCGCGGTCGCAGACGATGATCTCCAGTCCTCCCACGGCTTTGGCGACGTCCCGGGCCATGGCCTCGAAGTCGGTGCCTTTCCAGAGCGACGGCGTGACGAGCACCTCGGCACCCGCCTGGCGGGCCACGAAGCTCACCTCACGAGCCCGGTAGATCGGGATGATCGGGTTCTGGACGGCGCCCAGACGGGCGAGCGCTCCCATGAGCACCACGGCCTCGAGCCAGGTCGGGAGCTGCCAGGTGACGACCGTCCCCGACCGGATGCCCCGGTCGAGGAGCCCGGCCGCGACCCGATCGCACAGGTCGCGATACTCCGCGAACGTGAGCGTCCGGCCCGTCTCCTCCTCGATCATGATCGCGTCGGGGGTGGCCGCTGCTCGCCGCGAAACGAGCTCCATCAGTGTTCTGCCGGTCTCCATGGCACGAGTCTGCTGGAATGCACCGGTCCGGCGCCCGATGGGCCGGCCCGACGAGGTGGAGGACCACATGGGAACAGCACTGGTGACGGGCGCGGGACGGGGTCTCGGGCGGGCGACGGCTTCCAGACTCGGCCGCGACGGTCACGATGTGATCGTCGTCGACCTCGACCGCGAGCGCGCCCGGGTGACCGCCGGAGAGCTCAAGGCCGCGCTCGGGACCGGCGTCACCGCCGAGCAATGCGACGTGTCAGACCCCGATGCCGTCAACGCCATGGCCGAGCGGGTCGGCCCGGTCGACGTGCTCGTGAACAACGCCGGCATCTGGCGCTTCTCGTCGCTCCTCGACATGCCCGTCGCCGATGCCCGAGCGGTCATCGACGTCAACGTGCTCGGGACGCTGTGGTGCTCGCTGGCGTTCGTGCCCGGGATGGCGGCCCGCGGCGGCGGGGCGATCGTCAACCTGTCTTCGGGTGCCGCCGTCACCAACTCGCCCGGCATCGGCGTGTACCCGGCGTCGAAGGCCGCCGTCGAGGCGCTCACCAAGCAGATGGCCCTCGAGTTCGGGCCCATGGGCATTCGCGTCAACGCCGTGGGCCCCGGGCTGATCGTCACCGAGGGGACGGCCGCCAACTACGAGGGGGAGCGGCGCAACGAGCGGGCAGCCAAGATCCCTATGCAGCGGGTGGGCGAGCCCTCCGACATCGCCGACACGATCGCCTGGCTCGTCTCGCCCGACGCCCGGTACGTGACCGGACAGGTCGTGTACGTCGACGGTGGCGTGAGCGCTGGCCGTTCCAGCTTGTGAGCGCGACGTCTCAGTTCGTGAGACGGCGCGGCGGAATCAACGGGGCGTCGGTGAACCGATGAGCTCGCTCTCGGAGGAGGCCGACCGTCCCCGGGGATCGCTCCGGTCCCGAGCTGCCGCGCTCGACGCCGCGCATCCCCTGCCGCCGGTCGCGGTCACCGAGTTCCCGCCACTCCCCGACGCCACTCTGTATCTCGACGGGAACTCCTTGGGGCGTCTGCCCATGCGGACCTCGGCTCGACTTGGCGAGGCCGTCACGCACGAGTGGGGCCACGGGCTCGTTCGGTCGTGGGAACACTGGATCGATCTCCCGAGCCGGGTCGGCGACCTTCTCGCCGAGGGGTTTCTGGGCGCCCGTCCGGGCGAGGTCGCAATCACCGACTCGACCACCGTCAATCTGTACAAGCTCGCCCACGCTGCGCTGCGCGACGGGCTCGCCCGGGACCGCGACGTCGTGCTCACCGACGCGGCAAACTTCCCGACCGACCGGTACGTGCTGGCCGGGCTGGTGCGAGACCTGGGCGCCGAGCTGGTCGTGCTGAGCCTCGACTCCATCGGTGGCCCGAGCGCCGAGGCCGTCGCCGACGAGCTGCGGCGGCGCTCCGATCTGGCGAATCGGCTGGCCCTGGTGTCGTTCTCGCACGTCGACTACCGCTCGGGCGCGCTGGCCGACATGGCCGCGATCAACCGGGTCGCGCACCGAGCCGGCGCCCTCGCGCTCTGGGACCTCAGCCACTCGGTGGGGGCCGTCCCCGTCGACCTCACCGGTGACGCCGACGAGACAGGCACCGGCGCCGGCAGCGGCGCCGACCTGGCCGTGGGCTGCACCTACAAGTACCTGAACGGCGGACCGGGCGCGCCGGCGTTCCTGTACGTGCGGCGCGAGCACCAGAAGCGCCTCCGCCAGCCGGTCCAAGGATGGTTCGGCCAACGCGACCAGTTCGCCATGGCCCCCGAGTACGACCCGGCGCCGGGAATTGACGGGTTCCTGACCGGCACCACCCCGGTACTCGGCGCGATCGCGGTGGAGACGAGCGGGGGTTTACTGTCCGAGATCGGGATCGGTCGCCTGCGCGAGCGATCGATGGCCCTGACAGGCTGGCTGATCGATTTGACCGACGCGATGCTGGCCCCGCTGGGCTTCACGGTGGCGACGCCGCGCGACGCTCGACGTCGCGGTGGCCACGTCGCCTTACGTCATCCCGACGCCTACCGGATCTCGCGAGCCCTCACCGAGCAGGCCCGCGTCATCGGCGACTTCCGTGAGCCCGATCTGCTCCGGCTGGCTCCTGTGGCGGCCTCCACGACCTACACCGACGTGTGGGACGCCTGTAGCCGGATACGAGATCTCGTCGAACGCGGCGCCCATCTCCGCCTCGACACCCGTCGATCTCGGGTCACGTAGTCGCACGGCGAGCTTCAGCGTGCTCGACGGTCACGGGCCTCCGTCAGGCCCGTCCGAGAGCCACGGCGGCCTCGGTCAATGCCACTCGGAGGATGCCGGCGATCTCGGCGAACTGCTCGGGCCCGGCCACGAGGGGGGGCGCCAGCACCACGACCGGCTCGGCCCGATCGTCGGCCCGGCACAGCAGACCGAGCTCGACCATCCGCCGGGCCAGGGTCCCCTTGAGGACGGTGCGGCATTCTTCGGCGCTGAGCGATTCCTTGGTCGTGGCGTCACGCACCAGCTCGATGGCATAGAAGTAGCCGGTGCCCCGCACGTCGCCCACGATCGGGATGTCACGCAGGCCGTCGAGCACCGTTTTGAACTCGCCCTCGAAGCGACGGACCCGGCCGGGAATGTCCTCGCGCTCCATGATGTCGATGTTGGCCAAGGCCACGGCGGCGCAGTTTCGGGCGATCACCTTCGATCGCTTGGGCTGCCCGATGGCGCGGAAGTACTGGCGGGCCAGCTTCCACGCCGTCTCGACGGCCTCCGAGCCTCCGCTGGTGAAGAAG
>VFJJ01000052.1 GCA_009886115.1 Actinomycetota bacterium
GGCCGGTGAGCCGACGGGGTCTCGTGGGTTCACGTACCTGCCTTTGGTGGCCGGCGGCACGGCGTTGATGTTCAACCTGCGCGACACGGCCGATCGGCCGATTCGTGACTTGGCGCTCGACGGGCCGACGATCGCCAAGATCTTCTTCCGCGAGATCCAGTATTGGGACGATCCGGCGATCCTCGACCAGAACCCGCAGCTCGTCGGGCGCATCGCAGCCGGCCTCGCTATCCGGCCGGTCGCTCGCTCGGGCGGGGCGGGGACGACGGCCGCGTTCACGGGTTACCTGGCCAAGGTGGCTCCAGACTCGTGGCGCCGCTTCGCCGACGCCTCCGGCATCACGGGCGGGTTCACGTCGAACTTTCCGCCGGTGAGCGGTGTGGTCTTGCAGCAGGGCTCGGACGGGATCGCCAACTTCGTGGCCAGCCCGAACCAGGGCCGGGGCGCGATCGGCTATGCCGAGGCGGCCTTCGCCATGCAGGCGGGCCTGCCGGTCGTAGCGGTGAAGAACGCGGCGGGGAACAGCGTTCTTCCGACGGCCTACAACGTGGCCGTGGGGCTGCTCGGCGCCACCCGCAACGCCGACGGCACCCAGAACCTCGACGGCGTGTACTCCAACACCCGTGCTGCGGCGTACCCCCTCTCGAGCTACAGCTACCTGATCGTGCCCACCGACGGTCTCGATCCGGCCAAGGGCGAGACCCTGGGTGCCTTCATCGTGTACGCGGTGACCGCCGGCCAGGCCAAGGCGGCCGACCTCGGGTACTCGCCGCTCACCCCGAACCTCGTGCAACAGGCGCTCGACCAGGTGGCGAGGATCGCCGGTGCCACTGCGCCCCCGCCGCTCGGCGACTGGGGCCGCTTCTACGAGGCCCTGGCTCCACCAATCCCCTCCACGACCACCACGGCCAACACGGGTCCCGTGACCACGACCAACACGACCGGGCCGCCCGGCGGAACCACCACGACTGGCGGAACCACCACGACGACCCGGCCGGCGGGCGGTACGACCACCACGACGACCTGCGGGTCAGGCGGCTCGACGACGTCCACGTCGCCGGCCCCCACGGGGGCATCGCTGAGCGTCGGTGACGTGACCGTCACCGAGACCCGGGCTCGCGTCGACTGGGTCGCAGTGCGGGTTCCGGTCGTGTTGTCGGCGCCGCTCGCGTCTCCGCTGGTCGTCAACTACTCGACCGCGCCGGGCGTGTCGTCGACGGTGGGTGTCGACTACGAGGCGCGCTCGGGCACGATCACGATCCCCGCAGGGAAGGTCGCCGGCCACGTCGTCGTGTTCGTCAAAGGCGACGCCTATCTCGAGGGCACCGAGTGGTTCTCGGTCTCCGCGTCGGCGCCAGCTCCGCCCCCGTGTGGCAGCTCGAACGGTGGTCTCAACGGGCTCGGGCGGGTGACGATCCGGAATGCGACGTTGCCTCCTGCCGGTCCGGTGGCGTCGCCGTCGGTGGTGGTGGTGGTGCCCGAGCCGGATGCGGCAGCGGCGTTGGTGTGGCTGCCGGTGTCGGTGCAGTCGAAGTCGGCGGTTCCCGTGGTCGTGAACTACCAGGCGACCGGTCTGACGGCGGCTGAGTCGTCTGACTTCCGGCCGGCCGCCGGTTCGGTGACGGTCCCGGCCGGGGCGAGCTCGTTCCGGGTGCCGGTGTACGTGCGGGGCGACGTGTTCGACGAGACCGACGAGGTGTTCACGGTCTCGCTGACCGGCGGGTTCGCGTACCCGTCTGGCTCCCAGATCGTCGTCACCATCCGGGACGACGCCCATGGCTGACGGCCGACCCGTCCGGAGACGCGCCACCGGGCCCACCTGGCCCTCCCGGGCGCCGGCTCGGGCAGTTCGGGCGTATCAGACTATTCAGGTAAACCAGACAAACTCACCCAAACACCGCGAGCTTTCCATTCAGCTGGTGTTCGCGAACACGTCACCTGGCTGTGCTGAGGTGGGGCAGTGGTGACGACGTTCGAGGCGATCAACGGGGAAGGCGGGGCAGACGGCGTCGTGACGCCCCGCGACCTGACGACCGTCCCGACCCGCGGCGACGTGATCTACCGGCGTCTGGCCATGAGCGCGGGCCTCTCGACGCTCGTGATCATGGTGCTGATCTTCACCTTCCTCCTGTGGAAGTCGTGGGACGCCTTGTCGATCTCCGGAGCGTCGTTCATCACCGAGACGGCCTTCGAGCTCGTGAGCGATCCCCCCGTGTTCGGGGTCGCAGCGCTGTTGTTCGGGACCGTCGTCATCGCTGCCATCGCGCTCACCCTGGCGGTGCCGATCGCGGTCGCGACGGCGTTGTTCATCAACGAGTACGCGCCGATCCCCCTCAGGAAGCCGCTCATCGCGCTGATCGACCTGCTGGCGGCCATCCCCAGCATCATCTACGGGATCTGGGGCCGGAACTATCTCTCGGAGAAGTTGTTCGGCCCCGGTCGTTGGCTCGACGATCAGCTGGGCTTCCTGCCGATCTTCAACTCGCGACCGGGCGGTGGCGACTACCGGCTCGGGGCGTCCACGTTCGTGGCGGGGATCGTCGTCGCCATCATGATCCTGCCGATCGCGACGTCGGTCATCCGCGAGGTCTTCTCCCAAGCCCCACGCGGCGAATGCGAGGCGGCTCTGGCCCTGGGCGGCACCCGCTTCGGCATGGTCCGCGCCGTCATCCTCCCGTTCGGGCGGGGTGGGATCATCGGCGGCTCGATGCTGGCGCTGGGACGGGCGCTGGGCGAGACGATCGCGGTCGCGCTGATCGTCTCACCCGCCTACGACATCAAGGCCAGCATCCTCGAGACCGGTGGCAACTCGGTTGCCGCGGAGATCGCCAACCAGTTCGGCGAGGCAGCCAACAACCCGATCGGCGTGTCGGCCCTGATGGCGGCGGGTCTGGCGCTGTTCCTCATGACGCTGTTCGTCAACATGGGAGCCAACGTCGTGATCGGCCGCTCCCGCTCCGGAGCCGGGGTCGACCTGTGACCGCCACGATCGAGCCCATGGTGGTTCCCGTCGCTCCGAGCTCGTCGACGCTGCCCGAGCACGTGACCGTCACCGGACGGCCGCGAACCGCCCCACCTCCGCGACGCCGGAGCGCGATCAGGCCGGTCGAGCTGGGCGAGATGGCCGGATCGGCTGCGGCGGCGTTCTGCCTCACGTGGCTGGTGTTCAACCGGATCGCGCCGATACGCGGGTCACTGGGCTTCCTCATCGTGGCCTATGTCGTGTTCCTGCTCGTCTACTGGCTCGTCGTGCACGAGGCTCAGGGCTCGCTGATCGCGGCCGACCGGCTGTTCGGCGTGCTCGTGGCGTCGGGGGCGCTGCTCGCGCTCGCTCCGCTTCTGCTCGTGCTCTGGTTCGTGGTGAGCAAGGGCGCCGAGGGACTCAGCACCAACTTCTTCACCGAGACCCTCGAAAAGACGGGCCCCGACGATCCGGCGACCGCCGGTGGTGGCTGGCACTCCATCGTCGGGACCTTCCAACAGGTCGGCTTCGCCAGCGCGGTGGCCATCCCGCTCGGAATCCTCACCGCCGTGTACATCAACGAGGTGCGGGGCCGGTTGCGCCGGATGGTGCGCTTCCTCGTCGATTCGATGAGCGGGGTCCCGTCGATCGTCGCGGGCCTGTTCGTGTACGCGGTGTGGATCCTCGAGCTCGACAACGGCTTCTCGGGCTTCGCCTGCGCGTTGGCGCTGTCGATGATGATGCTGCCCACCGTGACCCGCACCGCCGAGGAGGTGCTGCGGCTCGTGCCGGGAGGCCTGCGGGAGGCCAGCCTGGCGTTGGGCGCCACCGAATGGCGCACGACGCTGCGGGTCGTGCTGCCCACTGCCCGCTCCGGGCTCGTGACCGCGTCACTGCTCGCTGTGGCCCGGGTGGCCGGCGAGACCGCCCCCGCCGTGCTCACGGCCGGCCAGCGCAACTCGCTCAACACCAACCTGTTCTCGGGCAATCAACAGAACCTTCCGCTCATGATCTGGCAGTCGATCCGCACGCCCACCGACAGCACGGTCGCCCGCGGGTACACGGCGGCGCTCGTGTTGGTGGGTCTGGTGCTGGTGCTGTTCGTCTCGGCTCGGGTGCTGAGCGCAGGTTCTCCGCTCGCCTCGGCCCAGCGGGTGTGGAAGTGGTTGCGCGCTCGCCGGCGCCGCGACGACATCGTCGTCGATCTCCGTGATCCCGTCGACCCCCTCACCGGTGCCACGGCTTCGGCGATCCCCGACCCCCTGATCTGGAAGCCGCCCGTGAGCCGGTCGCCGGATCAGTCGCCGAACGGTGGACCCGGGCGATGACCCAGGAGGCGAGAGCATGGACGTGACCAGAACTCCCGACGCCGGCGCCACGACCACGTTCGTCGCCGAGCTCGCACCCGACGGGTACGGGAACCCGCCCACCTGGGCCGATGTCCCCCTCCCCGAAGCCGATCCCGCGCCGGCGCCCTCGCCCGGACCATCGGTGGCACCACGCGAGCCCGCGACCCTCGTGGCTCGGGGCGTGTGCGCCTGGTTCGGGTCGCACCAGGCACTGAGCGACGTGAGCCTCCAGATGACCGCCCGTCAGGTCACCGCGCTCATCGGGCCGTCGGGGTGTGGCAAGTCGACGTTCCTGCGGACGTTGAACCGCATGCACGAGCTGATTCCCAAGACGTCGTTGGCCGGATCGGTCGAGCTCGACGGGATCGACATCTACGGACCGACGCTGCGCACGACCGAGACCAGGGTCCGCATCGGCATGGTGTTTCAGAAGCCCAACCCGTTTCCCGCCATGTCGATCGCCGAGAACGTCGTGTCGGGCCTCAAGCTCTCGGGCGCCCGAAAGTTCGACCGGGCTGCCGTGGTCGAGGACAGCCTCCGCCGGGCCGGGCTGTGGAACGAGGTCAAGAACCGTCTGAACCAGCCCGGTGGCGCGCTCTCGGGTGGCCAGCAGCAGCGGCTGTGCATCGCCCGGGGCCTGGCCGTGCGCCCGCAGGTGCTGCTGATGGACGAACCCTGCTCGGCCCTCGACCCCACCTCGACCCGGCGCATCGAGGACACCATCCACGAGCTCAAGGACAGCGTGACGATCGTCATCGTCACCCACAACATGCAGCAGGCCCAACGGGTTTCGGATTACACGGCGTTCTTCCTTTCGGGTGAGGGCGAGCCCGGCCACATCGTCGAGGCCGGCCCGACGTACGACGTGTTCAACGATCCCCGCGATCGTCGCACCGAGGATTACGTCAACGGGAAGTTCGGCTGATGGGCGCGCTCGTCATCGCGGGGCGGCGGTTGGTGTCGTTGGCCGTGACCACGCTCGTTCTCTCGGGGCTCCTCCTGGCGACGAGCGAACGTGCCGCGTTCGCGGGCGATCCCATCTCGGGAGCCGGTTCCACGTTCGCGCAGATCGCGATCGAGCAGTGGCGGGTCGACGCGTCGAGGCAGCTCGGTCTGACGGTCGACTACCAGCCGAACGGTTCGTCGGGCGGGCGCCAGTACTTCGCGTCGGGGCTGGTCGATTTTGCGTCGTCGGACATCTCGTTCGAGGCCGGTGAGCCGACGGGGTCTCGTGGGTTCACGTACCTGCCTTTGGTGGCCGGCGGCACGGCGTTGATGTTCAACCTGCGCGACA
>VFJJ01000036.1 GCA_009886115.1 Actinomycetota bacterium
CCTCGACGCGCTCACCGACTCCGCAGCCGTGTGGGACGTGCTGTGCAACGACGTGATCCTCTCGGGGTTCGACTTCGATCCCGATCCCGCGCCCGACAAGGCCCTGTACAACGCGCACGTCCGCTTCTACGACGAGCGCAAGGGCTACGTGCTGTGTCGCGTCACCCGCGACGAGTGGGTGGCCGACTTCCGCACGACGGACGCCCAGAACCGCGACTCCCGGGTGGAGTCGACGGCCACGTTCACGATCACCGCCGGGACTCCGGGAGCCGTCAAGACGTCGTGACCAACCTGACCGTCGCGGCGTGCGTGGCGTCCTTGGTCACGACGATGTCGGCTCCGGCTCGGGTCGGAGCGATGTGGTCTCGGAGGTTGGGCCCGTTCACCTGGGCCCAGACCATCTCGGCCATGTCGAGCTGCTCGGGCACGCTCAGCGTCGCGAACTGCCGGTAGAACGAGCTCTCGTCGTCGACGGCGTCCTCGCACAACCGGAGGAAGCGATCGACGTACCACGCTTCGACGTGCTCCTCTGCCGCGTCGACGTAGATCCGGCAGTGCAACCGATCGGCGAACACGGGTTGCAGCACGTTGACCCCCTCGACGATCACGACCGTCGGGTTCTCGATGCGATGCCGGCGCACGGGGTCGACGTCATAGCGCTCGTGCGAGTAGAGGGGTGCCTCGACGACTCGGTGGCCGGCGCGGAGCCCGTCGAGGAACGCTGCCAAGGCCTTCTCGTCATAGGTATCGGGAAAGCCCTTGCGGTACATGGCACTCCGCTCCCCGAGGACGATATTCGGGAGGAGGAAGCCGTCGGTCGACACCACGACCGCGCCGAGGTCGACGGCCAGCGCGTCGGCGATGGAGGTCTTGCCCACCGCCACGGCACCCGCGATGCCGATCAGGAACGGCCGGGGGTTCGAACGTTCGTTCGCGATCGACGCCACCGCTTCGAGCACGGCTCCGAGCGCGCTGGGCTCGGCGCGCAGGCCGGGCGCGGCCGGCGTGTGCCGGACCGTGGGCCGCTCGCCGCTCACGACTTCGCGGCTCGCTTGGCGGCCTTGACCCGGGCGTGCTCGAGGTCGATGGGGACGGTGCGGTCGCGCTTGATCTCGGAGAAGCTCTCGTAGCGGGCGAGCCAGGAGACGTGGCGCCAGAGCTCGATCGCGTCGGCATCGTCGGGTGGGGAGCTGATGACAGGCCCGAAGATGGCCGGACCGTCACCGTCGTCGAGCACGATCGTGGCGACGCCGAAGGCCCCGACCCGGTCTCGGACGGCGCTGCACTCCTCCTGCAGCCGCTTCCACGTGGCGGGATCTGCGATCGCATCGTCGTACAGGGCGGGGTCGAGCCCGCTGTCGGTCAGCGCGGCCCTGACCACTTCAGGGTCGCCGAGTTGCTCGAGGCCGTCCCAGGTGCGGGTGCCCAGGGCGGCGTAGAACCGTCCGACACCGTCGTCGCCAGCCCCATCGCGCACGGCCAGCGCGGTTCGCAGCATCCTGATCCCCTTACGGGGCTCGGCCTGCGCCTCATCGAGCGTGAGCGTTCTCTCGGGCGCGTTGTGAAGCTCGAGCGAGAAGCACCGCCACGACACCTCCACCACGCCAAGCTCGACCAGCCGGCGGACCCACTTCGAGGTCAGGTAGCACCAGGGTCACAAGGGGTCGAAGTAGAACGCGATGCGCTCGCGTGCGTCTGGTGAAGTCTGACCAGAGGGCATGCGGGAGCCTACCTCGTAGCGACTCAGCCTCTTTCGAGCAAGGCCTTCAGCGTTCGGTAGTCGCGGCGGATGTTCCGGGCGACCATCATGCGCAACAGCGGCTGCATCACCCGGTAGAAGCCCGAGGGATCGCTCTCGACGATCTCGACGACCACGTGCACGACCGCATCCCCTTGAGCCACGTGGTGTTGTTGGTGACGTCGTCGAGGAAGGCGAACACCTCGGCGGCCGACCGGTCGATGTCGACGCTGTTCAGAACGGGCTTCATGATGCTTCCTCCGTGATCATCGGCGTGGTCGCAGTGGGCGCGGTCGCGCCCGGGCTCTCGTCGACCCCGGCCGCCTCGACCAGGGCCGCCAAGAAATGCGCCCAGCCCGATCGATGCGCCTCGGCGTGCTCCGCCGGGATACCGGTGTGGCGCAGCGTGAGGAGGGTCTGCTCCACGGTCCTGGTCTCGATCTCGGTCATGGCGTCGTCTCCTTGTCGGCGGTCGGGTGCGACTGCTTCCTGGCGCGTGCGCGCTCGGGCCATTCCTCGCGCTCGGCTGCCGCCTTGAGGCGAGCGAGACCATCGGTCCACATCTCGTCGAGGAACCCCGCGACCTCACGCAGGCCTTCCGGGTTCAGGCGGTACAGGCGCCGGTTCCCGTCGGGCCGGACCTCGACCAGCCCGGCATCGGCGAGGACCTTGAGATGCTGGGAGACCGCCGGCCGGCTCATCGCCGGGAACTCCCGCGCGATGTCTCCCGCCGCGACCTCTCCATCTCGCACGAGTCGCAAGATCGCTCGACGGGTCGGATCGGCGACCGCTCGCAGCGTTTGGTCCATCCCGGCTCCTCCTCCCGCAGACCGCTTGCGCCTGGGAAGATCCTACGCCATCATGTAAGCACTATCTTACATAGATGGGACGACGGACATGGACATCCTCAGCGCGCTCGACCAGACCTTCCGGCACGGCCACACCGTGATCGCCGCCGTTCGGCCCGACCAGCTCGACAACGCGACACCCTGCGAAGGCTGGACGGTCCGTGATCTCCTCGGGCACACCATCGGTGTCGTCGCCGGGATCGGCGGCGGGGTCTCGGGGCAGGCCCCCAAGGGAGACTTCGAGCTGAGCCTCGATCCCGCCGGCCACGCCTCGTTCGAGTGAGCACAGTACGAATGGAACCGGCTCTGCGGCCCTCGGCGACTCCGGGTAGCGTGCCCGTCCGTTGATGGACTCTTTGTTCGCGGGTCCCTGTCCGGACGAGGATCGAGGAGTCACCATGGCCATGCCGGCCGGCATCGGAGCCGTCGACCTGATGATCGGGTTCCCCGCGGCGCACGCTCGTGATCACTACGAGTTCCTGCGCAAGCTGGCCAAGGATTCCGAGAGCCAGGACATGGAGTTCCCGGCCGAGTACATGTTCAAGGACGTGCCGAACCACCTCCCCGAAGGCGCCGACCCCGTCGAGGTGACGCTGGGGGAGATGGATCGTCACGGAGTCGCCATCGGCCTGGTGGGGCTGGGCGGTGAGATCACGGTGCGCGCGCTACGCGATCATCCCGACCGCTTTCGGGCCTCGCTCGAGGTCGACCCCAACGACATCACACGCTCGGTGCGCAGGATCCGGGCGGCACACGACAAGCACCGCATTGCCGCCGTCACCACCTTCCCGGCGGGCTGCAACCCGCAGGTCCCGGTGAACGACCGGCGTTACTACCCGATCTACCAGACGTGCATCGACCTCGACATCCCGATCATCTCCAATGCCGGTATCGCCGGTCCCCGGGTGCCGTCGGCCTGTCAGAACGTGATGCACTTCGACGAGGTCTGTTACGACTTCCCCGAGTTGCGGATCGTGATGCGCCACGGCGCCGAGCCGTGGGAGGCGCTGGCCGTCAAGCTCATGTTGAAGTGGCCCGGCCTGTACTACATGACCAGTGGCTTCGCGCCCAAGTACTACCCCAAGGCCATCATCGACTACGCGAACACGCGGGGTTCCGACAAGGTGATGTACGCGGGGTACTACCCGATGGGGCTGAGCCTGGAGCGCATCTTCACGGAGCTCCCGAAGGTGCCGCTCCGCGACAAGGTCTGGCCGGCGTTCCTCCGAGACAACGCCATCCGGGTGTTCAAGCTCGATCCCTGAGCCTCAGTTGCCACCGTGCGGGACGCGGCGCGGGACGGGGTGCGGGAGCGGGTTACCCCTCCCGGGTCGCGAACCAGTCGCCGCTGCCATCGCGAAAGCGCCGTAGGCCGTCGAGGGCGTCCCGGGTGCGGCTCCATGGTCTGACGACCAGGCGATCGACGCCCAGCTCGGCCCACCGGGCGATGGCGTCGGGGCCCACCATGGGATCGAGGGTGCACACCGTGACCGAGAACGGCCGGGCCGGCGCCGCTACCCCGTCGGCGACACCGGCGTCGATGGCATCCAAGCGGTGTCTGCGAAGCGCCTTGATCTGAACGGTCGCCGTCTCGAACGTGTGGGGCATGCTCATCCAACCGTCGTGGCGCGCTGCCCGACGCAGCGCGGCCGGCGACTCGCCGCCGACGAGCACCGGCGGATGGGGCCGCTGCACGGGCTTGGGCTCGAACATGACGGGACCGAACTGCCAGAACTCGCCGTCGTGGTCGACGACGTCCTCGGTCCACAGGCGCTTGGCGATGGTGAGCGCCTCGTCGAGCCGACGGCCCCGAGCGGCGAACGCGGCTCCGGGGTCGCCTCCCAGGGTGGCCGTCATCTCAGCCGCGAGCCACCCCGCGCCCACACCGATCTCGGCCCGTCCACCGCTCACCACGTCGAGGGTCGTGAACGCCCGGGTCGCCACGAACGGGTGTCGGAGCCCGAAGAGATACACGAAGGTACCCAACCGGATCCGGGTGGTGCGGGCGGCGATGAAGCACAGCAACGCGGGGTAGTCGTGCAGCGGTGTCGACGGGGGCACCGGCGGCGCCGAGCCGTCGGCGTAGAGCTCGCCGGCCATGTCGAGCGGGAACACGAGATGGTCGGGTGTCCACACCGACTCGTAACCCAGCTCGTCGGCCAGCACCGAAGCCTCGACCCACTGGCTCGTGTGCAGATGCGCCAAGGCGATCCCGAATCTCACTGCCCAGCCCACCTTTCGCCACCAGAGGGCGGTGCCACATCACCACCGTGCCGTCGATGCCGGACCGCCGGGCAGGCTACAGGGCTCCCGAGCGGACCAGCACTGGTCGTGCGTTCGATCGCATGTGATCGATTCCACGACCAGTTTCCGTCGGAGACTGCACGGGCTGCGGGTCAGGTCCCGTCAGGTCCGGTAGTTCGACTCGCGGGGGAGGCGGCGCCAGCCCTTGGCGGCGCCGTTGCCGCCGTCGACGGCGATCGAGCAGCCCGTGACGAACCGGGACAGGTCTCCCGCCAGGAACACGCACACGCCAGCGGCGTCATCGGCGTCGGCGAACCAGCCCAACGGCGGCGTGTAGGTGGGCTCGAAGGCGATGCCGGGCTGGTCGACCTGGGCCATCATGTTGGCGTCACCAGCGGTGTGCACGGCGTCGAGCGCGATCGCGTTCACTCGGATTCCCGCGGGACCGAGCTCCAACGCCAGGCTCTCCGTCAGGCTCTCCATCGCCGCCTTCATCGCTGCGTAGACGCCGAAGCCGGGCGCGGCCTGGCCGGCCTCGATCGAGGTGATGTTGATGATCGAGCCGCCGGCACCTCGGCTCATGAACGGCACGCACTCGCGAATGAACGTGGTGCACTGCGTGAAGTTCTCGTCGATCATCGCTTGCTGGCCCTTGTCGTTGGTGGCCATGAAGTCGGCGAGGAACGACCCGCCGGCGTTGTTGACGAGCACGTCGATCTTCCCGAACGTGGCCGCCACCTCGGCGATGTGACTGCGGACGGCGTCGGCGTGGCGCACGTCGATCACCGCCTCGATGGCGCGCCGGCCGACAGCCCGCACGGCTGCCGCCGTCTCGGCCAGCCCCGCGGCGTTGCGGTCGCAGATCGCCACGTCGGCCCCGAAACGGGCGTAGGCCCGGGCCGTCGCGGCGCCGACCCCGCTCGCGGCGCCGGTCACGACCGTCACCCGGTCCGTCAACACCACCGACTCCGGCCCGAGGATCACCATCGCACGCTACCCAACGGGCGCGAGCGCGTCCCAGGAGCGGCCCGGCGGGCGCAGCCTCACGCCAGCCCCGGGCCCCACGGCCGCACGTTGGTCAGGTTCGCCTGTGGTGGGACACCACCCCCGTCGACGTGTTCACCAACACCACGGAATTCCACCGCGCTGTCGCCGGCCGGACGGTGATCCACGAGTTCGTCTCGACGCCGGTGCCGTTCCTCGGCTGTGGCGACCTCGCCGTGTTCAAGGCGTTCTTCAACCGCACGAAGGACTGGGCCGACATCGAGGAGATGATCGCCGCGCAGACGTTCGACGGCGACCGCGTCATCGGCGCTCTCGTGCGCCACCTGGGCGGGAGCGACGAACGCGTCGATCGGCTCCGCACCCTGCTCGGACCGATGTGAGACGGGATGCGCCGGCAGCCATCTCGTGATCGACCGGCAGCTCGCCGAGGCGTGGTCGCGACGGGTCCTGCCGACCGGAGCCATGTCCGAACCCGCTTCCGCGGAAGGATCATCGGACATTTCACCCGTTGGCTGGCGTCTCGGGTGAGTCCCGGCTGCTCGCCGCTAGGGTGCCATCCACCATCGGCTCGGGCTCGGGCTCGAGGTGGGCACGGCACGGCACGGGCCTCGGGCACGGCACGGGCCCCGGTTGGAGCCGCTGCCTTCGCGGCACCGGCGACGAGGAGACCCATGACCGATCCGTCGAACGCTCCCACGGCCCCCCATCCTCCCGTCGACGCCGAGCGGCGAGCGCGCGGGCTGGCGATGTACCGGGAGGTGTACGGCGACGATGCGCCACTTCCCGAGGGCGACTCCGCCGCCGCGTTCTTCGAGCTGCTCGTGATCGACCAGCAGTTCGCCGAGGTGTGGTCGCGACGGGCACTGCCGATACCGACGCGCCGTCTGCTCACGATCGGCGTCCTGGCGGCAGTGCACCGCTTCGACATCCTCGAGTTCCAGTTCGCCCGGACCCTCGCCACCGGCGAGCTCACCCCCGAGCAGGTGCGGGAGGTGGTCATCCACCTCATCACCTACGTGGGCACACCGTCGAGCGGAAGCCTGTACCAGGCCGCCGAGTTGGCCATCGCCGCCCACGCACGCGGCACCGCCGCCGACGCCGACGCCCGAGCCGACGGCACCGATACCTCCGGCAGTCACGGAGGAGCGTCGTGAACGAGCCCACCCCGGTGGGGTTCGTCGGCGTGGGACGCATGGGCTCGGCCATGGCACTGCGGGTCCTCGACACCGGCGGAGCGGTCGTCGCCTACGACACCGCAGCCGAGCCCCTCAGACTGCTCGCCGAAGCCGGGGCCGCGATCGAGACGTCGCCGGCCGGTGTGGCCCGGCGTTGCCAGGTCATCTCGGTGGTCGTCAACGACGACGCCCAGGCCCGTGCCGCCGTGACCGGTCCCGACGGGATCCTCGACGGCGCCGCCTCGGGGTCGGTCGTCGCCATCCACTCCACGCTGCACGTCAGGACCCTCGAGGAGCTGGCCGCCGCTGCAGCGCCGCGTGACGTCGCCATCGTCGACGCCGCGGTCACCGGAGGGGCCGACGTGGCCCGGCGCGGCGAGCTGGCTGTGATGCTCGGCGGCGCAGCCGAGCCTCTCGAGCGCCTGCGTCCCGTGCTCGAGCGCTATGCGTCGCTCATCGTCCATGCCGGCGACCTGGGCGCGGGAATGGCGGCCAAGGTCGCGCTGATGGTCGTGTCGTTCGGGAAGCTGGCCGCGGCCTCCGAAGGTCTGGCCCTGGCTCGGGCTGCTGGTGTCGATCTCGACGAGTTCGTGCAGATCGTGAGGCACACCGAGGCTCAGAGCGGCATCCACGACTTCTTCCTCCGCGAGCGCGCCCGGCTCATCGTCGAACCCGATGCGCCCCTCGCCGAGATCGCTCGCGTCGAGGCACCCAAGTCGCGCAAGGACCTCCACGCCGCGCTCGAGCTCGCCGCCCGCCTCGGCATCTCGTTGCCCATCACGGCGGTCACCCACGACGAGATGCCCACGGTCTGGGGCGCCTCCCGAGCCGGGCCGCCTGAGAGCCGGTCCAGCTGAGCCCCGGGTCGGCCGCCTCGCGGGTGGGACGCCCCACCAACTGCACCGTAGGGTGAACGGGGGTTCCGGCCGCTGGGTGCCGTCCCGAGGAGCGACCATGAGCACGAGCCAGAACGAGAGCGCAGGAACCGAGGGGCTTCTCGCCGGGGTGCGGGTCGTCGATCTGGCCGGCGAGCCCGCGGCCATGACCGGACGGATCCTGGCCGACCTCGGCGCCGAGGTGGTCAAGGTCGAGCCGCCCGACGGAGATCCGCTGCGCCGGCGGGAGCCCTTGCACCCTGACGGGCGCTCGTTGCGCTTCGAGGCGTGGAACGCCGGCAAGGTCTCGGTGGTGGTCGAGAGCGCCGACGACGCGGCTCTCGACGCGCTCCTCGCACGCGCCGACGTGGTCATCGACACCCCCGGCTTCGCGGGCTCGTGGCTGATCGACCCGTCCCGGGCACCGGAGGCCGTGTGGGTCTCGGTCACCCCGTTCGGCCTCACCGGACCCCGATCGGCCTGGGTGGGCACCGACCTGGGGGCCATGGCGGCGTCGGGGAACATGTTCTCGACCGGAGATCCCGACCGACCTCCCGTGCGCTGCACCGAGCCGACGGCGTACGCGCACACCGGGCCCGAGGCCGCCTTCGCGGCGCTGTCGGGTCTGGCGTCGGGACGGCCGCAGCGCGCCGACGTGTCGATGACCGAGACCGTCGGCATCGCGTCGATGGGCGCGACCGGTCGGTACTTCCGCGACGGGGTCCGCGGGCAACGTCAAGGGGCCGTGACCGGGCGAACCCGCGAGATCTGGCCCACCGCAGGCGGTGGATTCGTGAGCTTCGGCCTCCGGGGCGGCAAGGCCCGCGTCCCCACCCTGGAGCTGATCACCAAGCTGGTGTACGAGGACGGGATCGAGAGCTCGGTACTCGACCGCGATTGGGACAGTTACTCCCCCACCACCGCGAGCGCCGACGAGCTGCGGGCAATGGAAGCAGCCATCGGCGAGTACTTCTCGCGTCACACGATGGGCGAGCTGTTCGACATCGCCTGCGAGACGAACCTGATGCTGGCGCCCACGGCCACGAACCTCGTGATCCTCGAGTCGAAGCAGCTCGCCGCACGCGAGTGCTTCGGGCCGGTCGGCGACATCGCGAAGTTCCCCCGGTCGTTCACGATCGTCCGCTCTGCCGACGGTCGAGCTGCGCCGGCCCGCCCGAGCGCCGGAGCACCCCTCGTCGGTGCGGGCCCGACGCCGCGCTGGTCTTCCGACCGCGACCGCGACGGCGAACGCGACGGCGCACGGCCAGCGGGTGCAGCGGGACGCCCGGCCTGGGAGGGCACCCGCATCCTCGAGTTCGGGTCGGGTGCGGCGGGGCCCATCGCCACCCGGTTCTTCGCCGAGCACGGGGCCACGGTGGTGCGGGTCGAGTCGCGCACCCGTCCCGACTTCCTGCGCGTGTACGCGCTCGGCCCCCAGAACCCCCACGGCCTCGAAGGGGCCGACATGTTCGACGCGCTGAACGTGGGTAAACGCACGATCTCGCTCGACCTCAAGAAGCCCGAGGCCAAGGAGATCGCCGTCCGGCTCTTCCAATGGGCCGACGGGGTGTGTGAGAACTTCGCCCCCAAGGCGATGCGCAACTTCGGGCTCGACTACGACACGATGGCGGCGCTCAAACCCGATCTGGTGATGATCTCGGCCTGCCTCAACGGCAACACCGGCCCGTACCGCGACTATCCCGGCTTCGGCGGCCAGGGCTCGGCGCTGAGCGGCTTCAACTGGCTCACCGGCTGGCCCGACAAGGAACCGGCCGGGCCGTTCGGCACGATCACCGACTCGTTGGCCCCCCGCTTCGTCGCCGCTGGCCTCGCTGCCGGACTGCTGTATCACCGGCGGACGGGTCGCGGGTGCTATCTCGACCTCGCCCAGGTCGAGGCCGGTATCTACACCCTTTCGACCGCCATCCTCGACGGAGCCGTCAACGCCAACGTCGTGACCCGCAACGGGAATCGCCACGATGCGGCTGTCCCCCACGGGGCGTTCCGGTGCGCCGACGCACCCGATCGTGCGGCCGACGAGCGGGGCGCCGGGGTCGTCGGCGATCGTTGGATCGCCGTCGCCTGCTGGGACGATGAGCAGTGGGCCCGTCTGGCGAACGAGATCGGCGCCGGAGCGCGCGACCCGGCACTGGCCGAGCTCTCCGGTCGCCGAGCCCGCGTCGACGAGGTCGAGGCGCTGGTCAACTCCTTCACCGGCTCGCGCCAGGCCATCGAGATCGCGGAACGCCTGCAATCACTTGGTATCGAGGCGGTTCCGGTCAACGACTTCCACGACTGCTTCACCGATCCCCAGCTGGCCCACCGTCAGCACCTCGTCGCCCTGACCCACCCGTTCCTCGGCGAGGGTCGCTACGAGCGCAACGGCTTCCGGCTGTCCGATGCCGACGCGGTCGTCGACGGCTACTGGCGCGCTGGCCCGACCCTCGGACAAGACAACGCGTGGATGCTCGACCAGCTCGGCTACACCGCCGCCGAGATCGCTCACCTCCAGGAGCTCGGAGCCCTGGAGTAAAGGGTCGTCGAGATCACCGCACGGTCACGTCGTCGAAGCGCGTGCGTGACGGGGTGGAGGGCGCGTTGTCGTCGTGGCTCACCAGGCGCAACGTCACCCGGTGCCCGATGTAGGGCCGAAGGTCGAAGCTCAGCTGGCCCCACGTCGTGGTCACCCACCGCCGCCACGCGGCGACGAAGTCGGCGACCTCCGACTGGTCGACCCCGTAGTGGAACCAGTTGCCGTTGAACTCGTGGGCGCCGCGCAAGATCGCGTCCTCTTGGCCGGTGGCCACGAGGCGCTGGCCCAGTTCGAGCCAATGAGTGTCATACGTCCCTTGGGCACCCGCCCGCCACGTCCCGCCGACCGGGAAGATACCGGTGCCGCCGAGAACCATCCGATACGGCAGCGGTTGCCAGGCGTTCGACATCCATGAGGGCCATTTCTGGTTCGCCCAGGTGTCGACGTCCTGGAAGTCGAGCGCATAGTCGACACGTCGCCCGAGGAAGGCTTCGTAGGAATCCAACTGCGCTACACCCCACGGCCCCGGTCCCCTGTACACCCCGATGGCCACCGGCGGTGGTGCTGCGGCAGCGGCGCTTCGCGCGAGCTGGTCGATCGGCAGCGCCGCGAGAGCGAAGAGCGCAGAGCGCGGTCGCGACGAGCGCGCCGATCCGACGAAAGGGAACATCCATGCGACCGTCCTCGGAGAGCGCACCATGGCGCCTCCCGAGCCCTGCCCCACCACACTCAACGGCATTCCGGGGTGGCGAACTTGAACGGCTTCTAGGTCGATCGGCCTACGCGTCGGTCGACGCACTGACCGGCCGTGGGATGACCGGCACGATCTACGGCTCAGCGTCCCAGAGGCGCTGACAGCGATTCGCCGCGTCGATCACCAGCCCAGCGTCGATCACTGTGCGGGTCTCCCACACGGCCTGGGCCGCCCACTCGCACACGAAGACCAGGTCGCCCCTCGGCGGCAAGGGCCAGACCCAGAACGCGGCGTCGTAACGACGATGACCGCCGCCGCCCCCCCGTACGGCGATCACCCGGTCGCCCGGTGGAACCGCCGAGAGGACGAGCGGCGCCAGGTCGGTCGACGACACCGACGTCCCGTCGGCGAACTCGATCCGCAGACGAAAGCGATCGGCCGGACCCGTTGGCATCTCTCCCGGGCGCAGCGGTTGGGGCAGGAAGGATCGGCCGATGGTCCCGTCGTCGGGAACCCGGAGGTGCAGCGCCAGACCAACCACGAACCCCGTGGGATACGCCGACAGTCCCCTGACAACCAGGGCCACGTCGGGGGTGGTGATGAGCGCGTCGTCGAAGGGGACGATCCGCCCGCCCCAGTCGTCGGGCGGCCCCAACCACTCGGGCATCGAGGGCATCTGGCGGCGCGGGGTCGATGCCCCACCGGCAGCCGTCCGACGAGCGCGTCCGGTGGGCGAGCCGACGTCGGAAGCGGCATTGGGATCGGCGTCGGGATCTGGACGGCCGCCGGCGGGGTGCCCGGCAGCTCGTGTGACGAGCGCACCGGCGTCGACGCCGAGCCCACGAGTCAAGGCCTCGACAGCGCCCGATGCGGGATCGAACAGCAGACCCACGAGCAGGTGCCGGGGCTGGATCTCCTGGCCCCCGCCGCGCATCGAGACCCGGAGTGCCTCGCCCAGGGCGGCCTTGGCGCGATCGGTGAACAGCCGAGCGCCCTCGGGGACCGGCCCGGCGCGCGGTGCTCGCTCGGAGACCTGCCTGCGGACGGCCATCCGGGCCCGCTCCAGGGTCACCGCCGACTGGTTGAACAGGCCCGAGAGCGATCCCTCCTTGATGACTCCCAGCAGGAGATGCTCGGTGCCGAGGCGCTCGTGTCCCAGGTTCGAGGCCTCCTCCTGGGCGAGCACGATCGATCGACGAGCTTCCTCGGTGAATCGCTCGAACATGGCCCTCACCGACTCTCGGCGAGGAGGTGGGCGCTCAGGCGAACCTGTTCCCGGGCTTTGAGCGCCAAGCCGACAGCCTGGCGGTCGACGGTCTGTTCGACGGTCTTCATGGCGGCAGCCAACGGCTGCTCGGTGACCAGCGCGCGGAGCTGGGCTGCCACGTCGACGTCGGCGACCACTCGCAGGGCGCCGATCACGTTGCGGGCCACCAGTGCCGGAGCGAATCGCTCGATGACCGCCGGCCAACGCTCGCGCACGACGTTCCACGCCATTCGTCCCTGGGTGCGGTTCGACAACGCCCGGCCGATGAGGAACGGAGCCGACTGGGCCCGCACTTCGCCGCTGAACGCCAGATCGAGTGCCCGCTGTACCAACGCGGGATGGTCGAAGTCGCCCAGGGCGTAGAGATAGCGCTGCTCGTCCTGGGGCGTGGCTGCGTTCCGATACCGATCGAGGTGCGCCGCGAACTCCTTCTCGCCACCCCCGGCAGCGACGACGTCGACGCACGCGGCCACGACATCGGGATCGACCGACCCGGGCTCGGCCACCGCCCGGGCATGCCACTCCCCGGCCGAGACACGTACATGGGGATCGGCCCCGAAGCCGCCCATCGCCCCGATCACCAAGCGCCGCAACGTTCTCCGAGACTCGGGCTCCGACGGGCCGGGTTCCCAGCCGAGTGCCTCGAGGTGGGGCGCGGCGATACGACACACGAACGCACGCAGGGCGTCGAGGGCCTCGCCCTCGACCAGCCGGCTGACCTGTCCGAGCCCGGCCAGGATCGCCCGCCACACGACAGGATCGTCGTCGGACGCCATCGCCTCCACCAGGTCGAGGTACTCGGAAGCGGCGATCGAGCCAGCAACAACCGCAGCGAAGGTGTCGTCGAGGAGCGTGTAGCGCTCGACGGTGCTGAGGGCTCCACGGGCGTTCGCAGCCAAGCTCTGGCGCAGATCGGCCGAGTAGGTCACACGGTAGAAGCCGTGGGAGCCGGCGTTGACGACCACCCACGATGGCTGCCCATCGAGGTCGACGATCGCGTCGGGACCGTCGAGCACCACGCGGTGCTCAGCCGTCGACCCGTCGGCCGATCCGGCCCGCACGATCACCGGCACGGCCCAGCGGACGCCTGCGGCCGCAGCGGTCCCCGCGGATGTGGTCGCCGGCCCCGCCGGCCCCGCCGGCCCCGCCGGCCCGTCGGTCCCGGGCCCTTCCGGGTCGCTGTCGCCGTGGGCGCTCCCGGCATCCTGGACGTAGAGGAATCGACGCTGCGACAGTCGGAGCGAGCGCCCGTCGTCGCTGCGCTCGGCCGCCACCTCGGGGAATCCCGGTCGATAGATCCACCCGTCCATGATGCGACGTGCTTCGACGCCCGAAGCGCTCTCGAGGGCGTCCCACAGGTCGACCGTCTCGGTGTTGGCGTACCGATGGCGCCGCATGTACAGCCGGATCCCCTCACGGAACACCTCGGGCGTGAGGTACTGCTCGAGCATGCGGACGAGCGCCCCGCCCTTTTGGTAGGTGAGCACGTCGAACATCCCCTCGGCGTCCTCGGGGGTGATGACCGGGTACTCGACCGGGCGGCTCGTCTCGAGAGCATCGATGTCGAAGGCTGCGCTGCGCTCGAGCGAGAACTCGTCCCACCGGTGCCAGTCGGGCCGGAAGGCGGCGTTGCCCTGGATCTCCATGAACGTGGCGAAGGCCTCGTTGAGCCAGATCCCATTCCACCAACCCATGGTCACGAGGTCACCGAACCACATGTGCGCGATCTCGTGACAGATCACGTCACAGACCCGGCTGAGCTCCTGGGTCGACACGGTCGCCTCGTCAACGAGCAGCAGGACCTCACGGAAGGTGACGGCACCCAGGTTCTCCATGGCCCCGAAGGCGAAGTCGGGAACGGCGATCAGATCGAGCTTGTCACCCGGGTAGGCGATGCCGAAGTACTCGGTGTACCAACGCAGGGCGTGCCGGGCCACGTCGATCGCGAAGCCGGTGAGATGACCCTTGCCAGGGACGTGCACGATGCGCACGGCCACACCGTCGACGTCGACCGGGATGGTCGCCTCGAGCTCACCCACGACGAAGCACACGAGGTAGCTCGACATGCGGATGGTCTCGGCGAAGCGCAACCGTCGCCGTCCGTCGGCGGTGCGGCTCTCGTCGATGATCCCCCCGTTGGCCACGGCGTCGAGCCCGTCGGCGATCACGAGCGTGACCGCGAAGACGGCCTTGCGGTCCGGCTCGTCCCAGCACGGGAACGCCCGGCGGGCGTGTGGCGCCTCGAACTGCGTGACGGCAACGGTGCGCGTCTTGCCGTCCTCGTCGGTGTAGGTGCTCCGGTAGAAGCCCCGCAGGTCGTCGCCGAGGACGCCGTCGAAGCCGAGATCGACGCGAGCCGAGCCGGGCTCCATGGGCGAGGGGAGATGCAGAACCAGGCGCTCGCCGTCCTCGTCGATCGTGACCTTCGCCTCGACCGGTTGTCCCTCGTCGCGCGTCACGACGGCCTGGCCGATCTGCAGCCCGGCCGAGTTCAGCTCGATCGTCGAGACCGCCTCGACGATCTCGACGCTGATCGCCACGTGGCCCGAGAACGTCCCCGCAGCCAGGTCTGGCTCGAGAACGAGGTCGTAACGCGTGGGCCTGACGGCATAGGGCAGGCGGTGCGACGCCATGGGCTGGGAGAGCGCAGAGGTCTCGGGGGTGACGGTCATCCCCGCAGGTTGCCACACCCCCGCACCGATCGGGCGGGTTGACGCTGCGACCGACGGCTCAGCCGGCTCGCTGTCGACGTCGGGGCCGACGCTGCGGCTCCGGAAGGCGATGAACCTCGTAGGCGCACCGAGCGCCGCCCGAGACCGGCGCCCCGCCCAAACGCTGAAATCAGCCACAACCCCACCCCCTAGCATGGCGGGCCATGTTGTCGGAACCGAGCGGGGCCTTCGTCGTTGCCAACGGCGTCACGTTGTGGTTCGACGAGCATGGCGACCGGCGTCATCCGAGCGTGCTGCTCGTGATGGGACACGGCTCGCAGGCCGTCGACTGGCCCACGGCTCTCGTCGACGGACTCGTGCGGGCGGGCCGCCACGTCGTGCGCTTCGACAACCGCGATGCCGGACGGTCCGAGGATTTCGCCGGCCGCACCTACTCGGTGCTCGACATGGTCGACGACCTGCACGCGCTCGTCGAGGTGCTGGAGCTGGATGAGGTCCACATCGTGGGCTGCTCGATGGGTGGCGTGGTGAGCCAGCTCGCCGTGCACGCTCGTTCACATCGGTTCACGACCCTCACGGCGATCATGTCGAGCCCGGGTGACCGGGGCCTCCCCGGCGAGCACGAGAGCTACGCCCGAGCCCGGGTTCCCGCGCCCGGGCCGTCAGCCGAGGAGCGGGTCGAGTACGTGATGCGGTTGTGGCGAGCGATGAACGGGACCGCACTCTCGTTCGACGAGGCCCACTGGCTGCCGTTGGCCGAGCTCGTCGTCGCCCGGGGATGGACCGTCGCCCGGGTGAAGCGCCAGCTCGTGGCGGCGCTCTCGGTCCCCTACGACGAGACGGCCCACCACCTCGTCGACATCCCGACGCTGGTGATCCACGGCACCGAGGACACCGTGCTCCCGTACCCGCATGGCCTGGCCCTGGCCCAGCGCATCGCCGGGGCCCGGCTCATCACCCTGAAGGGCATGGGCCACCTCCTGCACCCGAGCGTGGTCGAGCCCATCGTCGAGGCCATCGTCGAGCACACGGGCTGATCCGCACCACGGCAACCATCCCGGCCCCGGCCCAGCGCCCGATCGGAGCGCCCAACAGACGGCCTGCAGACAGGCTCAGACGGGCTCAGACGGGCTCGGAGACCGGTATGGGGACGGGTGGCGTGGCGGGAGCGACCGGGCGCGTGCGGATGGCCTGCACGGCGTCGCTCGCCAGCACGATCAGCGCCAGCCACACCAGCACGAAACCGGCGATGCGCTCGGGGGGGAGCGACTCCCCGAACACCAGGATGCCGCACAGGAACTGACCCGTCGGGGTGAGGTACTGGAGCAACCCGAGCATCGACAAGGGGATCCGCCGGGCCGCCGTAGCGAACAACAGCAACGGGACGGCGGTCACGATGCCGAGCGCGACGAGACCGAGATCGCGAACGACCGAGCCGTGGAGGAACGCGGCGTCGCCCCGGGCCTCGGCCACGGCGAGCCACACCAACGCCACCGGAAGCAGGATGGCCGTCTCGACCGCGAGCGAGGGCGTGGGCCCGATGGTGATGGCCTTCTTCTGGAAGCCGTATCCGGCGAAGCTCGCCGCGAGCACCAGGGCGATCCACGGGGGACGGCCGTAACCCACGGTCAGCACGACCACGGCCGCCGCCCCCAGCCCCAGCGCAGCCACCTGGGTCCGCCGGAGCCGCTCGCCGAGCACCACGACGCCCAACGCCACGGTGAGCAGCGGGTTGATGTAGTAGCCCAGCGCGGCGTCGACCACGTGGCCGGCGTTGACGGCCCAGATGTAGACGAGCCAGTTCGTGGCCACCAGCAGGCTGGCGCTCACCAGGCGCGCCAGCTCACCAGGCCGGCTCAGCAGCGGACGAACCCAACCCTTCGGGCCCCGCCAGACCAGCAGCACCAGCACCACCACGAACGACCAGAGGATCCGGTGCACGAAGACCTCGAAGGCCCCGACCGAGTCGAACTGGCGCAACACGAGGGGGAATGCGCCCCACAGCGTGTACGCACCGACGCCGGAGATGACACCCGACCGCTGGGTCCGTTGCGTGGTCATCTCGTCGGGACGGGCGGCGGTCACCTGCGCCACGCTACCGGGTGAGGGTCGCAGGCCGGCTCGGGATTCCGGGCGCTCCCGGGAGCCCGGCCCTAGCTTGGAGGTCATGCCACAGCGCGATGTCGCCAGCTTCTGCCGGATCTGCATCGCCATGTGCGGCATCGTGGTGACGGTCGACGACGACCGTCCGGCCGGCGTCGACGCCGACGCCGACGCCAGCCTCGGCCCCCGTCGTGGCGAACCGACGAGCGCCCACCGAGCCGGCCCGATCCGGGTGCTCCAGGTACGAGGCGATCCCAACCATCCGCTGTCGCGTGGCTACACCTGCCCCAAGGGACGAGCGCTGCCCCAGTACCACCATCACCCGCACCGGCTCGATCATCCCCGGCAGCGCCAGACCAACTGCGCCGGCGGCGACCTCGACACCGAGACGTCGTGGGACGGGCTCCTCGGCGACCTGGCCACCCGCGTCGGTGCTGCCGTCGACCGGCACGGCCCGTCGACCGTCGCCATGTACCTGGCCAGCGGCTCGGCGTTCGACACCAACGGACGCCGGGCGGCGGAGCGGTTCCTCAGGGTGCTGGGAAGCCCCCAGAGGTACACGGCCACGACCCTCGACACGCCGAGCAAGCCGCTCGTGGCCGAGTTGGTGGGCGGCTGGTCGGGCCTGACGCCGATGCTCGACCCCGACGGGTGCCGGCTCGTGCTGTTCTTCGGCAGCAACCCGGTCGTCTCGCACGGCCACAGCAGCGGGCTCCCCGATCCGATCGTGCGGCTGCGCGCGATCCAGGCCCGGGGCGGCGAGGTCTGGGTCGCCGACCCCCGCCGCACCGAGACCGCGGCGCTGGCCACCCGGCACCTGCCCCTGCGGCCCGGTACCGATTGGCTCGTGCTCGGGTACCTCGTCCGGGAGCTGCTCGCCGGCCCCGGCCCCGGCACGCGCCCTGTGCCGGGCATGGGCCCCGGCCATGGCGCCACGACGGGCTCGGGTCTCGATCATGCCTACCTCGACGCCCACACCGACCCTGGCGACCTCGACACGGTGGCCGAGGCGGTCGCCCCGTTCACGCTCGACCTCGTGACCGAGCACACCGGCCTGGCCGCGACCGACCTGGTCGAGTTGCTCGCGGCGGTTCGCCGGCACGGGAAGGTGAGCGCGCTCACGGGGACCGGCGTGTCGATGTCGCGTACCGCCAACGTGACCGAGTGGCTGCTATGGCTGCTCCACATCGTCACCGGCTCATACGACACGCCGGGCGGGATGTGGTTCAACCCGGGCTTCTTCTTCCAGATGGACCAGCGCCGGGTGACCCCGTCCGACGGCGTTCCCGGCGCCGGCCCGGCGTCGCGCCCCGAGCTTCCGCGCCGCTTCGACGAGTACCCGTGTGCCGGGCTGGTCTCGGAGATCGAGGCTGGGAACATCACGGCGCTGTTCGTGGTCGGTGGCAACCCGCTCATGGTGTTCCCCGAGCCCGACCGCCTCGCAGCGGCCTTCGAGCGCCTCGACGTGCTCGCCGTGGTCGACATCGTCGAGACCGAGACCGTGGCCGCAGCCACCCACGTGCTGCCGGCCACCGATCAGCTCGAGCGGGCCGATCTGCCCTGGGCGCTCGACGCCTACCAGCCGGCGGTCGTGGCGCAGTACACGCCAGCCGTCGTGTCGCCGCCGGCCGCCGAGCACCGGCCGGTGTGGTGGATGTTCGCCGATCTGGCCCGCCGTATGGGGATGCCGTCGGTGTTGCCCGGCGACCTCGACCCCGACACGGCCACCGACGACGACCTTCTCTCCCTCCTCGCCGCCAACGGACGGCTACCCCTCGACGACCTCCGCGCGGCGCCGAGCGCGGTCGTGGTCGAGCGCGCCGTGCATGGATGGGTGCTCGCCGGCGTGCTGCCCGATGGGCGGTTCCGGGTCGCGCCCGAACCGCTCCTGGCACAGCTCCGCGACGCGCTGGACGCGCTCGACGCGGTGGCGACCACGGTCGCGCCGGGTGCCGCGCCCACGTCGCCCGTGACCCTCCAACTCATCCCGCGGCGGATCGTGCGTACCATGAACTCGCAGATGCGCGACGTCTCGGCCAACGGCGACAACGGCGGGGTCAGGCTGCATCCCCTCGACGCCGCCGAGCACGGCATCGGCCACGGCGATCCGGTCAGGCTCACGAACGAGTCCGGCACCGGCTGCGGGACGGCCGTGGTCGACGAGAACATGAGCCGCGGGGTGATCTCGGTCACCCACGGCTGGGCCGTCCCCAACGCGGGATCGCTCGCCAGCTCCGACCGCGACGTCGATCCGTTGACGGGCATGGTGATGCTGAGCGGGATCCCCGTCACCGTCACGCGGGGCTGAACGCGCCCGGGCGGAGCGCGACGGCACCCTCCCCGGTGGAGTGTGCAATGACGTTCACGTCGCATCGCTTGTCGGGCGCGCTTCGTCGCACCCGGCCCCGGCGGATCACCACCAGTCTCGAGCCCGCTCACCGGTGATCGACGCGGGTGAGCACAGTTCAGCGGCGAGGGAGCCCCAGCACCCGCTCGGCGATGATGTTGCGTTGGATGTCGCTGGTGCCACCGGGGATCGTCAACGCGAACGTCACCAGGTACTGGGCCAACCAGCTCGGACCCGAGCCGATCCCCTGGCCGAGATCGGGGGCCGGGTGGTCGCCGGCGTGCAGACCCGCGGGTCCGAGCAGCTCGCCGCCGGCGAGCGTGACCCGCTGGATCAGCTCGCTCGAGTAGAGCTTCATGAGCGATTGCTGTGGCGCCGACCGTCCGCGCTCCTGTGCGTGGAAGCCTCGGTACCCGAGGAGCTCGCCGGCCCTGGCATCGATGGCGAGACCGGCCACGATGTCGCGCACCCGCTCGTCGCAGCGGCCGAGCTCCGACGTCGCTCCGAGACCCCGGGCCAGCTCCACGAGGGCGTCGACCGCTCTCTTGCCCGATTGCACCTGGTCGATCCACAGGGTGGCCCGTTCTTCGGCGAGCGACGCCTGGGTGAGCGCCCAGCCCCCGTTGAGCTGCCCCACGAGGTTCTCGGCCGGGACCTCGACGTCGGTGAGGAACACCTCGCACAGATCGGGATGGCCGTGGAGGTCGTCGATCGGGCGCACCTCGACCCCCGGCAACGTGAGGTCGAGCAACAGGCAGCTGATCCCCTTGTGCTTGGGGGCGTCGGGATCGGTGCGGCAAAAGAGCACGCACCAGTCGGAGTCGAGCGCGCCGCTCGTCCAGATCTTCTGGCCGTTCACGAGGAAGCGGTCGCCATCGAGGACGGCCCGGGTGCGCAGACCACCGAGGTCGCTGCCGGCGCTGGGCTCGCTCATCCCGAGGCACCACGAGATCTCGGCCCGCATGGTGGGCATGAGGAAACGGTCGCGCTGTTCGTCGGTGGCGTAGCCGACGAGGAGCGGCGCCACGACGGGGATGGCGCACCAGTTCGTCGAGCGGGGCAGGCGATGGGCGCACAGCTCCTCGAAGTACACGAGCTGCTGGCGAGCTGTGGCGTTGCGGCCTCCGAGCTCCGGCGGCCAGCCGGGCACGAGCCAGCCACCGTCGAACAGCCGGTTCACCCACTGCCGACCCCACGACGGGTAGTACCCCGACGACCGTGGGGGGTCGGCGGCGATCTCCTCGGGTGCGGGCGCGTTGGCGTCGAGCCAGGCGACCCACTCCGTCCGGAATTGCTCGTCGGCATCGGTGTGCTGGAGCCTCATCGCTTCGGGACGCTAGACCGGGCGCACATTCGCTGCACCTGTTTGAGACCGGGACCGTTCGAGCACGGGAGAACACCGCCATGAGCGACTTCGAGACCATCACCTACGAGGAGCGCAACCGCGTCGCCTGGATCACCCTGAACCGGCCCGAGGTGCTCAACGCCTTCAACCAGCAGATGCTCGAGGAGATCCACCAAGTGTGGCGATCGTGTCGCAAGAACCCCGACGTGCGGGCCATCGTCCTCACCGGCTCGGGCGAGAAGGCGTTCTGCACCGGTGTCGACCGGCTCGCCACCTCGGTGGGTGTGGGCCCCGGAGGCGAGCGGCGGATGGACATCGGCAAGGTCGGCGACACGGCCCTGCACTTCAACGATCCCGGCGATTGGCTGAGCCCGAAGGCCGCCGACCTGTGGAAGCCGGTGATCGCGGCCGTCAACGGGATGGCCTGCGGCGGCGCGTTCTACATGCTCGGCGACGTCGACATCATCATCGCCGCCGAGCACGCCACGTTCTTCGACCCGCACACCACCTACGGGATGGCCGCGGTGTTCGAGCCCATCCACATGCTCCAGCGCATGCCCCTGGGCGAGATCATGCGCATCTCGCTGCTCGGCGCCTACGAGCGGATGTCGGCCCGGCGAGCCTGCGAGATCGGTCTCGTCCAGGAAGTCGTGCCGATCGAGAAGCTGGCCGAGACCGCAGCCTGGGTGGCCGAGTCGATCGCATCGCAGCCCGCGACGGCCGTCCAGACCACAGTTCGAGCCATCTGGTACGCCAAGCGGATGGGCGAACGCCACGCGCTCGACGTCGGACGCACCCTGATCGACACGGGCTCGCGCCCCGAGGACCTGGCCGAGGGCCAAAAGGTGTTCACGTCCGGTCAGCGGGCGGAGTGGCGTCTGCGCTAGAACGCACGCCAACGATCGGACGGGGCCGTCGACCGTCGCCGAGCGCGCCGTCGCCGTCGCCGTCGCACGACCTGGAGCCCCGATGCCCCGCTGGCAACCACGACGCCGAGTCGCCATCGTGGGAGCCGCGCTCTCCGACTGCGGACGGGTCGACGACAAGAGCGCGTTCCAGCTCCACCACCAGGCGTCCAAACGCGCCCTGGCCGATGCCGGGCTGACCAAGGACGACGTCGACGGCTTCATGTCGGCCTCGGCGGGGATCATGGCCCCTGTCGAGCTGGCCGAGTACCTGGGCCTGCGTCCCACGTACGTCGACGGCACCCAGGTGGGTGGCAGCATCTGGGAGTTCTACGTCGAGCACGCCGCCGCGGCCATCGCCGAGGGGTTGGCCGAGACGGTGCTGCTGGTGTACGGATCGACGGCCCGGGCCGACCTCAAGCGCAAGCGCCGCACGGCCAACATCGGCATGGGCGCAGCCGGGCCGACCCAGTTCGACGCCCCGTTCGGGCACTCGCTGATCTCCAAGTACGCCATGGCCGCCCGGCGGCACATGTTCGAGTTCGGGACCACCATCGAGCAGCTGGCCGAGATCTCGGCGTCGGCCTACTACAACGCGTCATTCAACCCGGAGGCGTACTACCAGGAGCAGCTCACGATCGAGCAGATCAACGCCACCCGGATGATGGCCGATCCGCTGACGGCGAAGCATTGCTGCATCCGGTCCGACGGGGGCGGCGCGGTGGTCATCACGTCCGAGGAACGGGCCCGCGACTGCGCCAAGACGCCGATCTGGGTTCTCGGCACGGGTGAAGCGGTCTCGCACACGACCATGAGCGAGTGGATCGACTTCACCGAGTCACCGGCCAAGCAGTCGGGCACTCTGGCGTTCGAGCGGGCCGGCGTGACCCCGTCCGACATCGACGTGCTCCAGCTCTACGACTCGTACACGATCACGGTGTTGCTCACCCTCGAGGCCCTCGGATTCTGCGAGAAGGGCGAGGGCGGCCCGTTCGTCGCCGACGGCAAGCTGCGCTTCGACGGAGTGCTTCCCACCAACACCGACGGCGGCGGATTGGCGGCATGCCACCCGGGGATGCGGGGCATCTTCCTGCTCGTCGAGGCCGTCCGACAGCTCCGCGGGGAATGCGGCCCCCGCCAGGTGCCCGGGGCCGAGCTGGCCTGCGTGAACGGCACCGGCGGCTGGTTCACCTCGGCCGGAACGACGATCCTCGGCCGCTGAGATTCCCCGAGCGCGAAGCATCGCTCGAGCGGCGGCTCGGCCGCTCGTGGGAACCTCAGACGGCGGCGCGTTCCATCCCGTGCGAACGCGAGGGCATGGTGTGGCGCCCGATCCGACGGAACCGGAGGCGCGAGACCCACGGATCGATGCGGAAGGCCACCACGAGCAAAACGGCGGCGACGACGGCATCGAGCCAGTAGTGATTGGCCGTGAGCACGATGGCTGCGAGCGTCAGCACAGGGTGGAGCACCACGAGTGCCCGGAACCGACTTCGCGAGTAGCGGACCGCACCCCAGGCGATCAGCACCGCCCATCCGAAGTGCATCGACGGCATGGCTGCGAACTGGTTGGCGAGGGCCCGGAACGAGCTGTTCTCGCCGTAGGTGTCGGGGCCGAACACCTTGGCCGTGTCGACGAAGCCGATGTCGGTCAACATCCGGGGCGGCGCGAGCGGGTAGGCGATGTGGACGGCGAGGCCCAGCAACGTGAGCGTGATGAGCACGCGCCGAATTTTCGCGTACCCCGCGGGATGGCGGGTGTACATCCAGAGGAAGGTGATCATCGCAGCGCTGAAGTGTCCGAGCAGGTAGTACTGGTTGAGGAACTTCACGAATCCCTGGCTGCTCAGCGCCAGCCGCTGGAGCTCGACCTCGGTGAAGATTCCCAGCACCTGCTCGAGGTGCACGATCTCCTTGCCGTTCTCGAACGCCGAGCTCACGCGGCTCCCGGCGGAGTGGCGCACGAGCTTGTACACGAAGAACAGCCCGTACAGGAGACCGATCTCGAAGAACAACCGATAGCCGATGCGCGACTCCCACCAGCGCCGAAGGCGCGTGGGCACCACCAGGGACTCGTTCTCGAGAGTGGCGGTTGCGCTGTTCACCGGGCGTTCTCCGACGTGTGCTCGATCCTGCCCACGGGATCGGCGATCGATGATCGGTCGACTCGACGTGTCACCGGCGATCCGCCGGTGACACGAACCTGAACCCGACCATGATTATTCCTTGAACGGCCCAATGCAAGCACGATCTCATCTTGACCTCGCTCGGTGGAGCGGGGCTCACGATGGTCCGTGCGCAGCACCCCAGGAGGGCGAATCGTTCTGAATGCCCACGACGGGCCGGCCGGAAGGAGCCGCTCGGTGCGGACCCCCGTCACGGCGGGATGGGTACTGAACGAGGAAGGGGATCGACCGAGGCAGGCTCAGGCGTTCTCACCCGCGAAGAAGCCCCGGTGCACGACCCGAGCGACCGTCGTGTAGCCCGTCTCGTCGTCGGTTCCGAAACCGCGCGACACACGGAAGTACGCAAGGCGCTCGAGCATGGCGATGAGCGCGACCGCGCCGGCGGCGGCGTCGACCTGGTCAGTGCGGGCCTGACTGATCCGTTCGTCGATTCGCGAAGACATGTGGCGCCACGTGCGGGCCCCCAATCGGCGGAGCTCGAGATGGTCACTCGCCCCCTCGGCCCACGCCCGGAGGACGGCGCCATGACGATGCGACAGGCGAACGAAATCCCGAAGGAAACGCGAGAGCTCGGCCAGCCCATCGGCTCCAGGCCCGATCTCGCCCAACGACTCGACAACCTCGGTCATGTCCTGCGCGCATTCCTCGGCCAGGACGCGCAGGAGGTCGTCCATGTTCGTGAAGTACAGGTAGAAGGTACCGTGCGACGTCCGAGCAGCGCGGACGATGTCGTCGACCCGGGCCGCGTGGTACCCGCGGTCGGCGAACACCAGCTTGGCTGCCCCGAGCAGGCGGCGCATGGTCCGTCGGCCCTGGACGCGCTGGTCCCTGACGGCCTTGGGTGCACGATGGGGACCCTGCGGCCCGGGCTCGCCGCTCACGAGCGCGGAATCTACCTGGCAGAACCTTCCCCGCGAGGTTCCGCGACATTGCCGCGTCGCGGAGCCCGGCGATACGGTGCCGCCCGGGGGCCGGCGACAGGCCGCGTCCCGCGCTGCGCGTTCGTCACGCCACCCGAGGAGCCCATCCATGCAGCTCGAGTTCACCCCCGATCAGGACGAGCTCCGCGACTCGGTGCGGGCGGTGCTCGCCAACGAGGTGCCGGCCACGTTCGTGCGGTCGATCGTCGAGCAGGGCGTCGGCACCGACGAGCTGTGGCTGACCTTCTGCGGGCTCGACTGGCCAGCGCTCACCATCGCCGAGGAGCACGGCGGCGTGGGCCTGGGCTTCGTCGAGCTGGCGGTCGTGGTCGAGGAGCTGGGCAAGGTGATGGCGCCCGGGGCGTTCCTGGCCACCGTGACCCAGTTCCTGCCCATGGTGCGCGAGTGCGGCTCCGCCACCCAGCAGCACGAGCTGCTCGGGCGCGTCGCCGCCGGATCGGCCACGGGGACGATCGCCGTCGCCGAAGCTTCCGGGAGCTGGGACCCCGCCGACGTCACCTGCACGGCCCGGGCCGACGCCGACGGCGACGGCTGGACGCTGTCCGGGACCAAGCGCTACGTCAACGACGGCGCCTCGGCCGACGAGATCGCGGTGGTCGTCCGCCTCGAAGGGACCACGGGCGACGACGGGATCGCCGTGTTCGTCGTCCCGCAGTCAGCCGTGCGTTCGGAGGCGATCACGGCGCTCGACGGGTCCCGTCAGCACGCGACGGTGGTGCTCGACGGCGTGCACGTCGGATCCGAGCGGGCCCTGGGGACCCCGGGAGCCCTGGCGGCGGCGGCCCGGCGGGCCGTCGAGGAGGCCACCGCCGCGCTGGCGCTGGAGATGGTCGGCACCTGCCAGACGATCTTCGACATCACCCTCGACTACGCCAAGAACCGCATCCAGTTCGACGTGCCCATCGGTTCCTTCCAGGCCATCAAGCACAAGTTCGCCGACATGTTCGTGGCCCTCGAACGGGCCCGGGCCACCGCCTACTTCGCCGCGGCCACCATTGCCGAGGACGACCCTCGCCGAGCCCTCGCCGTGGCCATGGCCAAGGCCGCGGCCGGTGACTGCCAGAAGCTGATGGCCAAGGAGGGCATCCAGATCCACGGCGGGATCGGCTTCACGTGGGAGCACGACATGCACCTGTACGTGAAGCGGGTGAAGTCGGGCGAGGCCGTGTTCGGAACCGCTGCCACCCAGCGTCAGCGAGTCGCCGACCTCATCGGCCTGTGACCATCGGCGAGCCCGCATCCGAGCCCGATCCGCGGGGGCTCCTGCGGGTCTCGAGCTCGTTGCGGATCCCGCTCGACGAGCTCGAGTGGCGCTTCAGCGCCTCGGGCGGCCCCGGCGGGCAGCACGCCAACACCTCGAACACCAAGGTGGAGGTGCGTTTCGACGTCGAGGCCTCACCGTCGCTCGGCCCTCGGCAGCGGGCTCGACTGCTCGAGCGCCTCGGGCCCCTCGTACGGGTGGTGGCCTCCGACGAGCGGTCGCAGGCCCGGAATCGGGAGCTGGCGCTGGGCCGTCTGGCGGAGCGGATCAACGAGGCCCTGAAGGTCGAGACGCCCCGACACCCGACCCGCCCGTCCAAGCGGGCCAAGGCCCGGCGCGTCGACGAGAAACGCAAGCGCTCGGTGACCAAGCAGACCCGCCGTCGCCCCGAACCCGAATGACCGAGCTCCCGGCCTCCCTCCCCCCTCCGACGGGGTCAGCGGCGGGTCAGCGCTTGGGGGTGAGGTCGAGGTCGGGCGGAGGGGTGTCGGGCAGCTTCCACTGGATGTAGGGCTTGTCCTTCAGGTCGTGATAGGCGTTGGCCGACCGGATCGACTCGTGGAAGAGCTCCTCGAACGCCGCGAAGTCCTGGTCCTTGATGGGCTTCTCGAGCTTCTTCCAGTCGTTCTCGAGGTACTCGTAGAGCGCCTCTTCGTGCTTGGCCCGGAGGAAGGCGCCCTTCTCGAACAGCCCGCGGATCTCCTTCCACTGGAACTTGGCGTGGTCCCAGTTCCCGGCCTGGGCCGCGTAGTACAGCTTCCAGGTGCGGGCCCCCACGTCGGGCATGACGTCGGCGAGCCCGGGCTGGACCATGGCCAGGCCGTCGAAGGTGAAGTCCTTCTTCTCGCCCTTGATCGTGTATTCCTCGAGAATCTCGAGAACCTTCGCCCTGAGGGTGGCGTCGTCCATGGGTGGATCCTTCTCGTCGGTTGCTCCGGCGCGGCATCCTACCGAGACCACAAAGCTGACGCTGACGTCATCGTTGGGTCAAGATGAGGCCGTGACCGACACCACCCGACGACCGATCGCGTACGTGACCGCGCCACTGCGGGGCGAGGGCCTGGCCCGACTCCACGAGCTGTGCGAGATCGTCCACGAACCCTGGATCGAGCAGCAGCCGCTGCGGATCATGAACAGCGATCAGCTCGCGGCTCGAGCCGCCGAGGTGGGGGCGACCGTCCTCATCGTCGAGAGCGACTCGGTCAAGGGCCCGGTGCTCGACCTGCCGCTGCGGCTCATCGGATCGACGCGGGGCGATCCGAACAACGTCGATCTCGCGGCCGCGACCGCCAAGGGGATACCGGTGCTGCGCTGCCCCGGGCGCAACGCCGACGCCGTGGCCGAGATGACCGTGGCACTGCTCTTCGCTGCCGTACGCGGTGTGGTGCAAGGCGATCGCGATGTCCGTGAAGGCCAGACCTACCGCGGAGGGACGATCCCGTACCAGCGGTACCGGGCGTGGCAGCTCGCCGGTCGCACTGCGGGCATCGTCGGGCTCGGCGCTGTCGGACGGGCGACGCGCTGGCGGCTCCAGGGGCTGGGGATGACCGTCATCGCCGCCGACCCGTTCCACCCCGAGGCCACGCACAGCCTCGACGACCTGTGCGCCGCCGCCGACGTCGTGTCGATGCATGCCGTCGTCACGCCAGAGACCAAGGGCCTCATGGGCCGGGCCCAGTTCGCGGCGATGAGGGACGGCTCGATCTACGTCAACACCGCCCGGGCGGCTCTCCACGACATCGACGCTCTGGTCGATGCGCTGCAGACCGGCAAGCTCGCCGCTGCCGGCCTCGACCACTTCGAGGGTGAGAAGCTGGCCGCCGACCATCCGCTCATCGGCATGGGCAACGTGGTGCTCACGCCTCATATCGGCGGCGCCACCTACGACGTCGAGGTCGTCCAGGCGACGATGATCGCCGACGACGTCGAACGCATCCTGAGCGGGCAACGAGCAGTCAATCTCGCCAACCCGGACGTCTCCCCATGAGCACCACCGCCCCGGCTGTGAAGGCACCGGTGAGCGCCGTGGCCGAATCCCGACACGACCCCGCGAGACCTCGTTGCCACCTTCGCGGTGCCTCCGCCACACTCCTCCGCTGAGCTGCCGAGCCCACAAGCCTTCGCTGAGCCGGTGAGCCGCTGAGCCGGTGAGCCGCTGAGCCGATGAGGAGCCTGTTGCCGGTCGCCTCGAGATAGCCGGTGGCCACACGGCCGGAGGGCTCGTCGGATCGCAGGAACGCGGTGTCGAGCATCCCTGCTGGCTCGCAGACCCGTTCGACGACCAGCTCGGCGAACGCGCGCTGGGTGACGCGCTCGGCGATCAGCGCGAGGATCACATAGCCGCTGTTGCAGTAGCAGAACCGCTCGCCGGGCCGGAACTTCGCCGGGTGGCCATCGAGCACCCGGAGATAGTCATCGGCGTCGGCCAGCAGGTGAACCGGGACGGGCATGAGGTAGGCGGCGCCGTCGTAGCCGACATCCTCGTCGACGTAGTCGCCGATCCCCGACCGGTGCGCGAGCAGGTGCTCGACGGTCACGTCGTCGTCGATCAGGGGAAGGTCATCACCCAGCACCGACCGGGCCGTGGTCGCCAGGTCGAGCCGGCCCTCGACGACCAGACTCACCACCGTCAGCGCCGTCAGGCCCTTGGTGCCACTGGCGATCCCGAAACGGGTGTCGATCGTGTTGGGAATGCCGTAGCCGCGATGCGCCGTCCCGTACGCCGCCGTCAGCTCGACACCGGCTCCCCGATCGACTCGCACGACACCTGAGAACCCCGTCTCGGCCGCCAGCCGATCGATCGACGCCGACACGCTCGCCATGACGGCAACCTATCCCGGCCCCGGAGCCCCACGATAGGGTCGGCGCCCATGAACCTGTTGGTCGACGTCGTCGAAGGGGTCGGGTCGATCACCCTCGACCGGCCCGAGGCCAAGAACGCCTTGACGATCGAGATGCGCGACGGCATCGTCGAGGCCATCCGCCGCTTCCGCATCGATCCCGCCGTGCGAGCCGTGCTCATCACCGGTTCGGGCGATGCGTTCTGCGCCGGCATGGACCTTTCCGCCTCGACGGTCGCCAAGGCGGCCCTGCCCGACTTCGAGACCCGATCCACCGTCGAGGCACTCCGGGCCGGTGTGCACACGCTCATCAGAGAGCTCTGGGAGCTCGACAAGCCGACGGTCGCCGCGGTCAACGGTGCAGCGGTCGGTCCCGGCGCCCACCTGGCCCTGGCGTGCGACTTCGTGCTCGTGCACGAGCGCACCCGGTTCCTCTGGACGTTCGCTCGCAACGCGCTCGTCGTCGATGCCGGCGGAGCGTACCTCCTGCCTCGCCTCGTCGGGCTCCCCCGGGCCAAAGCCATGGTGCTGCTGGGCGAGGGGGCCGTCGGGAGGGAGGCCGTCGAGCTCGGCCTGGCCTACCGCTGCGTCGAGCAGACCGATCTCCTCCCCGAGGCCCGGGCGCTCGTCACCCGGCTGGCGGCCGGTCCCACGAAGATGCTCGGGATGTCGAAGCGGTTGCTCAACAAGAGCTTCGAGACTGCCCTCCCGGAGTCGCTCGAGATGGAGGGACTCCTGCAGGCCCTGGCCACCACGACCGACGACCTGAAGGAAGGGATGGCGGCGTTCAAAGAGCGGCGCGACCCCGGATACACCGGCCGATGACCGACCCCACACGGTCCGACGCCCACCGTTTGGCGCGTCTGCCGGGCGGGGTAGGCACACCGCCATGGGCTCTGGCGACGAGGTGCAACGGATCGGCATCTACATCAACGACCACCGCGCCGCTGGTGCTGCGAGCATCGCGCTGGCCAAGCGATGCCGAGACAACAACGCCGGGACGACGCTGGCGCAGGAGCTCGACCGGATCATCGGCGAGATCGAAGAGGACGCCGAAACGCTCGCCCGTATCTCCTCCACGCTGGGTGTGCGCCCGAACTCCGTGAAGACAGCCCTGGCCCGGCTCGGTGAGGTCGCGGCCCGGCTCAAGCTGAACGGGCAGATTCTCGGCTACTCGCCCCTCAGCCGGTTGATCGAGCTGGAGGCCCTCATCACCGGCATCGACGCCCGACGGAGTCTGCTGACCTCATTGCTGGTCGCCGAGCTCCCCGAGCTCGAGTCGTACGACTTCGCCGAGCTCGCCTCACGAGCCGTCGCCCAACGCGAGCGGCTCATCCCGTTCCACCGCAACGCCGCGATCCTGGCGTTCACCGCCGCTACGAGCGGCATGGCCACCAGGTCGAACCCGTCGCCGTGACGACACCGCTCGCCGCTGCGAGCGCGGCGCGCGTTTCGTGCCTCGAGTCTCTGCCGCGCAGTCAGGCAGCGGTTCGAGCGAGCCTCAGACCGTTCCCCAGGTGTAGGTCTGCTTCACCATCTGCAGGTACACCATCGTGTCCGTGCTGCGGACGCCCGGGATGGCCCGGATCTTGTCGTTCAAGATCTCCAGCAGGTCGTGGTCGTCGATGCAGGTGACCTCGAGGATGATGTCGTAGGCCCCCGACGCGATGACCACGTAGTCGATCTGCGGGATCGCCGCGAGCTCCTGGGCCACGCCTCGCAGGTCGCCCTCGACCTTCAGCCCGATCATGGCCATCCGGTGCATGCCCACGGTGAGGGGGTCGGTGACGGCCACGATCTGCATGACCCCGTGGTCGAGCAGGCGCTGGACCCGCTGGCGGACGGCGGCCTCGGACAGCCCGGTGTCGAGCGCCAGGCCCGTGTAGGTACGGCGCCCGTCGGACTGCAGCCGGTCGATGAGGACCTTGTCGATCTCGTCGAGGTTGACGCCGCCCGGCCGGGCTCGCTCGCCGTCGCGGCCGCGCGTCGTCGAGCCGTTGCGTGTCGTGCGACGCGCCGGGGCGCTCACCGATCGGGACGCCTGACGGGTCGCTTCTTCAGCACTCTGCGGACGATAGTCCCCAACCCCCCGATCACCCCATCATCTGCGAATCGCGGGACTCGACGCACAGCGAAGAATGGATTCCCTCGCGAGGTAGCGGTGAGGCGAGGGATTCGGTTGCACGCGCCGAGGCTGGTTCGGCAGGATTCGCGGCGCATGTCGAGATTGCCTGTCGCCCGTCTGAGCCCCGATCATCGGGAGCGGCCGTATTGGCTCGACGGACTCGCGCCGGTTGCGGGGGCCGCCGCCGAGAGCGCCGCCCCACCCGGCGGCGCCGACGTCGTCGTGATCGGGTCGGGGTACACCGGCGTGACGACGGCGTTGGAGCTCGCTCGACGGGGACGCGAGGTGGTGATCGTCGAGGAGCACACGGCGGGCTGGGGCGCCAGCACGCGCAACGGCGGCATGGTGCTCCCGGAGCTGAAGGCCGGCTTCGAGGAGCTCGTCGCCGAGCACGGACCGACCGAGGCCCACGCGCTCCTCCAGACCGCCGTCGACGCCGTCGAGCTCGTCGACCGGCTCGTGATTCGGGAGCGCATCGAGTGCGGCTGGCGCAACTCCGGGCACCTGTACCTCGCGCACCGGGCCGATCGGGTGCCCGGGCTCAAGAGCGAGATCTCGACCTGGACCGACGAGCTGGGCATCGACGCCCGGTTCGTGGAGCGTGACGAGCTGGCGAGCGAGATCGGCACGCCGGCCTACCACGGAGGACTCCTCGTCAGCCGTGGCGGCGGGATCCACCCCGCCCGCTACCACCACGGGCTGCTGCGCGCCGCGCTCGCCGCCGGCGCCCGACTCTGCGAGGGCTTCAAGGTCACCGCGGTCGACCGTCGCGGCTCGCACTTGACGGTGTCGGGTACCGCGATGGCCGCCACGGCGGCCGAGCGCAGCAGCGGCAGCGCTGCTGGCACCACCCGTCCCCGATCGGAGATCACCGCTAGCGAGGTCGTCGTCGCGACCAACGCCTACACGGGGCGGTTCCTCCCCGAGCTGCACCGGCGCATCATGCCCGTCGGGTCGTTCATGATCGCCACGGAACCGATCGCTCCCGAGCAGGCCCGCGAGATCAGCCCCAACGACCGCATGTTCTACGACACCAAGAACTTCCTGAACTACTGGAGGCTGTCGCCCGATGGCACTCGTGTGCTCTTCGGCGGCCGGACGAGCTTCGCTCCCACGACCCTGGCCCGGGCCCGCAACCGGCTCGTCGCCACCATGGTCGCCATCCACCCCCAACTGTCGACGACGTCCGTCACGCACTCGTGGGGCGGACAGGTCGCACTCACCCGCGACCGCTTCCCCCACTTCGGCAGAACCAGTGACGGCGTGCGGTACGCGCTCGGCTACAACGGCAGCGGGATCGCCATGGGGACACTGTTCGGCCACCGCATGGCCGGCTGGATCTGTGGCGACGATCCCCCGCCCTTCGAGGGCTTGGCGTTCCCGGGCCTTCCCGTGCGTCGAGCGCTTCCCGTCACCCTCCCCGTCGCCGGCGCCTGGTTCTGGCTCCAGGACCACCGAGCGGGCCGTTCATGACGTTCACCATTCGCGAACGCCCGGTGGCCAGACCTGGCCCGGTCGTCCCGGTGGCGGTACCGTGACGACGGGGGCCGAGATGCCGGACGAGCGTCACGCGGGGGCGATGAGCGACGACGTCATTCAGCTCGAACGCGTCGTCAAGCGCTTCGGGGCGTTCGTCGCCGTCGAGAACGCCGACTTCGCCATCGAGCGGGGCGAGTTCTTCTCGCTGCTCGGTCCGTCAGGCTGCGGCAAGACCACCACGCTGCGGATGATCGCCGGGTTCGAGCAACCGTCCGCGGGCCGCGTGTTGCTCGACGGCGTCGACGTCTCCAACGTGCCCCCGCACAAGCGCAACGTGAACACGGTCTTCCAGCAGTACGCCCTGTTCCCGCACATGACGGTGTTCGACAACATCGCCTTCGGCCCCCGATCGGCCAAGGTGCCCAAGGCCGAGATCGATCGTCGGGTAGGCGAGATCCTCGAGGTCGTCCGCCTCGGAGAGTTCTGGCGGCGCAGCCCGAGCCAGCTCTCCGGTGGCCAGCAACAACGGGTGGCGCTGGCCCGGGCACTGGTCAACTATCCGAGCGCGTTGCTCCTCGACGAGCCCCTCGGCGCGCTCGACCTGAAGCTGCGCCAGGCCCTCCAGATCGAGCTCAAACGCATCCAACGGGAGGTGGGCATCACGTTCGTCTACGTGACCCACGACCAGGAGGAGGCGCTCACGATGTCCGACCGCATCGCGGTCATGAACAAGGGACGGGTCGAGCAGATCGCGACGCCTCGCGACATCTACGACAACCCGGCGACGCTGTTCGTCGCGGGCTTCATCGGCGCTGCGAACCTCCTGGGCGGCACCGTCGTTCGCGCCGACGGGCACGGCGGCTCGATCGCGCTCAGCGCCGGCCCGACCGTCGAGGCGGTGCTGGAGCCCAGCTTGGCGCTCAAGAGCGGCGACACCGTGACGGTGATGGTGCGGCCCGACCGGATCCGCCTGGCCGGACCCGCCCTCGGCGATGCCCAGGCGCCGCGAATCGCTGGCCGGGTCGAGACCCTCGTGTTCCACGGGCCGCTGCTCCGCGTCGACATCCGCACCGCGAGCGGCTCAATCGTCAGCGCCCATCTGGGGACCGACGTCGCCATCGCCGACCTCCGCCCTGGCGACGACGCGGCGCTCACCTGGGATCCCACCCACAGTGTCGTCATCCCCGACTACAAAGCTGATCCCGTCAGTGGAATCGGCGCCACGGAAGGAATCGAGAGCACATGACCAAGCACCCGTTCCACGCCCCCGTCCCCCGCATGACGCCCGAGCGGCTCGCCCGGCGTGCATTCCTCCGCCGGTCGGGGCTCGTCGTCGGTGGACTCGCCGCAGCGCCATGGCTCCTCGCGGCCTGCGGGGGCGACGACGACGACACCGGCGGCGCCACAGGTGGTGGCGGCGGTGGTGGGACCGTCAGGATCTCCAACTGGCCCTTCTACATCGATGCCGACGACGCGGGCGATCCGAGCAAGGGCCAAACCATTCCCGGCTTCGAGGCACTCAGCGGATATGACGTCGTCTACGACGAGCTGGTCAACGACAACGACGAGTGGTTCGCCAAGTTCTCGCCCGACCTCGCCGCGGGCAATCCCATCGGCCTCGACATCGCGGTGCTCACCACGTGGATGGTCGAACGCCTCATCGGGCTCGGCTATCTCGAGGAACTCGACATGGCAAACCTCCCCAACGTCGCCAACCTCGATCCGGTCCATGCCGCGGTGGCCTGGGACCCGGGACGGCGCTTCAGCCTGCCGTGGGCATCGGGCCTGGGAGGCATCGCCTACAACCCCACCAGGACCGGCCGCGCCATCACCAGCGTCAGCGACCTCTTCGACCCCGAGTTCGCCGGCCACGTCACGGTCCTGACGGAGATGCGCGACACCCTGGGCCTCACGATGCTCAGCATGGGCATCGACGTGACGGCGTGCACGCCGGCCGACGCACAAGCTGCGGCGGCCAAGCTCAAGGCCGCCACCGAGGCCGGGCAGTTCCGCCGAGCCACCGGCAACGACTACGTGGCCGATCTCCTCACCGGCGACACCTGGCTCGCCGTCGCCTGGTCGGGCGACATCATCTCGGCCCAGCTCGAGGATCCCGACCTGATATGGATCGCCCCCGACGAGGGAACGATGCTGTTCACCGACACGATGATCATCCCCCGGGGCGCGGCGAACAAGGCCGGCGCCGAGGCCTGGATGAACCACGTCTACGACCCGGCCATCTCGGCGCAGATCTTCGCGTACACGCAGTACCAGTCGCCCGTGGTCGGTACCAAGGAGAAGATCACCGAGCTCGACCCGGCGTTGGCCGAGAACCCGTTGATCTTCCCGCCGGCCGATGTCCAGGCACGCACCTTCACGTTCAAGACACTCAGCGACGAGGAGCAGATCGAGTTCACGACACTGTTCCAAGACTCGATCCAGGCCTGAGCCGTCGTGGTGCGCCCAGCCACCCGGGCCGGCCGGATCGAGCGTCGCATCGCCCGGGCCGAGAGGGGCCCCGCCGACGCGGTCGACGCCGGGCCGTCCCGGCGTGGTCGGCGGTCGACTCCCTATCTGCTCGTCGGGCCCGGCGTCGCCTGGCTGGTGCTGCTGTTCGTCGTGCCCTTGGGCTCGTTGCTCGTGACGTCGCTCAAGACCGGGAGCTTCGCCGAGGGCTTCGAGACGGCCGTCCGACTGCGGAACTACAGCGACGCCCTGAGCGAGTCGTGGGAGGCGATCAAGCGATCGTTCGTCTTCGCCCTCGTGGCCACGCTCGCCGCAGCAGCCATCGGCTATCCCCTCGCCTACGTGATCGCCTTCCGCGGCGGTCGGTACAAGGGTCTGCTGCTCGGCTTGGTGGTACTGCCGTTCTTCACGTCGTTCCTGATGCGGACGCTGGCGTGGAAGACGATCCTGTCCGACAGCGGAACGCTCAACACGACCGTTGACCGCCTGCACCTGTTCGGCGCGCTCGAGTTCCTGCGCCTCGTCCCCGAAGGCTCAGATCGTCTGCTCCAGACCAACATCGCGGTCATCGGCGGGCTCACCTACAACTTCTTGCCGTTCATGGTGCTGCCGATCTACGTGAGCTTGGAGAAGATCGACCGTCGGCTCGTGGAAGCGGCCCGCGACCTGTACTCGAACGCCTTCCGGGCCTTCCGCAAGGTCGTGCTACCCCTGTCGATCCCGGGTGTGATGGCGGGGAGCCTGCTCACGTTCATCCCCGCGGCCGGCGATTTCGTCAACGCCGAGCTCCTCGGTGGGCCCCAGCAGACGATGGTCGGCAATCGCATCCAGTCACGGTTCTTCGAGCAGGTCGACTATCCGGCTGCAGCCTCGTTGTCGTTCGTGCTGATGGCGCTGATCCTCATCGGGGTGTTGTTGTACGCCCGCTTGCTCGGCACCGAAGAGCTGACGGGGTGACGGGGTGAGCGGCCGATGACCGTCCTGCGCCGCCTCGCCCCCCGCCTGCTCGACGCCTGGGCCGGCGTCGCGCTGCTCTACCTGTTCACGCCGATCTTCGTGATCGTGGCGTTCAGCTTCAACGACACCGGCCGCTTCAACCTGATCTGGCAAGGGTTTTCTCTCGACGCGTGGAAGCAGTGGACCGACAGTGAACCGCTCACCGACGCGCTCACCCTGAGCATCAAGGTCGCCGCCGTGTCGACGCTCGCCGCGACCGTGCTCGGCTCGCTCATCGCGCTCGCGCTCGTCCGGCACCGCTTCACCGGCAGCGGCGTCACCAACCTCCTGCTCGTGCTCCCGCTCACGACGCCCGAGGTCGTGCTGGGCTCGTCGCTGCTCAGCCTGTTCATCGACCTCGGCGTGTCACGGGGCTTCTGGACGATCGTCGTGGCCCACACGCTGTTCTGCGTGAGCTACGTCGCGGTCACGGTCAAGGCCCGCATCCGGGGCTTCGACTGGACCCTCGAGGATGCCGCCATGGATCTGGGCGCCGCGCCCCTGCGGACCTTCCGGCTGGTCACGTTCCCGTTGATCCTCCCCGGGATCGTCGCCGCCGCCCTGTTGTCGTTCGCCCTGTCGATCGACGACTTCATCATCACGTTCTTCAACTCCGGCAACGAGCAGACGTTCCCGCTCTACATCTACGCGCAACAACGCCGCGGGCTCGGCCCCGAGGTGAACGTCGTGGCCACGCTGGTCCTCGTCGTCAGCTTCGGCCTGTCGATCGCCTCGGTTGTCGTGCAACGTCTCCGTGCCCGCCCGGCGTGAGGGCGCGACGACGCGTCACGCTACCGAGAGCGACCGGCTGCGACGACGACCTCGCCACACCGGCGCCCCGAGTGCATCGCACCCTGGATCGACGGTGTGTCGCGGTGATCGCCGCACACGAACACGTCGGGCCTCAGCGCGACAGGCTGCTTGGGGTGCAGGGGCGGGCTGCTGTCGGGCTGGGCATGGGCGATGTAGTCGGTGCGCAGGTGTCGCCAACTCGCCACCTGCGGACCCCACCACCCGCTCAGCTGGCGCCTCACCGCCCGTTCCAGGTCATCGGTGGCGATCGCTTCGGTGCGCAGATCGTCCCCCACCGGCTGCGGACATGCTGCTGCGATCAACGCCCGACCGCCGTGCCCGTCGCTCCCGTCGCTCCCGTCGCTCCCTCGACGCCCGCCGCTGCGGTCACTGCCGTCACTGCCGTCACTGCCGCGCAGGTCGTACTCGGGCGCCACGTTGGTCATGACGGCCACGTTCAAGGCCGGTCCTCGCCCCGTGCCGTCGAGAACGATGAGCTTGTCGGCGATCGGCCGTTTCGGCGCAGCGAACCAGACGCATTCCACGGCCCGGGAGGTCACCATGGGGAGCCCGAGAAGCCGGGATGCCGTCGGACCGTCGGTCGCGACGACCACGCTCGCGGCGCAGATCACCTGCCCGCCAGCAGTGGTGACCGACCCGGGCTCGATCCGCTCGACCCGGGTCTCGATGTGGACGGCCCCCGGCGCCAGACCTGCCTCAAGCTGATCGGGGATCGCCTGCATCCCTGCCGCGGGCACGGCGACGTGCCCGACCGTCAAGCAGCGGAGGATCACGTCGAACATGCGCCGGCTGGTGGTGAGCCGAGGGTCCAGCTGGATTCCCCCGAACAGTGGACGGAAGAACCGGTCGATCATGGTCTCGCTGAACCCCAACTCCCGCAAGGCCTCGAGGGTCGAGATGTCAGGGCCCCGGAGCAGCCGTACAGGGTCGGCGAGGCGTAGCCGACGCTGGAGCTGGGCCAGGCGCCACTTGTCGACGATGCTGCCGATGGGAGCTCGGGCCGAGCTCACGACACTGGTGGGCATGCGTCTCGGATCGCCGACCAGGTGGGTCCGCCGCCCGAGCCAGACCAGTGCGCCGGGGTCGAACCGGCGGAGTCGCAGTGATGAGACGTCGAGCTGCCGCTCGAGCTCGGGGTAGGCGGTGAGGACCACCTGAAATCCCCGGTCGAGCCGGAACCCGTCGACGATGTCGGTTCGTACCCGCCCACCGACGGCGTCGGCGGCCTCGAGAACCACGACGTCTCGCCCCGCCTCGTGGAGCACCCGGGCAGCGGCCAAGCCGGCCAGGCCAGCGCCGATGACCACCACATCGGCCCGCTCGGGCAAGGGTCGGTTCATCGCTTGGACGTGTTCCTCGCACTGGTGCAGGTTGGCCGGAGCATCCTCGCTCATCGGGCACCGCCGCGCCTGCTCGGCCCGTCGCGCGCTCGACGTGGGACGTCCCTCCAGACGCAGCCGATGTCGATCGCGCGCCCGACTGCGTAGAGTCGTCTCGTGGTGTCGGTGATGGTCTTCACGAGAGATCTCCGCGTCAGGGACAATCAGGCGCTCGTCGCTGCGGCATCGGGCGGCCCGGTGATACCGCTGTTCGTCGTCGACGAGTCGCTCGGAGCCGCCGCTGCGTCTCCCAACCGTGTCACGTTCTTGCGCCAGTCGCTGTCCGACCTCGACGAGTCAGTGCGCTCAGCCGGCGCTGGCCTCGTGCTCCGAAGGGGCCGGTGGGTCGACGAGGTGCTCACCATGGCGCGTCTCGGTGCCGCGACGTCGATCCACGTCGCTGACGACGTGAGCAGCTTCGCGACCACGAGGCTGGCCCGTCTCGAGCACGAGGCACGGTCGATGGGCGTCGTCGTCGTTCGCCATCCGGGCACGGTGGTCGTTCCCCCGGGGTCGATCTCTCCGTCGAGCGGTGGAGAGTACAAGGTGTTCAGCCCCTATCACCGGCGGTGGCTCGGCACACCTTGGCGCCCCGTCGTCGCCCGGCCAGAGCGTCTCGAGCACGTCCCGGGAGTCGACGTCGGGTCGCTCGACGAGCTCCTCCCGGCACGCACCGGCGCCCCGGGCCTCATCCACGGGGGAGAGGGTGCAGCGCTGGCCCGGTTGGACACGTGGGCTTCATCGAGTCTGCACGCGTACGCGGACCTCCATGATGATCTCGCCCGCGCTGCGACCTCTCAGCTCTCGCCGTATCTCCACTTCGGTTGTCTCTCCCCGTTGGAGGTGGCGGTACGCCTGCGCGATCGCGTCGGTGGGAGCCAGTTCGTGCGGCAGATCTGCTGGCGGGACTTCTTCCACCAGATCCTGGCGGTCCGTCCCGACGCGGCCCGGGCCGACTATCGCCATCGAGGTGACCGTTGGCTCGACGACGACGAATCCCTCGCGGCGTGGAAGGACGGTCGCACCGGGTATCCGGTCGTCGACGCCGGAATGCGCCAGCTCGCCACCGAAGGCTTCATGCACAACCGGGCGCGCATGATCGTGGCGTCGTTCCTGACCAAGGACCTCGCGCTCGATTGGAGACACGGGGCTCGCCACTTCATGGAGCATCTCGTGGACGCCGACGTGGCCAACAACCAGCTGAACTGGCAGTGGGTCGCCGGCACGGGAACCGACTCCAACCCCCACAGGATCTTCAACCCGACCACCCAGGGCCGGCGTTTCGATCCCGGGGGCGCGTACATCCGTCGCCACGTGCCCGAGTTGGCTGCGGTGAGCGGCTCGATGATCCACGATCCCACGCTCGACGTCCGCCGGGCCCACGGTTACGTGGCCCCGCTCGTCGACCATCACGAGGCCATCGCCGCGTACCGCGCTCGGAAGCGCACATCCTGATCTGTTCTGGGCGTGCGCTTCCGGCGACCTACGAAGCGAGGGGAAGGCTCAGACGGTGAGGGCCTCGGCGAAGTCGGCGAAGGCCTCGATGTAGCGGTCGACATCTTCGGTCGTGTGCTGCACCGAAACCGTCCACTGCTCCTCGTCGCCTGGGGTCATGAAGATCCCGCGGTTCACGAGCCACGGCCAGGACGCCGCGAACAGCTCGACGTGGCACTCGAGGAAGTCGCGGTAGTTCGTGAGGGGCTCGCGCCGGTACGACACGCAGCCCTTGGCGCCGAGGTCGACGACGTGCGCCGGGAGGTCGTAGTGCTCGATGACCTGACGACAGCCGGCGTCGAGCCGGTCGCCCAACAGCTCGAGGTAGAGGTAAGCGTCGGGTGTCAACACCTCGGTGAGGGTGGCGACACCGGCGGCCGAGACCAGCGGATTCCCGTTGTAGGTGCCGAGCTGGGCGACGCCGTTGCCGATCATCTCCATGAGATCGGCCCGTCCGCCGAAGGCCGCAGTGGGCACCCCTCCGGCGATGGCCTTGGCCACACACACGAGATCGGGCTGGACGCCGTAGAGCTCGGTGGCTCCGCCGGCGGCGATCGTGACGCCCGACTTCACCTCGTCGAAGATGAGGACGATGCCGAAACGCGTGCACAGCTCGCGGACCTTCTCGAGGTACCCGGGCAGGGGCGGGATCAGCCCGATGTTCATCATCACCGGTTCCATGATGAGACAGGCGATCTCGGGCGCGTGGTCGACGAACATCGACTCGAGCGCGGCGGCGTCGTTGAACGGCACCACGCGCACATGGTCGGCGGCGTCGGCCGGGATGCCCATCGACATCGGGGTCCGCGCCGGTCGCTCACGCCCGCCCATGCTGTCGGAGTTGGGAACGACCGAGAACATCACGGCGTCGTGGTGGCCGTGGTACGAGCCCTCGATCTTGCACACCGTGTCGCGACCGGTGGCCGCACGGGCGAGGCGGATGGCGTCGGCAGTGGCTTCGGTGCCGGAGTTGGCGAAGCGCACGAGATCGAGGCGGAATCGACGGCACAGCTCCTCGGCGAAGCGCACGGTGATCTCGGTGGGAGCCGCGAAATGGGTCCCCGTGGCCGCGGCCCGGGTGATGGCCTCGACGACCTTCGGGTGAGCATGGCCCACGACGTTGGCGCCGAAGCCGCCGTGCATGTCGACGTACTCGGTACCGTCGACGTCCCACACGTGGCTGCCCTGACCCCGGGCGACGTAGAGGGGGTACGGCTTCCAGGCCTGAAATGAAGAAGCCACCCCCAACGGGAGTGACTGGACGGCCCGCTCGTAGAGCAAGGCGGAGGCGGGGGTTCGTGCGAGCAGGGCTTCGGTCTCGTGCTCGCAGATCTGTTTGGCACGTTCGCTGGTGCTTCGGACCAACATGGTCGACATCACGAGGCTCCTGGCCGTCGATGGCTGCCGGCCCGGAAGATCGTGGACACGACCGGCATTCGGAACCGACCACCCGGCGTGATGCCGGGAGTCGGCGGGCGGGTGAACGCCGCCCATGCATCCGTCGTCTCGATGGCCCCGACGTCTGTCGGATACATCGACACGACGGATTCCACACTATAGCTGGACTTCTTCGATGGAATCAATCGCCTTGACCACGAAATCGTGCGATTCGTCGGCTCAGCGAAGCCCGAGTTGGCGCGAGCAGGAGCTCCACTGACGCCATCCGCCACTGTCGAGGATCCGGCGGGCGACGACGATCTGCTGCTCACGCGTGGCCCGGCTCGGGAGCGCCGCGAACTCGGTTCCGCGATGTCTGCGCCAGGTGCCACGCATGATCTGGAGCCCTCCGCCGAAGCGCGAGCCCTGGATGTGCCAGCGCTGCCCCGACTCGCACTGGGCCATGGCGTCCCACACCGGCCAGTCGAGTGCGGGGGCGAGGCGCTCGTCGAACAACGCCGCGGCCACCTCGACGGACTCGGGCACGACAGGGATCGGTGACGGGGCTGGCGGCGCCTCTTGGGCACCGGCCAGGGAGGCCGATCCGATCACCGCGAGCAGGGTCGAGACCGACAACAGCAGGGCAGACACAGCAGAACGAACGCGCACAGGCGAGCTCCTCGACTTGAGAGACAGGTGACCGCCACCGGAACAAGCTCGGCTGCCGTCGCATCGAATCGACGCGAGAGCTGCTCGGAGCGTTCGGCACGAGCGAACGGCCGCTCCACTCGCCGACGTTCGGGCCAGGCACAAGGGGAACGCCTCGACCGTAGTCGGGACGATGTCGCATTGGGCGGGATTGCCGATGTGACATCGGTCATGCACCGGACCGACCCCACGCGACGTTCAGGCGACCGCGCCGCCGCAGCACCGACCCGAGCGGAACGCTGCACCACCGAAAGCGCCAGGGGCGCATGGTGATCATGGGGTCACCGCACCCGGGAGCGCCGCGGTGCTAGACCTCCGGGTATGCCGGTGTGGTTCGATGTTGCCCAGTACGCCGCAGTCGAGGCGGCCGCCGAGCGACTCATCCCGCACGTCGAGGGGCGCGGCCCAGGCGCCCGCCGCGCCGGCGTCGTCGACTACATCGACTCGACGCTCGGCGCGTTCTGCTTCGAACCGCCACGGATCTGGGCCGGTGGCCCCTACTCGGGTCGGTTCGGGGGCGACGCGAGCTTCAACGACTGGGAGCCCTTGTCGCGCTTGGCCGAGCTGGCCTGGCGCATCCGCATCGAGGGGTCGCAGGGGAGGCCCGAGCGGGAGGTCAACGGACCGGTCAGAGGTTGGCAGGACGAGTACCGCGACGGCATCGTCGCGCTCGGCGCCGACTTCGCGTCGATCGACGACGACGAGCAGGACGTCCGTCTCGCGGCCGCGCCCGAGGCCTTCCGCACACTCCTGCACCAGCACGCCTGCGAAGGGATGTACGGCGCGCCCGAGTACGGCGGCAATCGCGACGGCATCGCATGGCTGGCGGTCGACTATCTCGGCGACGTGCAACCCCGGGGCTTCACCGACGACGAGGTGAGCGCGCCATGAGCGGGCCCGATCGCAGCCGCAGCACCGAGTGCGACGTCGTGGTCGTGGGCTCGGGCCCCGGGGGTGCCACCGCGGCCGATGTTCTCGCGATTGCGGGATGGAACGTGGTCGTGCTCGAGAAGGGTCGCAACCTCCTCATCGACACCGATCCGCCATACGCCCCAAGGGCTCGCTTCGCGAACGACGAGATCAAGAACCTGTTTCGGCACTACTACGGTCCCGATCCGCTCCTGGAGCCGAAGACCTTCCGCCGCAATGCATCCGATGGAGCCCGCCTCTTCAGCGGCGAGGTCAACACGATGCCGTCGATGGTGGGCGGGGCCGGGCCCCACGCCGACGCCAAGCTTCCCCGCTTTCGTGAGATCGACTTCCGGCTCCGTTCGGAGATGGGACCCGTCGACGGCGCCGACGTGGAGGACTGGCCCGTCGACTACGCCGACCTCGAGGCCTGGTACGCGCGAGCCGAGCGCGACATCGGAACTGCCGGCGACCACAACGCGAACCCATACGCTGCTTGGCGATCGGGTCCGTACCCCATGCCGCCCGGGCCCGACATGTATGGCGCGGTGCTCTCGTCGGAAGCCGCGGCCCGCCACGGCTTCCATCCCTATCGGGCCCCCTCGGGCGTCAACAGCGTTCCCTACGGCGGACGACCGGCCTGCAACAACTGCGGTTTCTGCATGATGGGCTGCCCGATCCATGCCAAGGGCGATCCCATCGCCATGCTCCAGCGGGCGCTGCTCACGGGCCGCTGCGAGATCCGCTCCGAATGCGTCGTCACAGAGATCGTCACCGATCCCCTGCGGCGCAAGGCTCTCGGTGTCCGTTACCTCGATGCCGACGGTCGTGCCTGCGAGCTGTCGGCGGGTCATGTCGTCGTGGCCGGCGGGGCGTTCGAGACCCCTCGCCTCATGTTGCGCAGCGGCGACATCGCAACCGGGGGGCTGGGGAACTCGTCGGGCCTGCTCGGGCGCTTCTTGATGTTCCACTTCCAGACGTATGCCATCGGCACGTTCCCGTTCCGGCTGCACGGTCATCGCGGGCGCGCCGTCACCCATCTGATGGACGACCTGATGGTGCCATCGGCGAGCGATCTCGAAGCAGCCCGTTCCGTCGACCTCCCCTGGTTTCGCGGCGGGGTCGTCGAGCACGGCGCGGCAGCTGGGCCGATCCAGGAGGCGATCCACTACCCGAGTGGAGACCCTCACACGGCGCTGATGGCCGACTCGCCGATGCGCGACCGGGCGTGGGTCTTCACGGTGCAGGGCGAGGATCTTCCCCAGTGGGCCAACACCGTCGACCTCGACCCGGCGGTTCGCGATGTCCACGGCCTCGCGGCCGGACGGGTCACCTACGAACCGCACCGCCACGAGATCGAAGCCGCGCGGCACTGGGCACCCAAGCTCGAAGCCGTGCTGCGCGAGATGGGAGCCGTCCACACGTTCTGGACCACCTCGCCCAGCGCCGGGGTCGGGTCGTTCGCCGAGCGGACCCCTCCCGTCGAGCGCTACGCCCCCACGTCGAGGCACTGGATGGGCACGTGCCGCATGGGCGACGATCCCCGCACGAGCGTCGTCGACCGGCACGGGCGCTTTCACGACCTCGACAACGTGATCTGTGCCGACTCGTCGGTGTTCACGACCTCGGCCGGCTACAACCCCACCCTGACCCTGGTGGCCCTCGCCGCTCGTGCGGCGTCGGCGATGGCTGGCCTCCCGGTCACGGTCCCAGTCCCAGTCCCAGTCCCGGCACCGTCAGCGTGAGGGCACCGGCACCGTCAGCGTGAGGGCACCGGCCAGCCCGGAACGAGGCCGAGCTTCTTGCACAGACGTTGCGCGTAGACGATCGTCCCGGCGTGCTCGTCGGCCTCGGGGGCTGAGGCCAGCCACCCGACGATCTCGCCCGGAACCTCCGGCGGAGCACCGTGGTAACCGGCGTCGGTGAACTGCTGAGCGCTGCCCGTGGCCTTGGCCTTCTCGGTGATCACGAACCCGGGGTCGACGTTGAACGCCCGCACGCCACGGGCGAAGAACTCGACGTGGAGGATCCCGACCAGGCGGCTGAAGGCGGCTTTCGACGCCGAGTACCCGACTCCCCATCCGCCGGCGCCGGCCGGGGCCACCGGGTCGTCCGCCGCCGAGGCCGAGGTCATGTTGATGACGTGACCACGGCCGCGCTCGAGCATCTGCGGGATCACCAGCTGGGTCAGCAGGAGCTGGTTGAGGTAGTTCCCGGCGATGATCTTCTCGGCTAGGTCGAGCTGCAGGTCGAGGAAGCGGTCGAGCGTCCCCGGGCCTTGGTAGATCCCGTTGTTGAACAACACGTCGATCCGGCCCCAGGTGTCGATCGCCTGCTGGTAGCCCATCCCGATCGAGACCCGATCGGTGATGTCGAGCCTGATCGCCAAGGCCTGGCGGCCCAGCGCCTCGATCTCAGCGACGGTCGTCTCGAGGCTGCCCGGGATCGCCAGATCGAGCGCGGCATCCCTGACCGAGCTGGGCGCGGCTCGACCCTCGCCCTCACGCACCGTTCGAGCCGTGCAGACGACGTCGTAGCCCGCCCGGGCCAGCGCGAGAGCGCCGCAACGGCCGATGCCGCGGCTGGCTCCGGTGACGAATGCGACCGGCGTTGATCGAAGCATGGCTCTCCTCGAGACGGTGGGAGACGGTACTCGTTCTTTGCGTCTGCGGTCAGCGTCAGCGCGGTCCTGGACACAAAGAAAGCAGGGGGTGGGTGCTCAGCCCCGGGGGAGCCCGAGCAAGCGCTCGCCGATGATCGTGCGCTGGATCTCGTCGGTGCCGCCGGCGATGCTGGCGACCTTCGACCAGAGCCATTGCCGTTGCCAGCGGCCGTCGCCGGGGTTGCCCACCGCGCCAGCCCACAGCGGGCCGGCCTCGGCGACGACCCGCAGGCCGGTCTCCGAGAGGTGCTGGGTCATGTGGGCCCAGTGCAGCTTGACCCAGCTCGACTCGGCTCCGGGTTCACGCCCACGGCCCAGGCTCGACAGCGTCCGCAGGTTGTGCATGCGCAGCACCCGCAGGGCCACGAAGTCGTCGGCCAGGGCGTCGGCCACCGCCACGTCGTCGAGGCGCCCGTTGGCTCCGGCGAGCCGATACAGGTCGTCGAGGAAGATCTCGTGGACGGCCTGCTCCTTGAACGGGAAGGCCGTTCCTCGCTCGTGGGCCAGCGTGGTCGTCGAAACCCGCCAGCCGTCGTGCAGCTCGCCGATGAGCGACGAGTCGGGCACGAACACCTCGTCGAGGAACACCTCGCAGAACTCGGCTTCGCCGGTCGCCTGCACGAGTGGGCGCACGTCGATCCCGGGGGCCGACATGTCGATCGCAAGGCAGCTGATCCCGCGGTGCTTACCCGCGTCGGGGTCGGTACGGAACAGGCCGAAGCCCCACGCCGCGAACTGGGCGTACGACGTCCAGACCTTCTGGCCCGTCACCAGCCAACCGCCGTCGACGCGATCGGCCCGCGTTGACAGCGCGGCCAGATCGCTGCCGGCGCCCGGCTCGGAGTAGAGCTGGCACCAGATCTCGCTGGCGTCGAGGATGCGCGGCAGCCATCGGCGCTTCTGCTCGTCGGTGCCGTGCGCCAGGATGGTCGGGCCGACGTTGTTGACGCCGACCCGGTTGACGGGCTGCACGGCGCGGGCCCGCGCGTACTCCACGTTGAAGGTGGCCACCTGCACGGGCGCGGCGCCGCGGCCGCCGTACTCACTGGGCCAGTGGATGCCCACCCAGCGGTCACGAGCCATCGTCGACTGCCACTCGCGACCCCACGCCACCTCCGCCGCTGTGCGCTCGTGCGGCGGGAGCAGGGCCCACTCGGCCAGCGGCGGCCGGCGCACGTTTGCCGCCAGCCAGGCTCGGACCTCGTCGGCGAACGCCGCTTCCTCGGGCGAATACGAGAGATCCACGGTCAGAGCTCCCAGAAGCGTTCGCGTCCGGTGGCCGTGAACGCTTTGCGGAGTCGGGTCTCGTCGGCGGTCGTGAAGGGGCGAAAGACGGACTCGCCCCGCAGTCGCACGAACACGGGATCGCCCCCACACCGATCAGCCCGGAACTTCTGATGCTGCAAGGCCCGCACGACGACCTTGTTCGTACCCGTCGACGGGAAGCTCGTCGTGATGCGCACGTACCGGGGCCGCCATTTCGGCCCGAGCGACGGCTGGGAGTCGAGCCAGGCCGAGAAGGCGACCGGATCGAACGGTGGGGCGTCGGAGCGCAGCAGAAGGCACGCCATCACCTGATCGCCGGCGGCGTCGTCGGGCACGCCGTAGACCGCAGCCAGCGCGACGTCGGGGTGGAGGCGGACGACCGCCTCGATCGGGCCGGCGGGGAAGTTCTCGCCGTCGACCCGGATCCATTCGGCCGAGCGCCCGGCGAAATAGAGGAAACCCGCCTCGTCGACATACCCCAGATCGCTGCTCCAGTACCACCCCATGCGGGTGAGGCGCTCGGTGGCTTCACGGTTGTTGTAATAGCCCTCAAAGGCCCCGGTGCCGCTGGTGTTCACGATCTCGCCCACGCATTCGTCAGCGTTCAGGAGACGGCCTGCGCCGTCGATGCGGGCGCGGGGCAGCTCGGTCCCGTCGTCGGCGACCACCCGTACGCCCGGACCCGGCACGCCCAACGCGCCCGACGGCACATCGCCATCGCGGTTGACGGCGATGCCGCCCTCGGTCGCGCCGTAGGTGTCGATGATGTCGACCCCGAACCGGCGAGCCGCAGCTTCGACGACTTCGGATGCGCCCTCGTTCCCGAACGCCACGCGCAACGGGTTCTCGGCGTCGTCAGGCCGTTCCGGCGTGCCCAGCACGTACGACAGTGGCTTTCCCACGTAGTTGAAGTAGGTCGAGCCGTAGTGCCGGATGTCGGACAGCCAGCGCGAGGCGCTGAAGCGACGGGCCAGTCCGACGCCGGCTCCGTTGACCAGAGCCGGGGCCCATCCCACCATCAGCGCATTGGAGTGGAACAGCGGCATGCACAGGTAGCCGATGTCGTCGCCCGTGAGGTCCATGATCATCCCCATGCGATTCCCGGTGACGAGGAACCTCCGCTGGGTGCAGATCACGGCCTTGGGTGCGTCGCTCGTTCCCGAGGTGAAGATCAGCGCCCAGATCGTGTCGGGGGCCGGATCGAGCCCGGGATCTGTGGCCGGCTGCCGGGTCAGTGCGCCGGCGAGCGACTGGTGCCCCACGCCGGGCGTGCTCGCATGCATGCCGTCACCGCCAACGCCGTCGGCCTCGTCGGGGAAGCGATCGAGCAGGTACACGCCGCCGGTGAGCGCCCCGAGATCGGCGCCGTCGAGCAGGGCCAGGTGCTGGCGCTCGACGAGCAGCGCCAGGCAGTCGGTGTGGGCCAGGTCGCGAGCGAGGTGCTCGCCGCGACGGGTGGGGTTCAGCCCGACGATCGCCGCGCCCGCCAATGCCGCCCCGCCGAAGGCGAACAGGTAGTCGGGGGTGTTGTCGGAGAGGATGGCCACGTGGAACGGCCTCGCCCCTGAAGGGTCGGCGGCGTCTCGACAGGCCAGGAAGAGCTGAGCGAACCGGCACGACTCCTCGAAGAACTCGGCATGGGTCCACGCACGAGAGTCGAAGCGCAGGTGCACCCGGGAGGCAATGCCAGGATCACCAGGCGGCCCTTGGGTCAGCGGGCCGCGCCCGGCGTTTCGCCTCAAGAGCGCAGCCCCGTTGGGCGCAACCATCGGAGCCTGCCCGGGCAGCGGTATCTCGCGCGCGGGCGCCGGGCCGATTCCTGACATCGGCGTCATCGTACGCCGAACCCCGCATCGCCGACCAGGAGTGAGTTGTGCCCCCCATGAGCCGGACAACTCACTCCTGGTGGGGCGCTGGGGGGTGGGGCGCTGGGGGGTGGCGGGTGGATCCGACGGGGCTCAGGAGCGGGCCGTCGACTGCGCCAGCCCGCCAGGCATGACCATGCCCACCGGCTGCAGATGCTGGCCCAGGGTGGCATCGAAGGCGTCAGCCACCTGGGACGGCGTCCAGCCACCGTCGCGATACATCCACGAGATCTGGCGCGGGGTCTGGAAGAGCGTGAACGAGTACTCGGTGCGCCCGAAGATCTGTCCGTTGACGTGCCCCGCACGATCGGACGACAAGAAGGCGACGAGCGGGGCGTTGAGCGAGGGGTCGAGGTGTGCCGGCGGTTCCGCGTCGCCCATGAGCCCCATCGTCATCCGGGTCGCGCCGGCCGGAGCCATGGCGTTCACGGTCACGCCGTAGCGACCCAGCTCGAGCGCCCACACGAAGGTCATGCCCATCAGGCCGGCCTTGGCTGCGCCGTAGTTCGTCTGGCCGAAGTTGCCTCGGAGGCCCGCCGATGAGGTGATGTTGATGATGCGCCCGTACCCGGCGTCCTTCATCAGCGGTGCGGCGTGACGGGAGCAGTTGAACGCGCCCTTCAGGTGGACGCCGATCACGGCGTCGAAATCGGCCTCGTCCATCTTCACGAGGCTCTTGTCGCGCACGATCCCGGCGTTGTTGACGAGGATGTCGACCTTGCCGAAGGCGTCGACCGCGGTCTGCACGATGCGCCCGGCTCCGGCGAAGTCGGCGACCGAGTCGTGGTTGGCCACGGCCTGTCCGCCAGCAGCCTCGATCTCGGCCACGACCTGCGCGGCCGGATCGTCGGCTTGGTCGGTCGTGCCGTCGAGGCGGGCCCCGAGGTCGTTGACGACCACGGCGGCTCCCTCACTCGCCAGGCACACGGCGAACCCTCGGCCGATCCCTCGTCCGGCTCCGGTGACGATGGCGACGCGTCCGTCGAGCAGTCCCATGGTGTTCCTCTCCTTGCGACGAGCTCGGCGGGGTCAGGCCGCTGCGGCGGCGGTCGCGGTACCGGTCATCACGACCGAGCCGTCCTGGCGGGTGGCCGTGAGGGCGAGGTCGACCGTGCCGGACGCGGCGTCGATGGCCGTGATGGCGGCGCTGAACGTGAGCGTGTCGCCCGGCCAGACCTGCTTCGAGAACCGCACCCAGTACGAGCGCATCGCCGTGGGCCCGAACCAGTCCTTGACGACCCGGGCCATGAGCCCGGCGGTGAGCATCCCGTGGCCGAAGACCGAAGGGTTGCCGGCCTTGGTGGCGATGGTGTCGTCGTGGTGCATGGGGTTGAAGTCGCCCGAAGCCCCGGCGTAGCGGACGAAGTGCGTTCGGGTCAGGTTCTCGACCACGAGCTCGGGGGCGGCGTCGCCCACGTTCAGATCGGCAATTCGCGGAGCCACGGGGCGCTCTCCTCGGGTTCGGGACGGCTTGCGGGCCGGTTCGGCCGGACGAAGTCTGACACCAACGTCGTAAAAGTTCTACCCTGCCGCCGATGGCCGACCAGCATCCGATCGGAGGCGCCGACGTTGACCGACCCGCGCGTCGGTCAACCCGGGGTACCGGAGCCTCGTCTGGCGCCGCTGGCCCCATCGGCGGCGTCGATGCGGTACGCGGGGGCACACCCGCGCAGACCCGCGAGCTGCGGGCTCGGGGCCGCCGGAGCATCAGGCGACTTCTCGACGCCGGACGTGTCGTGATCGACCGACGCGGGTTCCACTCGGCCCGCGTCGAGGACATCGTCAAGGAAGCCGAGATCTCCCACGGAACGTTCTACCTGTACTTCGCGAGCAAGGACGAGCTGTTCCACGCCTTGGCCACCGAGGTCGCCGAGGAGCTCACGGAAGTCGCCGCCTCGCTCGGCGAGGTCTCGCCCGGTCCGTCAGGACGTGCCGAGCTGCGTGGATGGCTCGACCGCTTCGCCGCCGCCTACCAGCGCAACGGGTCGATCATCCGAGCCTGGACCGAGATCGAGGTGGGCGACAGCGAGCTCGGTCGGCTCGGCACCGACGTCCTGGCCGGGTTCTCGTCGAGTCTCGCCCAGCGGGTCAGCCCGGGCATCGCCCCCGACCTCGAGGTCGAAACAGCGTCGCTGGCCTTGATGGCGATGGTCGAGCGGGCCTTGTACTACTCGACGGCCGGCCAGACCAACGTCGAGCTCTCGCGGTTGCTCGACACGATGGTGGGGGCGATCCACGACGGCCTGTTCGGTCGCAACCCCGTCGAGGCGTGCCCGTCGTGACACCCACCGGCTCGACACCCACCGGCTCGACACCCACCCGCTCGACACCCACCCGCTCGACACCGCGGAGAGAACGACCGTGAGCAGCAACGACATCGGTGGTCCCGGCGCCGTCGATCCGACCGTCGATCCGACCGTCGGCTCGGCCGCGTCGCTGGCGGCAGCGGTACTCGACGAGGAAGCGGCGCGACAGGACGCTCAGGCTCTGGCCCGCGAGCAGATCCTCTTCCCCGACGAGCTGCTTCCCGGGGTGCAGTCCGAGCCGCTCACGCTCAGGCAGGGCTTGAAGATCGGCGGATGGTCGACGTTCGTCATCCTCACCATGCTCAACTCGCTCGACGAGCTCGAGGGCGCCGCGATCAGTGTGCTGGCCCCTGACATCCAAGAGACGTTCGGGGTGAGCGAGGGGACGGTCGTCTTCATCGGCACGGCTTCGGCCACGTTCTTCGTGCTCGGCGCCGTCCCCATGGGCTACCTCGCCGACCGGATCAAGCGGGTGCCCATCGTTGGTTGGGCCAGCCTGTTGTTCAGCGGGTTCGTGGTGCTGTCGGGCTTGGCCGTCAACGCGTTCATGTTGTTCTGGACGCGATTTCTCACCGGGATCGCCAAGGCCAACAACATCTCGGTGCACATCTCTTTGATCGCCGACACCTACCCGATCGGGGTCAGAGCCCGGCTGTCGGCCAGCCGCGACCTGTTCGGGCACGGGCTTGCGCTGTGCAGCCCCGTCTTGGTGGGCGGGATCGCCGAGGCTGCCGGCGGCGACGAGGGCTGGCGCTGGGCGTGGTACGTGCTCGGGGTCCCGAGCGCAGTCATGGCCATCGTCGCGTTCATCGCCCTGCGCGAGCCCCAGCGGGGCCGCTACGAAAAGGAGGACGTGCTCGGACAGCTCATCCAGGACGAGAACCCGGCGCCCATCTCGATGGAGGCCGCGTTCGCCCGGCTCAAGAAGATCCGATCGATCCGTTCGGTTCTCGTGGCCTTCAGCGCCTTGGGCTTTGCGCTGTTCAGCCAGGGCACGCTGGGCAGCCTGTATCTCGAGGACAACCTCGGGGTCGAGAACGCGCTCGACCGGGGGCTCTTGCTCTCGCTCTCGGGTTTCGCCGCGCTCCCCGTCCTGCCCTTCGTCGGGCGCTACTTCGACCGTCTGTACCGTCGCGATCCGTCCAAGGCCATGGCCTTGGTGGGACTCATGATCCTGCCGTCGGCCCTGTTCACTCCGTTGCAGTACTTCGTTGGCGGCAAGGCCGGCTTCGTGGTCTTCGGCATCCCCCAGGCGATCCTCACCACGTCGGCGTTCGCCATGGTGGGCCCGGTGATGCAGGCAGTCGTCCCGTATCGCTTGCGGGGTATGGGCGCGGCGCTGTCGACGTCGTACATCTTCTTCATCGGCGGGACCGGGGGCGCGCTCATCGCCGCCTTCATCACCGACACCTCAGGGCCCAGAGCGGCAGCCATCATGCTCGGGATCCCCACGAGCATCATCGGCGGGGCGATCCTGGTCAACAGCGCCCGCTACATCCGTAACGACCTGTCGCTCGTGGTGCAGGAGCTCCAGGAGGAGCTCGACGAGCACGCCAAGCGCCACGATCTCGGGCGCCCGGCCCCCGCGCTCCAGGTCGCCAACATCGACTTCTCGTACGGGCCGGTCCAGGTGCTCTTCGACGTGGGCTTCGAGGTGGAACGGGGCGAGACCTTGGCCCTGTTGGGAACCAACGGCGCCGGGAAGTCGACCATCCTCCGGGTCATCTCGGGCCTGGGCACACCAGAGCGGGGCGTGGTGCGCCTCGCCGGGCGCAACATCACCTACGTCTCCCCCGAGGACCGGGCCCGACTGGGCATCTTGCAGCTCCCCGGCGGCAAGGGCGTGTTCCCGAGCATGTCGGTGACGAAGAACCTCGAGCTCAGCGCCCGGCTGATCGAGCGCCCCCCCGAGGAGATCGAGCGGCGCATGGGCCGGGTCTTCGAGCTCTTCCCCATGCTGGCCGAGCATCGGCGCCACCCGGCGAGCAGTCTCTCGGGAGGCCAGCAGCAGATGCTGGCGTTGGCTCGGGTGCTGCTGCACGATCCCGAGGTGCTGCTGATCGACGAGCTCTCGCTGGGCCTGTCACCGGTCGTGGTGCAGCACGTCCTCAAGGTGATCGACGAGCTCAAGGCCCAGGGCCAGACGATGATCATCGTCGAGCAGTCGCTCAACGTGGCCCTGGCGGTCTCCGACCGGGCGATCTTCCTCGAGAAGGGCCAGGTGCGCTTCCAAGGCGCCGCCAGCGAGCTTGCAGCGCGTGACGATCTGGCCCGGGCCGTGTTCTTCGGGCACGAAGGCGGTTGAGCGTGATCGCAACCTGGGTCACCTGGAACCTGCTGTTCCAGGGCTTCGTCAACGGGCTCGTGATCGCCATGCTGGCCATGGGTGTGGTGCTCGTCTACCGGGCGACGCGCATCATCAACTTCGCTGTCGGCGACCTTGGCGTCCCAGCCGCGGCGCTCTTGGCCCTGGCCGCCAACCGCTACGGATGGCCCTACTGGCCGGCGCTCATCGCCTGCCTGGTTGTGGGCCTGCTCTCGGGGACCATCATCGAGCTCGCCGTCATCCGCCGCCTCTTCGCGGCCCCCCGGGTGATCGTGCTCGTGGCCACGATCGGCGTCGCCCAGCTCGCCCAGGCCATCACCATCGCCCTGCCCGAGCTCACCCGGGCGGAGGCCGTCAACTTCCCCACCGCGGTGACCGGGCGGTGGGAGCCCGGTGCCGGCATCGTGATCGAGGGTCCGCAGGTGATGATTCTCGTCATCGTGCCCTTGATGGCTTTGGGATTGTGGTTCTTGTTGAGCAAGACCCGATTCGGCGACTCGGTTCGGGCGACGGCCACGAACTCCGATCTGGCCCGCCTGACGGGCATCAGCCCGAAGAAGATCTCCACGATGGTGTGGGCGGTGAGCGGTCTCATCTCGGCGACATCGGTCATCCTCATCGCCACCGACACGAACAACACGTCGAACCTCACGGCCATCGGGCCCAACACGCTGCTGCGGGCCATGGCGGCCGCGCTGATCGGCGGCATGGCATCGTTCCCACTCGCTGCGCTGGGCGCCGTCGCCATCGGTGTCGGGCAGTCGCTGCTGTTCTACAACTTCCCCGCGCAGACCGGTCTCACCGAGTTCGCGCTCTTGATCGTGGTGCTGGTGCTGGTGGCCCGGGTGAGCCGCCGAGCCGAGGGCGGTGGCGAGAGCTTCCAGTTCGCCCCTCGGGTCGAGGCCGTCCCCGAACGCCTGCGCCAGCTCCGCTCCGTGCGGATGCTGCCGTACCTGTTGCCCATGTTGGGACTGATCGTCGCCGTGCTGGCGCCCGTTCTCGTCGAGCGACCGTCGCGCCATTTCCTGTACGCCATGATCCTGGCCTTCGCGATCTGCGCGATCTCGGCCACCGTGCTCACCGGTTGGGCCGGGCAGCTCTCCTTGGGCCAGATGGCCTTCGCCGGCCTGGGCGCCTTGAGCGCAGCGGCGTTCACGCGCGGGATCTCGGTCGACATCGGGTGGGGCGATCATCGCATCCTCAAGGAGACGTTCCCCACGGTCCCGTTCGTCCTCGCGATCGTGTTGGGGGCCGTGGTGGCCTCCGTGGCCGCCGCGCTCGTCGGGGTGGGTGCGTTGCGGGTACGGGGCCTCCTGCTCGCTGTCGGGACGTCGGCGTTCGCCATCGCCTGTCAGGCGTACATCTTCCGGCGGCCCATCCTCTCGGGCGACGGCGGATCGACCGTGCGCCTCAAGCGCGGGTCGCTCGCCGGCATCGACTTCGGGGTCCGACAACGCACCTACTACTACGCCGTGCTGATCGCGCTGGTCGTGGTGCTGATCGTCGTGGCCCGTCTACGCCGCAGCGGAATCGGCCGTTCGATCATCGGCGTGCGCGAGAACGAGCAAGCAGCTGCGGCGTACACCGTGTCGCCGGCCCGGGCCAAGCTCACGGCCTTCGCCGTTGCCGGAGCGATCGCCGGCTTGGGGGGAGCGCTCTTGGGCGCGTTGGTGGAGACGATCGGCTACCAGGAACGGTTCTTTCGCACCTCCGACTCGCTGGCCCTGGTGTCCATGGTCGTCATCGGCGGTCTGGGAACCTTCGCCGGACCCGTCATCGGCGCGGTGTGGGTCGTCGGCCTCCCCGCATTCTGGCCCGGCAACGAGGTCGTGCCGCTGCTCACATCGAGCATCGGGCTGCTGATCTTGTTGCTGTACCTCCCCGGCGGCTTCGTGCAGATCGGCTACTCCATCCGCCGGTCACTGTTCCGCTGGCTCGAGCGCCGGCTCCCGAGCGCGGTGAACAAGACCTCGATCGAGCCACCAGCGGCACTCAACCGGGGGTTTGCGCGCGCGCTGCCGGGCGGCGAGCTCGCCAGTGACGGCGTGGTACTGCGGACCGTCGACGTGTCGGTGCGCTTCGGCGGGCTCGTCGCCGTCGACAGCGTCTCCTTCACCGCCCGGCGAGGCGAGGTGGTCGGGCTCATCGGCACCAACGGCGCGGGGAAGTCGACCCTCCTGAACGCCATCGGCGGCTTCGTACCCGCGACGGGCACGGTCGAGCTGCTGGGACGTGACGTCACCGAGCTCGACGCTGCCCGCAGAGCCAGACAGGGCTTGGGTCGAACGTTCCAAGCGGCATCGCTGTTTCCCGAGCTGACCGTGCGCGAAACCGTCCAGCTCGCGCTCGAAGCGCGCCAACGGACCTCGTTCACGGCCACGGCCCTGTTCCTGCCGAGCTCGATCCGCCTGGAGCGTCGCCGGCGGGTCGAGTCGGCCGAGCTCATCGACTTCCTCGGCCTCGGTCGCTACGCCGATCGCTTCATCGCCGAGCTCTCGACGGGGACCCGACGCATCGTCGAGCTCACGGCGATGCTGGCGGTGGCCCCGGCGGTCATTTGTCTCGACGAGCCCACGGCCGGGGTCGCGCAGCGCGAAGCCGAGGCGTTCGGTCCGTTGATCAAGAGGATTCAGCGCGAGCTCGACGCCACCCTCGTGGTCATCGAGCACGACATGCCGCTCATCCTGTCGATCAGCGACCGGGTGTACTGCATGGAGTCGGGCCAGGTGATCGCCGAGGGCACGCCGACCGAGATCCGTAACAACCCCAAGGTGATCGCGTCGTACCTCGGCACAGACGAACGCGCCCTCAACCGAAGCGACGCCACCGTGTGACCCCCCCGTTCTTTGTGGCCAGGACCGCGCCAGGAGTGACCCTGGCCGCAAAGAACCGGATCACGCGGCGAGTGCCCGGCGAACGTCGGCCGCGAACGCCCACGGGCGGCTCAACACCTCGTGGCGGGTGGCATAGAGGATCCGCCACCCCAGGCTCACCAGGGCGTTGTCGCGGGTCACGCCCGACTCCCACGACTGCCGATCGTGGTGCCACTGGTACCCATGGAACTCCACGCCCAGCCGATGCTCGGGCCAGGCCAGATCGAACAGGGCGACGCAACCGTCGGGCCGCACGATCTGCAACTGTGTCTCGGGGCGCGGTACACCGGCCGCCGTCAGCTCATCGAGCAGGCGACGCTCCATCCGGGAGTCGAGCGGCTTCCAGCTCGCAGGACGCGCTGCGAGGAGCCCCCGCATCACCCCGGCGCCTCGTCGGCCCTTGCCGGCGTTGGCCGCGAGCCGCTCGACGAGCTCGTCTCGGCCCACGAGCCTGCGGCGCCAGGCGTCATCGAGCGCCACCTCGACCCGCCATCTCGGCGGGATCGCCGCGAGGTCGATGAGCGTGCGGGCCGGTGCCGTGACCCGCCACGGTCCGATCTCGACGATGTCGACCGGATCGATCGCGGCCAATCGGTGCACGACCGCTCCGGTCGGAGCGACATGGGTCGAACGGGACACGGTGAGCTCGACCGCGGCCGATCGGAACCCGTCGAGACCGTGCACCCATGCGGCAGCCCGGTGCGACACCACGCCGTCGCGTCCGATCTGGAGCGCGGCGGCCATGAGGTCGTGGCCCGGCACCGCCGACGGAACACCCGCGAAGCGGAACACGTCGGGGTGCACCCGGTGGAGGCGCCCGGCTGCCAGCCTGCGGATGGCCCAATCGTCGTCAAGGCCGACGTCACGCGCCTCGCTGCGATGGAACACCCCGAAGCGCAGCGCGGCCCTGGCTGCGAGCACACGCTCCCGACCGAGCCACCGCTCCCGACCAGAGGTCTCGAGCCGATGCTCCTCGAGACCAGGCGGCGCGACGGGAGCGCTGTCGGATGTCGTCGGCGGGAACAGGTGTGGCTTCATGGACGCAACTTGACCATGCCCCTACGACAGGTACGCGACTCCTTCGTTCTTTGCGTCCCGGGTCACTGTGGGCGTGGTCCTGGCCACAAAGAAGCGTGGATGGAGCCCGCCTCCCCGCCATGGCTACCGCTGCGGAGCTACCCGTGAGGGCCGGAGGCGGCGGCCGGGACGGGCACCGGTGGGAACGCCACCCCGGGTCGCGACCACACCGTTCACGCACGACAGCACGATGCCCGTGGCGTCGGTGACGAGCCTGCGCCCGCCGGCGGGCTGATCGGCGACGAAGCGCACGCCGGTGGTCGCCACGCGATCGGGATCGAAGAGCACGAGATCGGCGGCCAGACCACGGCGGAGGAAACCCCGGTCACCCAGCCCCAGGAGCGTGGCCTGATCGCCGGTGAGCTTGGCGACGGCTGCTTCCAACGAGAGCACCCTCGTCTCCCTCACCCAGTGCTGCAACGTCCAGACGGCGTAGCAGCTGTCGGTGTTGGCCAGCACGTGCGCGCCGGCATCGGAAGCTCCGATCATCGCTGCCGGATGGGCGACGAGCCGAGCCACCCGGTCGTCGTCGCCGTTGCGCATCACCGCGGCCACCTGGGTCTCGAAGTTGTCGGCCAAGACCAGATCGAGCAACACGTCGACCGGATCGGCCCCGACCCGCGCCGCGAGATCGGCGAGCGAGCGGCCCCAGACCCCGGGCTGGTGCGTGTAGCGCACGAGGACGTGCTCCCAGCGCCCCGAGAACACCGGTGTCGACGGCATCGCTGCGCCCTCGACGCGGAGCCGGGCCCGACCCGCGGGATCAGCAGCCAAGCGGCGCACGGCATCGGCCGCGTCCGCTCCCACGTCCGCGCCCCCTCCCGCGCCCGCTGAACGCACCGCAGCGAGCAACGTGGGCAGCGAGCGCACGACCACGCCCGTTCCGTCGAGTCGGGTCCAGAGCTCGAAGGGGCGGGTGGAGATCTGCGGGACGACCATGACCCCGGGCCGGCGCCCGGCCAGCGTGCAGTCGAGGATGTGCTCACCCAGCCCGGGATCACCGTGATCGTCGAAGACGGGACCGACCACCACGGCCCGGCCCGAGGCGGCCGCCAAGCGCTCGTGCCAGGCCAGGTCGGCCTGGCGCTCGGCCCGTCCCTGCAACAAGGCGGCGTTGGCCATGGTGAACAAGCCCGGTCCGGGCCCGGCGCCCAACACCCGAGCAAAGCCCAAGAGCTCGCCCTCGCCACAGACCTGTCCGGGCAGCGCGGTTCCGCCCGGACCGGGGTTGCCGATCACCTGGTCGGTCGAGAAACCCAACGCTCCCAAGGCCAAGCCGTCGGCGAGCAGGCGGCCCATCTGCACGATCTCGGCATCGGTCGCAATGCGCTCGTGCACGTCGGGTAGGCCCAGGACGGCTGCCCGCAGCGGGACGTGCCCCACCAGGAAAGCGTGGTTGCACAGTGTCGAGAGCCCGTCGAGGCGGGCGGCGTACGAGGCGAGATCGTCCCAGTCGAACGGGACGCCGGCCCTGATGGCCGCCTCGGGGATCTGCTCGACGGTGCTCATGGCCGAGACGATGTAGTCGCGCTCGGCCTCAGAACCCAACGGTGCCAAGGCGTACCCGCAGTTGGCGGTGACCACGGTCGTCACCCCGTAACTCGAGGACGGGGTCACGTCGCCATCCCAGAACAGGTTGGCGTCGAGATGCGTGTGCGGATCGATGAACCCCGGCGCCAGCACCAGCCCCCGCCCGTCGATCTCCTCCCGCCCACGACCCGGGCGGCGGCCACCGGCATCGGCACCGGCATCGGCATCGACATCGATCTCGCTGATGCGGCCGCCCGAGACCGCGAGATCGCCCTCCCGGCCAGGAGCGCCGGTTCCGTCGACGAGGAGCGCCCCCCTGATGACGATGTCGTGGTCGGCCCGGCGACCGCTCCCCGGGCTCACGCGTCGACGGCTCGCCTGGTGGCGGCAAGCATCCCCGGGATACCCGTGATCGGGGCATCGCGCGACCAGCCATCACCCAAACGAGCCATGATCGCCGGCATGTCGAGCCGATAGAACCGAGCCGGGCCGTCGACGAAGATGGCCCGCTTGTCGGCGTCGGAGAGGTCGGAGCGGTCGCGCAGGATCTCGATGGGGTCGGGCCAGGCGCCGTCCTGGTGGGGCCAGTCGCTGGCCCAGAGCACCCGGTCGGCTCCGACGGTCGCCGCGCTCAGCACCAGCCCGGCGTCGGCCGGCTCGCCGGAGATCACGCACTGGTCCCGGAACTGCTCGAGCGCTGATCGCGACCTCGGCGCGGACACCAGCGCCATCTTCTCGTAGGTCTGGTCGAGCCGGCCGAGCCAGTGAGCGAGCCAGCCCACGTCGCCTTCGAAGAACCCGACGCGGGCATCGGGGAACCGGTCGAGCAGGCCGCTGTCGATCACGTGCATCACGGCGAGCTGGAGTTGGATGGGCACCCCCATCTGCCACTGGCCCCGGTTCTTCCAGTGCCGGGACAGGCCCAGCGTGGGACTGGCCGGATTCGACGCATGGACCACGGCTGGGAGGCCGGCCTCGACGAGTCGGGCCCACAGCGCGTCGGTCTCGATGTCGGCGATCGTGCGCCCGTCAGGCGTGGGGATGGGCGAGAGCATCACGGTCGTGGCGCCGGCCGCGAGGACGCGGTCGAGCTCGGCCGCTGCCCAGTCGAGATCGCCCAGTGGCAGCACCGCAGCCCACCGCAAGCGCAGGGGATCGTGCGCGCAGAAGTCGGCGATCCAGCCGTTGTACGCCGAAGCCGAGGCGTTCGCGAAGCCTTGGTCGGGCAGGTCGTCGAGCCCCAGGGTCATGGTGGGAAACAGCACCGAGACCGCGATGCCTTGGGCATCCATGAGCTCGATGCGCCGCACCGGATCGTGAGCGCCGGGGTCGACCTCGGTGTCGAGATCGATGTCGAGACGCCCGCCGGCGCTCAAGGCCCCGGGAGTGCACAGCGATCCGATCGTCCACTCGAAGGCCGTGGCCCGGCCGAAGAACCGCACCACCTCCCTGCCGTCTTCGCCGCGGGAGCTCGTCCACGCCTGATCGCGATAGCGCGCCGGGAGCCGTTCCCCCCACAGGGAGAACGGCTCCATCACGTGACCATCGGCGTCGATGATCGGCAGCTTCACGGGGCCCCTTCGAGTCTTGAGCGCGCCGAGAGTGCCGACCCGCCCGGCACCTGTCGCTCAGGTGGAGTCTCCCCGCTTCAGCGACAGGTGCTCGATCGGTGCGGTCCGGCGTGGGGCTACTCGGCGGTGTTGAAGATGTCGGTGAGATCCTTCCAACCGCCGCTCTCGCCGATCGACGAGTCGAACGACTGGAGGCGGAACCCGTCGTTGGCGTCGTACTTGCCCTCGCCAAAGGAGCTGAAGGCGTTGGCAGGTATGTCGAGTGACGACAGCGAATGCACCGCGGCGGTCCAGCTCTCGTTGGTGAGGTCGGCTCCCGCCGCCTCGGCCACCTGCGTGAACACCGACAGCTCGTCGCACGCGTCGCGCACGGCGATGTAGGTCTCGAGGCGCTGCTCGCCCTCGGCCACGACGAGATCCTGGGGATCGATGACCGGGATGTCGGGGTTGGCAGCCTCGAAGATCGCGATGCACGCCTGCACCGCCGGCGTGCTGAACTGCTCGCCGTTGGTGTCGTTGAGCCCGCCGACGCTGATCGCCCCCTCGTACGGGTTCGGCGAGACGCCTGCCGTGGTGAGGTCCTTGCCCTCGTTGATGATCCCAGACGGGGCGTCGCCGATGAGCAGCAGCTCGGGGAACTCGGCCTTGATCTTCTGGACGAACTGGCGGGACCCGGCTTCCTGCCCGGCGACGATCAGCGTGTCGATGCCCTCGGTCCGCCAGCGCTCGATGAAGGCGTCGAGCTGGGCCTGGGCCTGCGTGGTGTCCTCGTCGACGATGTCGAGGATCGCCGTCGAGCCCCGTTCGATCCCGAGGTCGTCGAGCGCGGGCTCGATCACGCTCTCGGCCCGGATACCGGTCCTCGACGACGCGAGGATGCCGACGGTGCGACCTTCGAGGGTGCCGGCCTGCTCGAGCGCGCTCATGAGCACGCTGATCGTGCGCTCCGCCGTGACGTCGTTGGTGAGCAACAGCCCCGGCGGCGCCTCGTCGATCCAGGCCTGCTCGAGCTCGTGGCCGATGTGGATGGTCTCGTTGTCGCGGGTGATGCAGAGCTGGGCGTCGCCGGAGAAGTCGATGAACACGCCGAGCGTCGCGAAGACCTCTTCGTCCTGGGTCATGCTCACGCATGCCGCGAGCGCCTCCTCGTTTCCGATCGGGCAGTGCTTCTGATAGACGGGCTCGATGGTGCGGCCGAGGATGCCCCCGTCGGCGTTGATCGCGTCGATCATCGTCTGGTACACGAGCTCCTGATCGCCCCGCTCGAAGTCGATGAAGTCGGCGATGCACTCGTAGTCGACGTAGAGGACTCCGAGCTTGATCGACTCGGCGGTGACGCCACGGAACGAGTCGGTGAGCACGATCGCCTCGGTCGTCGTCGTCTCCGGAGCGGCGGTGGTTCCCGGCACGGTGTCGCCGGTGGTCGGCGCAGTGGTGGCCGCCGTCGTCGTCTCGGCTGACGGCGCGACCGTGGTGTCGCTCGGCGTCGCATCGTCGTCGTCGTCGCCGCACGCGGCTGCGAGAAGCGTCAGGGCGAACGCAACGGCCATGAGCCGCGCCGAGCGTCGCGTGGTGAACCGAGCGCTGGTCGACCGAGCCTTGGTGGACCGGGCGCTGGTGGATCGAGGTGTACCGATACCCATGATTCCCCCCTCTAGTTCGGCCCCGGAAGGCCCGCATCGCACGGGTTCTCACTCGTGAACGGCGCCCGGCCGGGGTGGTGGAGCTAACACTAACGTCATATTTCTCGGGGGCGCCAGGATCCCCGTGCGCCCGGGGTCACCATGTCGGTACCATCGGCCGACCACAGATCGAGGGGGAGCGTGGAAGATCTGCTCGTGTACATCGTTCGCGGGTTCCCGGCGGGGTGCGTCTACGGGCTCGTGGCCATGGCGATCGTCCTCACCTACAAGACCTCCGGGGTGTTCAACCTCGCGTTCGGGGCGCAGGCGTACGTTGCGGCTGCGGTGTTCTACAAGCTGGGCAAGGAGCACGACTGGCCCATCGGAGTCGCGGCCGCGCTGGCCGTCCTCGTCGTGTCACCGTTGCTGGCACTGGGGCTCGAGTACTTCATCTTCCGGCACATGCGCACGCAGCCCCTCGTGGTGAAGCTCGTGGCCGCGCTCGGCCTGCTCACCGCGCTGCCCGAGATCACGAAGCTCTGGTTCGGCAAGGAGATCAAGAACCTCCCGCCCAGCGTGGCGCCGTCGCCCGATCGCCTCTACAAGATCACCGACCGCGTGACGATCACCCAGGACCGACTCGTCACGGTGATCGCGTCACTGCTCGTCTTCGCTGCGCTCACGGCGCTCTTCCGCTACACCGTGCTGGGGCTCCGGATGCGGGCCATCACCGAGAGCCCGCGCATGGTCGAGCTGGCCGGGGTGAACGCCAACATGGTCAGCAGGGTTGCCTGGACGCTCTCGGGCTTCCTGGCCGGGCTGGCTGGTGTGCTGTTCGCGCACACCGAACCGCAGCTCCGACCCGACAACTACACCGGGCTGCTCATCGTCTCGATCGCCGCAGCCGCGTTCGGTCTGTTCAAGAGCATCCCCCGCACGTTGGCGGGTGGGATGATCATCGCCATCGTCGGCGGGCAGATGATCCCCGGATGGCTGGGCGTCGAGCGGACGATCACGAGCTACATCAGACCGTCGTTCCCGTTCCTCATGCTGTTCGCCATCCTCGTGTTCGTTCCCGGCATCCGGCAGTCACGCGAGACGACCGACCCGCTGGCCGGCGTCGACCCACCACCTCCAGCACTGGCCGCCAGCTACCGCGACGCGCAGCTCGACCGGCTCACCCGCAAGATCCTCTTCCCCGCGTTCATCGCCGCCGTGCTCTACCTCGTCCTGTTCCTGCTTCCCGGCCTGTGGGTCTCTCGCGTCACCGAAGGGGTGTGCCTCGCTGTCATCTTCTTGTCGATCACGGTGCTGACGGGCCTGTCGGGGCAGCTCTCGCTGGCCCAGTCGGTGTTCGCAGGTGCCGGCGCCTTCACCGTCGGCCAGCTTTCCGAGCGCTACGGCTGGAACCCGTTGATCGGTCTCCTGTTCGGAGCGCTCATCGCCGCGGCGGCCGGCGCCCTCGTCGCCCTGCCGGCGATGCGCCTGGGTGGGTTGTATCTCGCCGTGGCCACGTTCGCCTTGGCGCTGCTGGCCCAGAACGCGCTCTACGGCCGCGACTGGGTCGGCGGGTTTGCCGGGCAGGTCGACATCCCACGGCCCAAGGCGTTCGGCATCGACTTCGGCGAGGACAAACCGTTCTTCGTCCTGTGCGCGGTGATCCTCACGCTCTTGTCGTACGCGGTGATCTTCGTGCGTCGAGGATCGACAGGCCGTTTCCTGTTCGCCATGCGCGGCAGCGAGACCGCGGCGGCGGCGTCGGCGATCAACCCCGTCAAGTACAAGCTCATCGTGTTCGCGTTCTCGTCGTTCATCGCCGGTGTCGGCGGCGCGCTGCTCGGCATGTACCAAGGGGTGGCGTCGACGGGCTTCGAAGGCCAGTCGATCTTCTCGCCCTTCTACGGCTTGGTCTTCGTGGTGCTCGTCGTGACCCTCGGGGTACGCACGATCCAGGGTGCCATCGTCGCCGCGATGTCGTTCGTGCTGTTCCCGCTGCTGCTCGAGTGGCTGAAGCTCCCGATCGAGTTCTCGCTGATCCTGTTCGGGTTCGGCGCGATCACCTTCGCTCGGCACCCCGAAGGGATCATGGAGGCCAACACCCGCAAGAGCGTGTTGCGGGCCGCCGAGAACAAGGCCAATCCGCGCCTCGCCCGCAAGCGGCGGCTCATCGCCTGGGCCATGATGTGCGCGATCGCCGTCCCCGTGCTGGTGCGCTCGGCCACCCGCGACGCCGGAGCAACCGAGCTGAACGTGGGCTTCACGGTGCTGCCGATCGAGTGCGGCACCGCGTGGGAGGCCTACACCGATTTCGATCCCGAAGGGGTCGACGCCGCCCAGCGGCCGGCGCTGCACTCGGCTTGCAAGACCGAGGCCCGCAAGCACTTCACCCACACATCGGGGATCAAGCTCTGGGACTACGGCGGCGCGTGGAAGGCCCTGTTCCTGTTCCTGTTCGGGTTCCTCCGGTTCTCGCCGAGCTTGATCGACGGGCGTCGACAGGGCGGGAGGCCGAGCGACGAGTCGGGCGAGCAGGTTCCAGGGCCCACCGACCGCGAGGAGGTGTCGGTGTGAGCACGGGCGAGGGCGCGGGAGCGGCGGGCACCGGCCCGATGGAATCAGGAGCGGCGGGCACCGGCCCAGTGGACACCGGCTCGGTCCTGTTGCACGCCACCGACGTGGGCAAGCGCTTCGGCGGCATCGCCGCGCTCACCGATGTCAACCTCGTCGTCAACACCCACGAGGTCGTGGGGCTGGTGGGCCCGAACGGAGCGGGCAAGACCACGTTCTTCAACTGCCTGCTGGGGATCTTGCGACCCGATAGCGGCATCGTCACCTTCCGCGGCATCGACATCAGCCGGATGCCGACCCACAAGCGAGCCCGCATGGGGATCGGGCGAACCTTCCAGCGGCTCGAGCTCTTCACCGGGATGACCGTTCGCGAGCACCTGCTCGTGACCGAGCGCTCGCGCCGGGGGACGGGATCGCTCTGGAAGGATCTCCTCAACCAGGGTGGCCCCACCGATGACGAACACGCAGCCGCACAGGAGACGATCGATCTGGTGGGCTTGGGCGCCGAGGCCGACAAACCCGTCGAGTCGCTCTCGCTCGGCCGGAACCGGATCGTCGAGCTGGCCCGGGCTCTGCAGCTGCGCCCCTCCCTGCTCCTGCTCGACGAGCCGTCGTCGGGGCTCGACCGCAAGGAGACGCACGCCCTCGTCGACGTGCTCCACGGGATCCAGCAGTCGCAGGGAACCGCCGTGCTGCTCGTCGAGCACGACCTCGAGATGGTGGTGCGTGCCGTGTCGCGCCTGTACGTGCTCGACCTCGGGCGCCTCCTCACGTCGGGCCCGGTCGAGGAGGTGATGGCCGATCCCAACGTCAGGGAGGCCTATCTCGGCAGCATGGCCGAAACCCTGTCCCCGACGAGAGGCGACTCCTGATGGCCACCGCGACCGGTTCGGGAACCACCGTCTCGTCGCCTGAGGCCGGGGCTACGGCCGGGGCTGGGGCCGGTGTCCGGGCAACCACTCCGCTGCTCGCCGTCGAGCACATCGACGCCGGGTACGGGCCCTTCCGCTCCCTCTTCGACGTCTCGTTCACCATCGAGGAAGGTGCCGCGACGGCCATCCTCGGACCCAACGGCTGTGGCAAGACCACGACGGCTCGTGTCGTGACCGGTCTGGTCAAGCCCACCGCGGGCCGGCTCCTGCTCGACGGTGTCGACATCACCGGCCTGCCGGCCTGGCGGATCGCCCGAGCCGGGATCATCCACGCCCCCGAAGGCCGATCGGTGTTCGCCAGCCTCACCGTGGAAGAGAACCTGGCGCTCACCTTCGTGGCCCAGCTGGGCAAGAAGGAGTCACCCCGGGCCCTGCAACGAGCCTACGAGCTGTTCCCCCGTCTGGGCGAGCGCCGTAAGCAGCAGGCCGGAACGCTCTCGGGCGGCGAGCAGCGCATGCTGTCGCTGGCTCGCGTGATGGTGAACCCGCCCCGACTGCTCGTGGCCGACGAGCTCTCGCTGGGCCTGGCGCCGATCATCGTCGACGAGGTGTTCCAGACACTCGAGACCGTGAAGTCGACCGGCACGTCGATCCTCATCGTCGAGCAGCACGTGCAGCGGGCCCTCGCGCTCGCCGACCACGCCGTGCTGATCTCCAAAGGCTCGGTGGTCGCCTCCGGCCCGGTCGAGGAGATCCGGGCCCACGTCGACGAGATCATCCCCTCGGGCCTGTAGATCCGGCCCACCCCGACCCACCCAACTCCGAGCAGTGGGCACGTGGACGTACGATTCGACGTCGTTGTGCCCACTGCTCGGGGGGTGTGCGGCTACTCGGGGGGCTCGGCCACGCCGAGGCACTCGCGGGCCAACGCCGGGTTCTGGTTGTTCAGGAGGTCGCACGCCGCGAACGGGTGCATCAGCCAGACCCCGTCGACCTGCACCACGTACGACGTGAGGGCCACGTTCAACACGGTGCCGTTGAGCTCGGGCTTGAACTTGAGGTCGGCCGTGGTCTTGGAGGTGTAGATGATCTCGACCTCGGCCGGGAAGGCCACCGGCGGCGCGAACACCTGGGCGAGCAGCTCGCGCACCGACTCGCCGTTGGCGATGACAGCGAGGCGCTCGTCGATCGTCTCGGCCCGGAAGTACCCGAGCAGCACGGCGTTGATCTCTGCACCCGCCGCTTCGATGTCGTCGGGCTGCTCGGCCGTACCACCATCGCCGGCCTCGACCTCGGCGGTGCCCTCGACACCCTCGGTCGAGAGCCCGAGGTCCTCGTCGCCGTAGCTCTCGAAGGTGAACACCTCAGGGTCGGGATCGACCAGGTCGAAGCAGGTCCACGGCTTGGTCGGATCCTCGGCGATCGGCACGAACGTCTTGCTCGCTCCGTCAACCTCGAGATACGCGGCGCAGTTGGTCGAGGGACCGGTGCCGTGGTCGTTGGCGAAGTCGACGCCCGGGACGATGCCACCCGCGCTGTAGGGGCCGAAGTTGTTGAGCGCGTCGATCACAGATTGCCGGTCGAACACGCCGCCGTTGCCAGCTGCAGCAGCCCGGATACCGGTCACCAACATGTCGGCGTTGATCCAGCCGGCCAGGGTGTACTCGCTGATCGGGAGGTCGTTGGCCGCCATCGAGTTCTGGTACGCGAGCCCACCGGGAGGCTGGGGAACCTCGAAGGGCCGCAGCTCGGTACCCGTCCACACCCGGTTCTTGATCTGGTCGCCGAACTCCTCGAGGGCCGCCTGGTCGTAGCCGTTGGGCCAGTACATCTGGGTGTCGAGCCCCGCGTTCTGCAGGGCCTCGAGGATGCGGACGTTGCCCCCCAGGTCCATGCAGGTGAGCAGGAGATCGACGCCATTCTCACGAACGGCGTCGATCGTCGGCCCGAGGTCTTCCGGCGTGAACCCGAAGTTGAGGCTGTTGTCTTGGAGCCCGACGGTGATGTCGGACTCGAAGTGGCCGAACGACAGACCCTGGGTCTCGCCGCACGCCTTCGACTGCGGCGACGAGCCGTACGACAGCGTGCCGACGACCGTCGCCCCCATCTGCTCGGCGATCCAGACCCAGTCCTCGGCCGGGCACCCCGGGTTGTCGTCGTCGTTGAGCCCGGCGAAGCAGATGTACGACCCGTTCTGGGCGAACAGGTTCTCGCCCAGCGTCCACTCGACCTGGATGTTCCAACCGAAGGTGGGGATGCCGTTCTCGACGAGGTACTCGGCACTGCCGAAGTTCTGCGTCATCACCGGGAGGATCGCGAAGACGTCGTCCTCCTCGACGAGCTGGCGGGCCGCGAGGATGTTGCGCGATGTCGACGACTGGTCGTCGATGCCGTCGACGTAGGTGATCTGACGCCCGCACACGCCCCCGGCGTCGTTGACGCCCTTGATGTAGGCGAGGACGGCATCGATCGAGTCGCCGTAGGGATTGCTGGTGGGGTTGGTCGCGCCCACGATCCCGCCAATGCGAACCTCGGTGTCGGAGACACCCGGGACGCCCTCGATCGCCACGTTCTCGCACGAGTCGCCCGATGGGATACCGGAGCTGAGCACCGTCCCCGGACCGGTCTCGATCGGCACCGTCGTCTCGGACACCGCGCTGCTCGGCGTCGTGTCGGCGGTGGATGCCACCGTCGTCTCCCCACTGGGCGCAGCGGTCGTGTCGCCTCCCGTTGCCCCGGTGTCATCGTCGTCACCACACGCGGCAACGACCAGCATCAGGCTCACGACGAGCCCACCCCACCTGATCTTCCGAGCCATGTTTCCCCCTGGTTCTCGGTGTCGAACAAAGCTGACTGTAACGTCAGTCGGCGACCCGTGCTCGTCGCTCGTCGTCAGGCCAACGCCAGCATCTCCCGGGCCTGCCTCGGCGTGGCGACTTCGCGGCCGAGCGCTCGCACCATGGCGGCCGCAGCCGCCACGACCTCGGCGTTGCCTGGCGGACGCCCGCCGGAGCCGCTCAGCTCGAGGTACGGCCAGTCGCCCAGGCCCAGCGCGACGTGCCCGCCGGCTTCCACCGCCGCGCCCAGCAGCGACAGTGCGTTCGAGCCGTAGGTGAGCACCGACCAGTGCACGGCGCGTCCCTCGGGGAGGAACTCGAGGATCGTCCGCATTCCCGCCGAGCTCGCCGGGCCGCTCCAGCGTCGCGACAGGCTTCGGCGTCGGCGGCCAGCTCCTCGGGGCTGAAGGGAACGCCCGGGTTGCGAGCGCGCCCGGTGTACTCGTTGGCCCGGACCTCGATGATGACAGGTACCCCTCGCGTGCGCATGGTCAGGCGTGGTCAGGCGAGGTCAGGCGAGGTCAGGCGAAGAGGAAGTAGCCGCCGTCGACCATCAGGGTCTGGCCCGTCATGTACCGGGTGGCGTCGCTCAGCAGGAAATGGGCCACGGGGGCGATGTCGTGTTCGGGATGGCCGTCGCGACCCATGGGGTGCAAGGGATCGTCGATCACGAACGCCTCCCGGCGGAAGCGTTCCTCGGGGGGTCTGCGGTGCGCGGCCGATGACGGGCAGATGCAGTTGACCGTGATCCCGCTGCGACCCCACTCGCGTGCCGCCGTGCGGGTGAGCGCCCTGATCGCTTCCTTGGACGCGTTGTACGGGCCGTAGCCCGACGCGCCGGTGATGCCGTTCGACGAGCCGAAGTTCACGATGCGCCCCCACCCCTGGGCCGCCATGTGCGGGTAGACGGCTTGCATGGCCCACAACGTGCCCTTCACGCCGGAGTCGAACAGCACGTCGATGTCGTCCTCGGTCACCTCGGCCAAGGGCACCACGGGCCGGAAGGTCTGGGCGTTGTTGACGATGCCGTCGACCCCTCCATATCGCTCGACGGTTTGCGCCACCATGGCGTCGATGGAGTCCTTGTCCATGATGTTGCACTCGACGCCGAGATGGTCGACGCCGAGCTCGGTCAGCTCGGCGGTCACGGTCTCCATGCGATTGAGCTTCCACTCGGCCAGCACGACGCGAGCGCCCGAGCGGCCGAGGTGATGCACGAGGCCCCGCCCGATGCCCCGTCCGGCACCGGTGACGATGATCACCTTCCCCGCCACGCTGTGCTGATCAGCCTCGGGTGGGGGGGTGACTCCGGGTCGAGGTTGCGGTTCAGGTGTGCTCGTCATGGCGGCCACGGTACGGTGCGGCATGCTGCTCGTGCACGAGGTCCACTCCGTCGATGGTCGCCGTGACGACGAATTCGACGCCGCCTTTCGCGATGTCTACATCGGAGCGCTCGGGTCCGACGACGACGCCCGGCTCCTGTATCACCTCCACCACGCCCACGGAGGCGGACGGTCGTACCGGGTCGTCACCATCACCGCGGTTCGTGACGCCGCCGCCTGGGGGCGCCTCACCGAGCGCATCCACCACGGCGACCTCCGGACCTGGGCCGAGGGGATCGACACGATGCGCCACGACGTCACGGCCAAGGTGTTGATACCGGTGCCGTGGTCGCCACTGCAGGATCTCGATCTGGGATCGGTCCCCACGGTCGGGGTCGATCACGATCCGACCCTGTTCATGGAGGACACCGTCTGGCCCTACGAGGGTCGCCTCGAGGACTACGTCGAGAAGTCGGGTTCGATCTACGGCGCCTGGATGGCCTCCGAGGAGCACTCCAAGCGGGCCATGCTCCGCATCGAGGCCGCCTTCAGGACCGCCTTCGGAACGGGCAACCGTCGCGAGATCGTGTTGTGGCAACGGGTCACGAAGCCCGACGGCCTGCTGCGTCTGCTCAGCACCGAGCTCCCGGCCGAGTACAAGGTGAAGGGGAACTGGATGGTCGACGGCCTCGACTACCGCGATCAGTGGGAGTCACGACTCCTGCGCACGACCCGCTGGTCGCCGCTGGCCTGAGGCTCCGCGAGCCCGGGTGAACCTCAGGGAAACGGGTCGACGGAGGTGCGCCGGGCGGCGACTGCTGCGCACAGAACGGGGATTCGGGCCCACGGGCTCGATGACACCCACGTCAGGTATCGTTGAGGCACCATGTCGTCGGCGGAGAGCCGTACGAAGCTCTCGCCCGAGGAGGTCGTCACCGTGGCGCTGACACTCGATCCCACCACCGTCGCATCGTTCGCCGTCCAACCCGGAGCGTCGGGGGCGATCGACCAGATCACGGCCGAGGTGATCCGCTCGGCCATGGAGACCGTCTGCTTCGAGATGGCGACGTTCGTCTCGCGCACGGCCACCACGCCGATCCTCAACCAGAGCAACGAGCGCAACGCCACGGTGCACGACTGGCGGGGCCGCTTGGCCGCGCTCTCGGTGGGCATCCCGCAGTTCATGCTCTCGGCCACCCTGCCCATCGACTTCGCGATCGAGTTCCTCGGCGAGGAGCTGTACCCGGGCGACGTGCTCGTGGCCAACGACCCCTACCACGGCGGTGGCCACCTCCCCGACTTCAACGTGTTCGCACCGGTGTTCCATCCCCGCGCCGACGGCACCGACGAGCTCGTGCTCATCGCGTCGATCCAGTGTCACCACGGTGACACCGGTGGGGCCATGGCCGGCGGGTACAACGTCTTCGCCAAGGACATCTGGTCGGAAGGCACGCGCTATCCGCTGCTCAAGATCTTCGAGCGGGGCAAGGAGCGGCGAGACGTCGTCTTGACGATGCGGGCCAACAACCGCATCGGCGGTTTCGTGGGCGACCTGCGGGCCCAGGTGGGCGCAGCGCAGCTCGGCGTCGAGCGTCTGGGCCAGGTGATCGAGCGGTACGGGCCCGAGACGGTCAAGGCCGCGTGCGATCACGTCATCGAAGACACCAAGCGCCGGTTCCGGTCGGAGATCGCGGCCTGGCCCGACGGCACGTACGAAGCCGACGCCTATGTCGACGCCGATCCGATGGGCAACACCGACATCCACGTCCATGTGGCGGTCACCGTCGAGGGCGAGCGGCTGATCGTCGACTTCGACGGCTCCGATACCCGTCCGCACATCCAGGCCTGGTCGACGTTCGGCAACACGCGGGGCCAGGTGGTGGCGCAGATCGCTTCGCTCGTCGACCCGAACATCGCCAAGAACCAGGGCTTCTTCGAGTGCATCGAGCTCGCGGTGCCTCTGGGCTGTTGCCTCAACCCCGTCGAGGGCAAGCCCGTCTCGGCCGGCACCCACCATCCCGGTGTCGAGGTGTGCGACGCCATCGCGCTCGCCTTCGCCCAACTGATCCCCGAACGGGTGTGCCCGCAGTCGTACAAGTACGGCGCGCCCCGCCAGATGTGGGGCGACGTCGATCCGCGCACGGGCCGCCCGTTCTTCGACCACGGCGGCGAGGTGAACGCCGGCTGGGTCAACGGGGTCAAGGGTGTCGACGGGTGGGGCGCGCTGGTGGCCAGCAACGGCAACCTCATCAAGGCCTCGGCCGAGATCAACGAGACGATCTTCCCGCACTTCCTCCGGGGCCGGAACTACATCACCGACTCGGGCGGGGCCGGGCAGTGGCGCGGCGGTTGCGGTTCGCTGTTCATGAAGGAAGCCCGCACGCCCACCTACATCAGCCAGTACGTCGTGAACCAGTACCGCACCCATCCCGGCATCGCCGGCGGCGCCAACGGCGCTCCCGACACGTGCTACCTCAAGGTCGGGGGCCCGGCCGAGGCGGTCGTGCGCGTCGACCCGTCGGTCACCGGCGTGCTGCTCGAGACGGGGGAACGGCTCGTGTACCACTTCGGCGGCGGCGGCGGTTGGGGCGACGCGCTCCTTCGCGACCCGTCGGCCGTCCTCGAGGACGTGTGGGACGAGTACGTGTCGGTGGAAGGGGCCCGGCGCGACTACGGCGTGGTCGTCACGGGCACGGTGGCCGACATGGACCTCGCGCTCGACCTGCCGGCCACCGAGGTGATGAGGGCCGAGCTTCGTGCGGCCCGGCCCAGCGGCACGTCCAGCGGCGGTTCCCTCTCCGGAGCCTCGTGAGCCCTGTCACGGGTACCGGAGCCTCGTGGTGGTCGGCATCCGAGCGTCCCCGCGACCGATCGGGCGAGTGCGATCCGGCCCGTCGGGTGGGAGCCCGCGGCGTCGATTTCATCCCCCTTTTCGCCATCTACGTCGCGACGGCCGCGGCCACGGGCCACGGCGCGCTGAAGGGCTGGGAACGGCTCCCGGTGATCGCCGGCCCGGCGATCTACGAAATCGTCCTGGTTGCATTGCGCGGTCAGACGATCGGGAAGATGGCGGTGCACGCCAGGATCGTGGCCGCCGACGGGAGCCCGGTCACCTGGGGCCAGTCCGCGGTCCGGTGGGTCGCCCAGTCGGGACCGGGAACCCTGGCCATCGCCGTCACCGCGCTGGCTGCGCCCAGCCTGATCTGGTTCTTCGTGACCCTGGTCATGATCTTCTTCCACGGGCTCGGACCGCACGACTACCTCGCCCGCACGAAGGTCGTCCTCGACGCCGGGGTCAACCGGTCCTAGTCCGGGAGCCGTCGCCTCCACCCACCAGGAGCACAGCGCCTCCGCCCTCAACAGGAGCACACCGATGAGCGGATACAGGATCGGCATCGACGTCGGCGGGACGTTCACCGATGTCGTGGCTCGGCGCCCCGACGGCACCCTCGTGCTCGAGAAGGCGCCGACCACGCCCGACGACCAGTCGCGCGGCGTGCTCGACGCCATCACCCGCGTCGCCGAGGCCGAGGGCACCGACCTCGCAGCGCTGCTCGCGGTCACCGATGCCATCGTGCACGGCACCACCACCGGCGACAACACCATGATCCAGATGACCGGGGCCTCTGTGGGCCTGCTCGTCACCGAAGGCTTCCGCGACGAGATCGAGTTCCGGCGTTGCTACAAGGAGAGCATCTGGGACCCCACGCTTCCGGCGCCTGAGCCGATCGCCAAACGGCGGGTGCGCCTCGAGATCGCCGAGCGCATGTCGGCCGAGGGCGAGATCGTCGACCCCCTCGACGAGACGGCCGTCCGCCATGCGGTGCAACGGCTCCAGCGCTTCGGGGTGACGTCGATCGCCGTCGTGTACCTCCACGCATATCTCAACCCGGTGCACGAGCTGCGCACGCGCGAGATCATCATCGAGGAGTACCCGCAGGTCGCCTCGATCTCGCTGTCGCACGAGGTGTTCCCCAAGCCGCCGGAGTTCGAGCGCACCTCGACCACGCTCGTCAACGCCTACGTGGGCCCACCCATCTCGCGCTACCTCGATCGGCTGGAGGCCGCGCTGCACGGGGCCGGCTACTCGAACGAGCTCCTGATCGCCACGTCTGCCGGCGGTGTCACCACCCCGATCGCCTTGCAGTCGAAGGCCGTCGCCACGATCGGCTCGGGTCCGACGGGCGGGGCCATGGCCGCCGCCCGAGCCGCGACCGCCGCCAGGCTCGGCGATGTCGTCTCGGTCGACATGGGCGGCACCTCGTACGACGTGTGCCTCATCCGCGATGGCCGTCCCGCGGTCACGACCGACTGGAACTGGCGACACCGGTACTGCATCGCCCTGCCGATGGTCGACATCCACTCGATCGGAGCCGGTGGCGGCTCGGTGGTGCAGGCGGCCAGCGGCATGCTCGAGGTCGGACCCCGGTCGGCCGGATCGCAACCCGGACCCATCTGCTACCGGCGCGGGGGCCACGAGCCCTGCGTCACCGACGTCGACCTCGTCCTCGGACGCCTGACACCCCAAGGGTTCTACGGCGGACGGATGACCCTCGACCTCGACGGCGCTCGCGACGGCCTGGCCAAGGTGGCCGCCGACTCGGGCCTGCCCTCGGCCGACGACGCCGCCGTCGGAGCCGCGGCCATCGTCGACGCGCACATGACCGACGCCGTCCGCCGCGTGCTCTCGCTGGCCGGAGCCGACCCCCGCGACCTCGACCTCGTGGCCTTCGGGGGGATGGGCGCCGTGCACGCCACCGCCCAGGCCGCGGCGCTGGGCATGCGTCGGGTGCTCGTGCCTCGCGCCGCCCCAGCCTTCTCTGCCTTGGGCTTGCTGACCGCCGACCACGTCGTCGACTTGACCCAGGGCTACATCGTCCCGTGGCAGCAGGCCGACATCGCCCGGATCGCGGCCATGGCCGACACCCTCGAGACCCGAGCCCGGACCGAGCTGGCCATCTCGCAGATCCCCGAGGAACGTCTGCGGTTCGAATGGTTCTGCAACCTCGTGTACCCCGGCCAGACCTTCGACGTGGCCATCCCGTGCGAGCGCCCGTCCGACGAGTCGCGCGGCGCTAGCGACGGAGGAGTCCTCGCCGCGGCCGTGGCCGAGTTCCACCGGCGTTACGAGCAAGCGCGGCTCATCGAGGCCCGGGCGCAGGAGCCGGTCTTCAGGGGATTGCGCCTCGTCGCCACCGGTCTCGTCGACCAGGCCGAGACGGTCACGCTCACATCGGCCGCAGCGCCTGAGCCGGTGGGCACGAGGCGCCTGTACGCCGGAGACGAGTGGTTCGCCGAGGCCCCCGTCTACGACGGCGAGACCTGGCGTCCGGGCTCCGATGTCACCGGCCCAGCCATCGTGCAGTTCCGCTTCACCACCTTGGTGTTGCGCCCAGGCGACCGGGCCCGCGTGCTGCCCCACGGCGACGTCATCGTCGACGTGGCCTGAGCTGCGGGCGACCCGTTCGGCCCGCCCGTCTCTCGTTCATTGTGGCTGGGATCACTCCCGGCGCAGTGGTAGGCACAAAGAACGGGGAGGGTCGTAGAGTCCCGGCCATGAAGACGCACGACATCACGCTCACCACGGCCGACGGCCCCATGCGGGTCTACGAAGCGATTCCCGACTCGCCCGCCCGTGGCGCGGTCATCGTCATCCAAGAGGCCTTCGGTGTGAACTCCCACATCGAGGACGTCACCCGCAGGGCCGCCGCGGCCGGCTTCCACGCCGTGTCCCCCGAGCTCTTCCACCGCTCCGGCGAGCGGTCGTTCGCCCCCTACGACGACATCCAGCAGGCCATCGGCCTCATCCAGAAGTGCAGCAACGACACCACCCTGGTGGATGTCGACGCCACGATCGCTCATCTCAACGCTCAAGGGTTCGCCAACGAGCGCATCGGGATCGTCGGGTTCTGCATGGGCGGACGGGTCACGTTCCTCACCGCGGCCCGCCGGAAGATCGGCGCGGCGGTCGGCTACTACGGCGGCATGATCGTCTCGTCGCCGTTCCCGGCCATCGCCCCGCTGCTCGACGAGGCGGGTTCGCTCCAGACACCGTGGCTCGGGATCTTCGGCGACGCCGACGCTGGTATCCCCATGAGCGACGTGGCCACGCTCACGGCCGCGTTGAAGGGCGCCGACGTGGCCCATCACGTGATCACCTACCCCGGGGCCGACCACGGGTTCAACTGCGACGACCGTCCCGTGTACCACGAGCACGCCTCCAAGGATGCCTGGCCGCGCACGTTGGCCTGGTTCGACCTCCACTTCGGCGCCCCTTCGTGAGCCTGCCGTAGCTGCGAGTCGGCACGGCGTGAGAGTCGGGGTGGTCGGGACGGGTTTCGGCGCACGAGTGGTAGCGCCGTCGTTCGCCGCCGCGGGATGCCAGGTCGTCGACGTGGTCTCGGCGCGCGACGACGCCGGAGTCGCGGCACTGTGCCGACGGGTCGACGTCGATCTCGTGGCGGTGCACTCGCCGCCGTTCCTTCACCGTCGCCACGTCGCGCTGGCGGTCGAGGCCCGCAAGGCGGTGTTGTGCGACAAGCCGTTCGGGCGATCGGTCTCCGACGCCGAGGCCATGGTGGGCATAGCCGAGGCGGCCGGCGTAGCGCACTTCTGCAACTTCGAGTTCCGACGCGATCCCGTCAGGGAACGGATGCGCGAGCTCGTACGCGACGGAGCCATCGGCCGGCCCGAGCACGTTCAGTGGGTCCACGTCTCGTCGGGGACCCGGGTGCCGCTGCGACCACACAGTTGGCTGTTCGAACGCGAATCGGGCGGGGGCTGGATCGGCGCCTGGGCCTCGCACGCCGTCGACGCCCTGCGTTGGTGGTTGGGTGAGGTCGTCGACGTGCACTGCACGCCACGCACCACGATCACGGAGCGACCAGACCGCACCGGCGGTGGCGCACTGCGGCCCTGCGATGCCGAGGACGGCATCACCACCGCGCTCACGCTCACCGGCGGGGTCACCGTCGCCATCGACTCGACGTTCGCTGCGACCGTCAGTCTCGTGCCCCGCATCGCGATCGCAGGCTCGGACGGGGTGCTCGAGAACGTCGGCGATCGCCGGCTCGTGCTCTGGCGCCCCGACGGCACCCGCGACGACGTCATGCCAGCCTCGACAGACGCCGGCGGCGGCAGCGACGGGGGCGGGGCGGGCGGCGACCGCAGCGTGGGCGGCGACCGTCACGCGCTGCCCATGCACCGCTGGGCAGCCGCGATCCGCGAGGCGGTCGAGACCGGCCGGCCGACCACCCCGTCCTTCCTTGACGGCCTCGCCTGTCGCCGCGTCCTCGACCGGATGCTCGACGACCGCTGAACGGCAACGGCAACGGCAACGGCAACGGCAACGGCAAC
>VFJJ01000054.1 GCA_009886115.1 Actinomycetota bacterium
CCGTTCTGACCGCCCCGCCTTCGACCGTCCCGACGGCCCCGGCCTCGACCGCCCCGCCCGTCCCGACCGCCCCAGCCGTTCTGACCGCCCCGGCCTCCCCGACCTCGACGGTCCCGACCGCCTCGACCGCGGCGGCTGGCGCTCCGCTGCAGTACGGCGCCGCTGGTGCGACCCCGGCAGCCGAAGCCGTCGACTCGGCCGGGCTGTTCCCGGAGGGCTATCTCGTCGTCTCGTGTGCCGGGCAGGTGCACGCGTTCGGGGCTGCGGTCGCCGCGGGCTCGCCCCCGGTCCGGCTCGTCGGGCCGTCCGTCGTCGGCCTGGCGGCCACACCGTCGGGTCAGGGCTACTGGGTCGTCGATGAGCGAGGTGGCGTCACCACCTTCGGTGATGCGTCGTTCTTCGGTGCCCTCGCCGACCGGGCCCTCGCCCGTCCGATCGTGGGGATGGCGGCGACCCCGTCGGGTGGTGGGTACTGGTTGGTGGCGTCGGATGGTGGGTTGTTCGCGTTCGGCGATGCCGACTTCTTCGGTTCGACGGGTGGGATGACGTTGAACCGTCCGATCGTGGGGATGGCGGCGACGCCGTCGGGTGGTGGGTATTGGTTGGTGGCGTCGGATGGTGGGTTGTTCGCGTTCGGCGATGCGACCTTCGCGGGCTCGACGGGCGCCATGACCCTGACCAAGTCGATCGTCGGGATCGCCGTGACCCCCACGGGCCTCGGGTACTGGCTCCTCGCATCCGACGGCGGGATCTTCGCGTTCGGCGACGCCGATTTCCTCGGTTCGGCCGCGGCGTGATCGTCGACTATGTTACTGAGTGGTAACATGAGGACATGACGGTCAGCCGGTGGACGCCCCCGGTCCGACCGTGTCCTCCTCTCGATCCCCTCCCCCGAGGTGCCTCATGGCTGAGTTCTCGCTGTCCCTGAACGACGACCAGGTCACGCTGCGCGACTGGGTCCACGAGTTCGCCGAGAAGGTGATTCGACCTGCGGGCGAGGAGTGGGACGAGCGCGAGGAGACCCCGTGGCCGATTCTCGAGGAGGCGGCCAAGGCCGGGATCTACTCGTGGGAGTTCCTCGCCCAGCTGGCCGCCGATCCGACGGGCCTGTCGATGCCGATCGTCAACGAGGAGCTGTTCTGGGGTGATGCCGGCATCGGGCTGTCGATCATGGGGACGGGCCTGGCCGTTTCGGCCATCTCCGGCCAGGGCACGCCCGAGCAGATCATGACCTGGGTTCCCGAGTGCTATGGCACGCCAGGCGACCTCCGCCTCGGGGCCTTCTGCGTGACCGAGCCCAACGCCGGATCCGACGTCTCGTCGCTGCGGACCCACGCCACTCGCGACGGCGACGACTGGATCATCAACGGCACCAAGGTGTTCATCACCAACGGTGGGATCGCCAACGTGCACGTCGTCGTGGCCTCCGTCGACTCGACGCTGGGTGCTCGTGGCCACTCCTCGTTCATCGTCGCCCCGGGGACTCCGGGACTCTCGATGGGCAAGAAGGAGCGCAAGCACGGGATCCGGGCCTCGCACACCGCCGAGGTGGTGTTCGACGACGTGCGGGTCCCGTCGTCGTGCGTGATGGGCGGCGTCGAGCGCCTCGACGAGCGACTCGCCCGGGCCCGCTCCGGGCAACGCACCGGCAAGCAGGCTGCGATGTCGACGTTCGAGGCGACCCGTCCCGTCGTCGCCGCCCAAGCCATCGGCATCGCCCGGGCCGCGTTCGAGTTCGCGCTCGACTACGCCAAGGACCGACAGCAGTTCAAGAAGGCCATCATCGAGAACCAGTCGATCGCCTTCACGCTCGCCGACATGCGCACCGACATCGACGCCGCTCGTCTCCTCGTGTGGCGCGCCGCCTGGATGGCCGCCAACCAGGTGCCGTTCACCGCTGCGGAAGGCTCGATGTCGAAGCTCAAGGCCGGCGAGACCGCCGTGCGCGTCACCGAGCGGGCCGTGCAGATCCTCGGCGGCTACGGCTACATCCGCGACTTCCCCGTCGAGCGTTGGGTCCGCGACGCCAAGATCTACACGATCTTCGAAGGCACGAGTGAGATCCAACGCTTGGTCATCGCCCGGGCCCTGAGCGGCCTGCACGTGGAGTGACGTTCTCGCACGTCAAGTGCGATTTTGTCCATCTCGGACCGTGCTGTACGTGGCGTCCGAACTCCACTCATCCAGTGGGTGAAAATCGGCCATCCCTACTTTTGTCCCTACTTTTCTCGCCGTATCCTCCGCCACGTTCGCGTTCAATAGCGCGGATCGGCAGAAGTGGCTGCGGTCAGCCGGCGTCGACCAGTTGCTGCACGCGTTGGTGCGAGAGCCCGAGCAGCTCGCCGGCGTCGCGTCGACTGATCCCGAGCTCGGTCAACGCCCGGGCCGCCTCGGCGACCTCGGCCTGGGCCTTCTCGCCGGCCCGCTGCGCCGCATCGCGCGCCCGGACCGCCCGACTTGCCACCTCACGCACATTGGGCGGGAACTCGTCGCGGACCTGCAGGTCGCCGGGCTCACAATCGAGCCACACCGCCAACGCCTCGCGGATCCGAGCGTGGGCCTGACGGATGCTCCGACCGTGCGTCTGGCATCCGGCCACGCCCTTGATCCGCACGTTCCAGGCGTCATCGACCGGATCGCGCGAGTACACCGCCACGTAGGTCTTCTGCGAGCTCATCGCAACCATCCCTTCCCGAGACACGGCGTCAACGCACGCTCGATCGAGCGCAACGTGCCTGACGGAATGTCCTCACCACCATGGACCGGGACCACGCTCTGGCAGCCGCCAGGGCATCGCACCACGACGTGATTCACGCTTGTGCACGCGGAGCAGCGCGAGTCTGGCGGGAAGGTGTGGAACGTCTACCACCCCAGTCTCGGTTCGGTCGGGCTCATTGAACATCCCCACCCCGGCACCGACCGGTTCGACGAACGCAGCGTCGGTCTCGACCATTTCGCATTGCGAGTACCCGACCGTGCTGCGCTCGAAGTGTGGGCGTTCGCCGCGAACCTCGTCACGGCGAGCCTGGAGGACTCGCAAGGAGACGAAGCCTCTCCAGCGCTGTAACCGATGCAGGTCTGTCACCGCAACCCGCATACGGGCGAGCCGATCGGCGGTTACGAGCGGGCCTTGGGCGGGTCTCAGAACGTGCGCAGCGCGTCGAGCGAGTTCCGGTCACGCCGAAACAGCGACCGCAGGACGGCGGCCGATCCGTAGCGCTCGGCGTTGATGTCGATCCCGAGGTGGCAAGCGATGTCGATCGCCCGCCGATCAACGCCCAGATCCTGCTCACCTACCGAGTGGGCGAGGTCGTCGACGTGCACGACCAACTCGAGGATCCTCGTGAGCAAGAACTCGCGCAGCGTGATCGGGAACATCGGTGCGACCGGGTGAGCGACGATCTGATCCTGCGAAGCGTCAGCGAGCACGACCTCGCTCCGCTTCCAGCTTGCCCTCCCTCGCTCGACCAGGCCTTCTCTTCCGTCGACCACCTGCTCCTCGGCAACGGCGCGCACACCGTCGTGCATCGGGCTGTCTTCGTCGAGCGGCACCCAGGAGTACATCTTGGCCGCCGTGATTGGCTGTCCGGCCGGGCCCACGACGACGAATCCATGCTCGGCCTAAGGAATGCCGCTGTGAATGAGATGTCCAGCGAGCGCACCGACCGTCATGCCGGACAGGCTCGAGGGCTCGGCCCACCACTCGCGGACACGCGATCCTTCAACGACCGACAACGCAGCGCTCGCGGTGTCGAGCCATATCTGACTGAACTCGTCCATACGGCACA
>VFJJ01000107.1 GCA_009886115.1 Actinomycetota bacterium
CTGGGCCCAGGCGTCAGCTCCGAGCCGTGCGGCGCGGGTTCCGTCGGCCCCGAAGGCGCGTCCGCCGACAATGACGGGCAGGCCCTGTGCGTGAGCGATGTCGATGAGCGTGATGACACCAGGAAAGAAGGTCGGCAAGCTGCACGAGATCGCGAGTGAGTCTGCGCCGCGACGGGTCAGCGATTCGGCGACGGACGGGCCAGGCGTGGACGCGCCCAGGATGGTGACACCGACGCCGAGGCTGCGCAATGACTCCCCGACCATCTGTGCCGCAAGCGAATGCCAGTCGCCCTCGGCGCAGACAACAACGGTGTGACCGTCGCCAGCGGGCGCTTCGACTTCAAACACGAGCGCGTCGAGCGCGGCAATGGACACACCGGTTGCGACGTGTTCGTCAGCGACGGTGAGTTCGTTGCGGTGCCAGCGCTCTCCGACTTCGCGTTGTCCGGCGGCGAGCAGCTCGACGATCACACGACTTTGGGGTACGCCGCAGTCGAACATGTTCAGGGTCGTGAGGATGGCGGAGCGCCGCTCGCCGTTGACGGCGTCGGTCACGTAACCGTCGACCGACGCGTACGGCTGGGCGTCTGACGATTCGTATGGAAGCTCGTCAGTTTGTGACCACACCCATCGGTTGCGGCCCGCTTCCTTTGCCTCGTACAGAGCCGCGTCAGCCATCCGCAACGTCATATCGGGTGTACCGGCGGACCGGGCGACCCCGGCGGAGAACGTGACTGGCAGGGGGCGTATTGCCTCCCATGTCGTGCGCAGCCGCTCGAGCAGCGAGTTGGCTCCCTCCGGAGACGCGATGACGACGACGAACTCTTCTCCGCCGAAGCGTCCGGCAATTTCGCCGGCGCGTACGACGGACTGCAGGGCGGTGCCGAACGCTTGCAGCACTTGGTCGCCGGTGTGGTGTCCGAACTCGTCGTTGACCTTCTTGAAGTGGTCGAGGTCGAGCATGATCACGGTGCCGTCGGCTCCGAGGCGTCCAAGGACCCGATCCATGGTGCGCCGGTTTGGAGGATTCGTCAGCCGGTCCGTTGAAGCCTCTTCACCGAGACGTTCAAGTTGTGCGCTCAGCCCCAGTGCCCTGCGCGCGTCGAACAGGAAAGGAACCAGGTAGTGGTCGAGATATGTCCGGGCGTCGCTGCCTGCCGGTGCCGAAGCGAACACCGTTTCACCGTGACCGAACGAGATGTCGGCGGGGATCACGGCATCGTTCGGGGCGTCGGGGGGAACCACGGATCCGCCGAGCTGTCGAACGAGTGTCTCGACGGTGAGGCGTGCATCTGCGGTCGTCTTGACCCACAGCAGCGAACGCATCGCGTCGAGCACCACTCCAGCAACCCAACCGGACAGGACAGCCGTCGGGGAGGTCACTGCCGACACCGTTCACGCACCGGCGTCCGCCGTACCGGAGCAGTCGTCGGCGCCGCAGTGGTCGCAGGAACTGTCGTGTCCGGTGCGGTCACAGCGTCGTCGGCAGCGACGCTGGTATCGACGCCATCGACGTCTCCAGACCGGACTTCGGCGGGTTGTGGTGGGTTTTGGGTGTCGGCGAGGCTGTGACCTGGGGTGATGGTTTGGCGGGGTCTTTTCGAGGCTGATTTGTAGGGGCGACAAGATCCATGTCGTTGGGGGTGTTGTGGGTTAGGGTCTTGGTATGTACGTGAAGATGACGGTTCGTCGTCGTGGCGAAACTGAGTACCGGTACTTGTCGTTGGTTGAAGCGGTCCGTACCGGCTCGAAGGTTTCCCAGCGGACGTTGTTGCGGTTGGGTGAGGTCAGCGAGCTACGCGAGAGCGGACAGTTGGACCGGATCATCTCGTCGTTGCAGCAGCATGCTGCCGATACGTGGCTTCCGGCTGGGGAACTTGCCGCTGACGGCGCTCCGGGGTTCGGGGCGGTCGCTGCTGTGCACGCGGTGTTCCGCCAGCTCGGGCTCGATGGGTGCTTCACGGGGGCCCGGAAGAACTCTCTGGCGTTGGCGGACAGCGTGTTCGTCATGATCGCGAACCGGTTGATCTCGCCGTGGTCGAAACGACGCACGATCGGCGAGTGGATCGACGGTGACGTGCAACTCCCGGCCGGGATGCACGTCCCATCGCTCGATCAGCTCTATCGAGCGTTGGACGCTGTCGCCGATCTGAAACCGGTTATCGAGCAGCACCTCTACTCGGAGCTGATCACGCTACTCGGGCTGGATCTCCGGTTGTGTTGCTACGACTTGACCTCGACCTACTTCGAGTCGGGCACCGCCGGCGATGAACGGTTCCCGTCGCGTCGGTTCGGGTACTCGCGCGACAAACGTTCCGACCGGCCCCAGGTGATGATCGGGCTCCTCGTGACCGGTGACGGGATCCCGATCGCACATCACGTGTTCCCCGGTAACACCAACGATGCGTCGACACTCCCGAAGGTGTTAGCTGATCTTCAGGAACGGTTCGGGATCGGCCGGATCGCGGTGGTCGCTGACCGTGGCCTGATCAGCGAAACCAACCTCGCTTCGGTCAGCGCAGCCGGGTTCGATCACGTGCTCGCCACCCGTTTACACCGTGACGCTGACGTCACTGCCGTGCTCGAAAGTGCCGCCACCGACAAGACCGTGTGGGTCTCGGCACCCGGTGGACGTCAAGCCTGCGACATCGTCCATGACGACCACCGTTACGTCGTGATCGATTCCCCCGCTCGACGCCGCCGCGACGACATCCGCCGCGAGCAACTCCTGGCCCGCACCGAAGACCAACTGGTCGCCCTGAGCACACGCGTACGGGCCGGCAACCTCATCGACCCAGCCAAGATCGGTGCCGCCGCAGACCGGATCCTCCGAGACAGCGGTATCGCCCGTTGCTTCAAGACCTCGATCGTGGCTGGCCAGTTCACCTGGAACCATGACCAACACGCACTCGACTACGAAACCCGGCTCCTCGCTGGCCGCTACGTCGTCACGACCTCATTGAGCCACGATCAGGCCAGCACCGCACAAGTCGTGGGCCACTACCAGAGCCTCGCCAACGTCGAACGACGATTCCGGGTACTCAAAGACTTCCTCGGGCTCAGACCCGTGTTCCACTGGACCGAAGACCGCGTCAAGGGCCACATCGCCATCTGCGTCCTCGCCGCCGTCATCGAAGCCGTCATCGCCAACCGTCTCGCCACCGCCGACATCCGCGACCCCGACCTCACCGACCAGACCATCAGCGCCCGACGAGCGCTCGCTGAACTCAACCGGATCCGCACCCACAACCTCACCGCCGGCGACCGCCAGATCCAAGTCATCACCCGCCGCAACCCGCTCCAAACAGCGATCTGCACCGCACTCAAAATCGACACCACCACCTGGGACAACGCCCACATCACCTAACCCCACCAGCCCCTGAAGGCAGCGTCCCACCACCATGTAGGGGAAACACAACCCGACCACGCCCCCGCTCACCAGCACAAACACCAACAACCCGCCGAAGTCCAGTCAGCGAGGTAGGCGTCGAGTCGCTCGGACAGCCACAGCTCAGCGTTGTAGGCGAGTAGACGCAGGACCATCTGCAGGCTGCGCCCCCCGAGCATCGTCGGGTCGAGC
>VFJJ01000004.1 GCA_009886115.1 Actinomycetota bacterium
CACCACGACCACCACGACCACCACCACGACCACCACGACCACCACCACGACCACCGCGACCACCGCGACCACCGCGGTCGAGCCGCCGCCGCCGTGCCGGCCCGGGACCTCGCTCGACGGTCTCGAGACCCTGCGCAAGCTCACGGGGCCCGACGGGCGGGGGCGCTTCGACGTGCTCCGCCAACCGTACGTCCCCCTCGACCTCCCGGGGATGGAAGCTGCCAACCTCGACGTCGAGATTCGCGAGCAGCTCAACCGGGGGCGGCTGGTGCTCGACGAGGCCCTCGGCTCGCGGGCCGACATCGACACCACCACGATGCTGCTCGATCGGGCCGACGTCGACGTGCTGGTGCGTCTGCGCGACAGCGGCATCACGCGAGTCGTCGTCGAGCCATCGCAGCTCGCCGCCGTGGTTCCCGTCGACGGCGTCACGATCGGACGACCGACCACCATCGGCATCGCCGATGACGACCGCGCCGACGCCGCCGTGACCCATCCCGGCATCGAGGCGCTCCTGCACGACCAGGCACCAGCGCCGCTGAAGGTGCACCGATTCCTCGCCGCCGTGTCGTTCGCAGCGCTCGAGCGACCGAGTGAGGCCCGGGGCGTGGTGTTGCTGAGTCGCTGGGAGTCACGGCCTGATCCCGACGTCGTGCAGGCGCTCCTCGGCCTGCTCGACGACCACCCGCTGATCCGGATGCGGACCCTGAGCGACTACTTCGGCACCGTCGAGCGGGAACAAGGGGAGTCGGCCCTCATCGAACGCGAGTTCCAGCTCGTCGAGCAGCGACCGCTGGTGGTCAACGGCAGCACCATCGCCGACACCCGCAACATCCTCGGCGCCTACGAGAGCTGGATCGGAGCGGACGCCGCGGCCGACGTCCTCAAGGGGCGCCGCAACGTGCTCATCGCCGAGCGCGCCGGTCTCGACGTCGAGACCGCCAAGGCCTTCCTCGACGAAGCCACGGCCCCGATCAACGCCCTCCTCAGCCAGGTGACGTTCAGGACGTCGTCGCAGCTGACGATCACCGCCCGCCAGGCCCAGCTCGGGGTGCAGTTCACCAATGACAGCAACCGGACCGTCGAGGTACGGCTCGAGCTGTCCGGGCCCAAGGTCAACTTCCTCGACGCGCCGAGACCGGGCGAGACCATCGAGCTCCCGCCCGGTCCGTTCGAACAGACCTTCCACTTCGAGGTTCAAGCGTCGGGTGACAGCTCGTTGCGGGTCACGATGTCGTCGCCCGACGGGGGCATTCCCCTGGGCACGAACGACGTTCGGATCCGCAACTTCGCGTTCCGGGGCCTGGCCGCGTGGATCACCGTCGCCGCCGCCGTGTTCCTGGCCCTGTGGTGGGGAACCCACATCCGGCGCAACCGGCGCCGGAGCGCCAACCGGTCCCGGGTCGGGCGATCGGGTCCCGAGCTCCCGGCCGACCCGTGAGCACCGGGTTGGAAGCAGCTCGGGTGACCGCCCGATCGGGGGCGACGGTCGCGCTGGGGACGGCGCTGTCCCGGGTCACCGGTGTGGTTCGGCTGGCCGCGTTGGCCTACGCCCTGGGCCGGGGCACGTTCAGTGACGCCTTCAACGCCGCCAACACGACGCCCAACGTCCTGTACGAGTTGGCGGTGGGGGGGATCCTCACCGCCACGCTCGTGCCGGTCTTCGTGGAGCACCTCGACGACGACGACCACGACGCCGTCTCGGCCGTCGCCACGGCCGTCGCCGCGGTGCTCGCCGTCATCACCGTCCTCGGGATCGTGGCCGCTCCGCTGCTGGTGCAGGTCATCACCAGCCAGCCCGAGCAGCGCGAGATCGCGACGCACCTGCTCCGGTTCTTCATGCCGCAGGTCCTGTTCTACGGCCTGGCGGCGGTCGGTGGTGCCGTGCTCAACGCTCGACGGTCGTTCGCCGCTCCCGCGTTGGCGCCGGTCCTCAACAACCTCGTCGTCTCGGCCATGTTCGTGGCCGTGCCCCACCTGTACGCCACCGATCCGATCACCGACGTGGCCGGGGCCGCCGGCGACCGTGGCTATCTGACGTTCCTCGGGGTGGGGACGACCCTGGGTGTCGTCGCCATGGCCCTGGCGTTGCTCCCCGCGTTGCGCCGTTCGGGCGTGCGCATCCGGCCCTTGCTGGCGTGGCGGCATCCGGCCGTGGTGTCGGTCGTCAGGCTCTCGGGGTGGACGGTGGGGTACGTCGTCGCCAACCAGATCGCGCTCATGGTCGTATACCGGTTGGCCCTCGGCAACGGCGACGGCGACCTCACCGCCTACCAGTTGGCGTTCACGTTCTTCCAGCTCCCCCACGGGTTGATCGCCGTGACCGTGATGACCACCCACGGGCCGGTGTTGGCCCGATTGGCCGTCGCCGAGCACTGGGGACGATTCCGCGCCCGTTTCGGCTCGGGGCTGCGGATCTTGGGGTTCTTCGTGTGCCCGGCTGCAGCAGGCCTCATCGCGCTCAGCCGCCCGACGATCTCGGTCGTCCTCGAGCACGGGAACTTCGCCGCGGCCGACACCCGAAGCACCGCCGCCGTGCTGGCCTGGTTCGGGGTGGGGCTCGTCGGGTTCTCGGTGTACCTGTACACCCTGCGGGCGTTCTACGCGCTGCGCGACACGCGCACGCCCTTTTGGCTCAACGTGATCGAGAACGCGCTCAACATCGCCCTGGCCATTCCGCTCGTGTCGGTCATGGGGGTCGAGGGCCTGGCGCTGTCGTATGCCATCGCCTACTCGGTGGCCGCCGTGCTGGCCCTGGTGGCACTGGGACGCGCCGTGGGACCTGCGGTCGCCCCGTCGACGGTGGGCGTCCTCATCCGGGTGATCGCCGCTGCGGCCGTCATGGGCGAGCTCGTCGGCATCGTCATCCGCCGCTTCGGCTCCGATCACGGCCTGGGAGCCGCGGCCCGATTGACGGTCGGGATCCCGCTGGGAGCCGTGATCTATCTCGGCCTCCTCGCGCTCACCCGACCCGGCGGGCGACCCGGCGGGCGACCCGGGCGTGCTCGAGCCGTCACGCCGGTGTAGGAAGGCGACCATGCCTGCGAACGCCATCCACGTCGTGACCGACAGCGCCTGCGATCTCCCCCCGGCCGTGCTCGAGCGACACGGCATCGCCATGGTCCCCCTCACGATCCGCTTCGGCGCCGAGGAGCTCGTCGACCGGATCGACGTCTCGCCGGCGCAGTTCTGGAGCCGGGTCTCGGGCTCGGCGGTCCTTCCTGAGACATCGGCGCCTTCACCCGGGGCCTTCGAGGAGGTGTTCCGCCAGGCCATCGACGGCGGGGCCGAGGCGATCGTCTGCGTCACGTTGTCGTCGCGGCTCTCGGCGACCGCGCAATCGGCCACGCTGGCCGCCACCGCGGTCGCCGACCGGGCCCGGGTGATCGTCGTCGACTCGATGAACGCCAGCGCCGGACAGGGGCTGCTGGCCCTCACAGCAGCCCGGGCCGTCGCCTCGGGGGCATCGCTCGAGGAGGTCGTTGCGGTCACCGAACAGGCCCGATCGCGAACGGTTCTGCTTGCGGCGCTCGACACCCTCGAGCACCTCAAGAAAGGCGGCCGCATCGGTGGGGCACAGGCCCTGTTGGCGACGGCGTTGTCGATCAAGCCGATCGTGACGAACCGCGATGGCCTCGTGGCCGAAGGGGGAAAGGTGCGCACACGGTCTCGAGCGCTGGCGTTCCTGGCCGACGCGGTGGCTCGGGCGGCGCCGCTGGAAGCCCTGGCCGTGATCCACGCCGAAGCGCCCGATCTCGACGACCTGCTGGCATTGGTGGCCAAGCACCATGCACGCCCCGAGATCCTCGTCTGCGACATCGGCCCCGTGATCGGCACCCACGCCGGGCCTCGGACGATCGGCGTGGCATTCCAACGTCGTGCCGAGTCGACCCCGGCGAGCTGATCCGATCGGTGCCCGGCCAGCCGTCATCGCACCCGGCACCCGGATCCGACCCGGAGGCACCGGTCGCGATCCACCCGAGCACGACGGCGATCACACTACGGTTGACGGACCGTGGCCGAGATCATTGCCACCGACACGCCTCTGCTCGAACCGGATCCCCAGGCCGGGCGCCCTGTCGCGGGCATGCTGCTGGCCGGGCGCTACCGGCTGCACCGTCCGATCGCCAACGGTGTGGCGTGCACGGTCTGGATCGCCGACGACGCCATTCTGGCCCGGCCGGTTGCCGTGAAGGTCCTGGCGGCCCATCTGGGGACTCATCCCGACCGGCGCACCGAGTTCCTCGAGCGAGCTCGTCTCACCACGCGCGTCGAGCACCCGGCGATCGCGACCACGTTCGACTCCGGTGTCTCACCGTGCGTGTTCACGGTGGGCGAGCTCGTCGAAGGATCACGTCTTGAAGGCTTTGCTGTCGCCGAGGCCCCCATGGGGCTGGCGCGTGCCGTGCGCATCGTCATGCAGCTGGCGGCCCCACTCGAAGCCCTCGACCAGCACCGCATCCTCCACGGGGGCATCGATCTCGATGACATCCTGATCGGCGCTCACGATGCACTGACCGTCACGGCACTGCGGTGCGGACCCGCTGACGGCAACCCCGATGCAACCCGAGCCGCGGCCGTGGAAACGATCGGCACGGTGTTGTACACCCTGGCGTGCGGTCGTCCGCCCGACGAGCTCGCCCTGCGAGCCCGTCAGGTGCGAGCCGATGTCACACGCGAGCTCGACGATCTCACGACGCGAGCGCTCGAGGGCCGGTTCGAGTCGGTCGCCGAGCTCCGCCGGGAGCTGGGTCGTCTCGAGTTCACCGACGAACGGGTCGCGTCACCCGTCCACGACGGGCGATCGGCGCGGACACGCTCGCGTTCACGTCACGACGTGATGCTCGTGATCGGGGTGTTGGCCGTGGCGCTGGTAAGCGTGTTGATCGGAGTGCTGGCGTCGGAATCGGGACGGCGGGCGATCGGCCAGGTCGTCCCCGGGGGGTCCGACTCCGACCGAGCGGCCGGTACCACGACCACGGTGGACATCGCGGCCTCGCTCGCCGAGAGCGCCACCGAGGCCGGGGCCATCGACCTCGACGGCTTCGAGGGCCAGCAGACTCCAGCGCAGACCCCTCCCACGGTGGAGGTCACGCCGATCGGGGCCGACGACTTCGATCCGATGGGCGACGGGAGCGAGAAGCCCGACTTGGTGCCGCTCGCTGTCGACGACGACGCCACCACCGCATGGCGCTCCGACCTGTACAAGAACGTGCTGCTCGGAGGGCTCAAGGATGGCGTCGGGCTGATCGTCGAGATCCCCGATGGCGTCACCGTGACCGCCCTGCAGATCAGCAGCCCCGGCAACGGCTGGAGCGCTCTGGTGCACGGGGTGACCACCAGACCGCGGCCGTCGAACTACCTGGGCTGGGGCCAGCCCATCGCCATCATCACCTCCGGTACCCGTCCCGACACGATCGCGACACTCGACGCCCCCCAGACCGGCGGCCACCTCCTGATCTGGTTCACGAGCCTGCACGAGTCGGCCGAACCCGACCGCTACACCATCACGGTCAGCGAGATCGTCTTGCTCGCCGTGGCCGAATAGCTCGATCGATGGCCCCCGACCGTCTCAGCAGCGCGTCCGACAACGACCTCGCCCACGCCTCCGCCGCCGGTGACCGCCGAGCGCTCGAGATCCTCCTCGAACGCCACTTCGACTATGTGCACGCCGTGTGTCGGCGCGTCACCGGGCACAGCGAAGACGCGCTCGACGCGACACAGGAGGCGTTGATCTCGGTGTCGCGCCGCATCTCGTCGTTCGATGGGCGCTCGCTGTTCACCACTTGGCTGTACCGGGTGGCCACCAACGCGGCCCTGGACGAGGTGCGTCGACGCAAGCGGCGACCCACCCCGAGCGACCCCTCGATCGACAGGGGGCCGGTCCCCACCGACGCCATCGTGTCGTCCCCCGAGTCGGCGGTGACGGCCCGCATCGACGTCGACGCCGCCCTGGCCCGGATCCCCGAGGAGTACCGGACGGCGGTGGTGCTGCGCGATCTCGCCGACCTCGACTACGCCGAGATCGCCGAGGCCCTCGACATCCCCATCGGAACCGTCAGGTCCCGCATCGCCCGAGGTCGCCAGGCGCTGGCCGCGATCCTCGGGAACTCCACCCCTGATCCCGACGTCACACCACCGACACGCCGCGATGAACGTCCATCGTGATGGCCGTTTTCTCCCTTCCGGCGCTGTCCTTTCCCGCCCCGGCCCCACTCAGCCAGCATTGAGCTCTCGATGAACGACGCCGACAACCCACAGTTCGACCCCATGAGCGAACCCGACAGCGCGGTCAGTCCAGCCGAGCTGCAGGCGATCCGATCGGCGCTGCGCGACATCGAGCCGGTCGACGCCCTCACCCGCCGGCGTGTCCTGCGTGCAGCACTGGCAGCGTTCGACGACGCGGGCCTCGATGCCGGGGTCGCAGCCGCCGCTGACGCCGCCGTCGCTGCGCAGCCCACGCCGCTGCGCAGGCCACGTCAGCGGTGGTACCAGAAGACGGCGCTGCTGGGCGCGGCTGCGGCCGTCGTCGTGGTGGCGCTCGTCGTTGCCACCTCGGGCGATGGCTCCCGCGACGACGCGGCCTCCGACAAGCTCCCTGCGGACGAGCTCACCGTCGAAGCTGGCGCGGCTGCCGAGCCGGCTGCCGATGCTGCTGCCGACGGCGTGGCCGAGTCGGTGCCCTTCGACGCCACGACCGACGCGGCCGGCAGCGACACGTCGACCGCAGCCGAGCTCAGCGACCAGGCCACCTCCGCGAATGCCGCCGAGGCCACGGCTGTCGTGGAGACCCAGGACGCGACGCCGCCCGCCGCCGGCGGCGCACCGGCCGCAAGCACCACGGGGGGTGGCAGCCTCGGCTCGGCGCCGCTCCCCGACCCGGCCAGCGATCGATTCGACGGTGTCGACCTCGGCGATCTGGGCACGTTCAGCGACCCCGCCAGCTTGGTCACCACCCTGGTCCGACGTCTCGACGCCTCGTCTCCGACCGCTCTGACGACCGGGCCCGCCCATGCCACCACCACAACCTCGGCCGCCAACGCCGAACGAGCCGATGAGGCCTTCTGTTCGATCCCCGACACGGGGTCGCTCGCGGCGTCGACCCGGGCCCGGGCCCGGGCCCGGGTCGACGGTGTCGTCGTGCAGGTCACCGTGGTGGGTGAAGGCAGCGACCGGATCGTGATCGGCCTCGACGCCGCGACCTGCACGGTCGTGTTCGAGCTCGCGGCGCCAGTGCGTCCGTGAGCACGTGGGCCGCGACCGGCCCGGGTTGGGGCCAGCGGAGGGCTCAGACATGCGGTTGACGAGGGCGCTTGGCTAGCCTGGCGCCCGTGAGTGACTGGACCACCCAGGCTGCCGATCTCGTCGAGACCGCCGTCGGCGCCGTTCGCGACAAGGCCGTCGTCCCGACGAAGTCCGTGGCCCGAGCCATCGTCTACGGCCTGCTCGCCGCGTTCTTCGCGGTGGCGGCCCTGGCGCTGTTGGCCATCGGCGCGTTCCGGCTCCTGGTCATCGCCATGCCCGGCGATCGAGCCTGGGCCGCGCACCTGATCGTGGGCGGAATCTTCGTCGTCCTGGGCATGTTCGTCTGGACGCGCCGCGCCCGGTAAGCAGCACCGCGGTCCTCCGCCCGTCCATCGCTCGATCCCCGAGGTTCTCCATGTCCGACGTCCGCGACGTCATCATCATCGGTTCGGGCCCTGCCGGGCTCACCGCCGCGATCTACGCCGCCCGAGCGAACTTGGCGCCGTTGATGATCGAAGGCGTCACGTGGGGTGGTCAGCTGCAGCTCACGACGGAGGTCGAGAACTTCCCGGGTTTCGTCGACGGGATCATGGGCCCGGAGCTCATGCAGACCCTACGTGACCAGGCTGCCCGCTTCGGCACCGAGTTCGTCACCGACAACGTCGATCGCGTCGACTTCTCGGCCCGTCCCTTCCGCGTGTGGGTCGGTGATCGCGAGTTTCGGTCACACTCCGTGATCATCTCGACAGGGGCCACGGCCAAGATGCTCGATCTCCCGTCCGAGCAACGACTTCTCGGGCATGGCGTCTCGACGTGTGCCACATGCGACGGCTTCTTCTTCCGGGGCCAGGAGATCGCCGTGGTTGGCGGTGGCGACTCGGCCGTGGAAGAGGCCAACTTCCTGACCCGCTTCGCCAGCACCGTCCACCTGATCCACCGCCGCGATTCCCTGCGAGCCTCGAAGATCATGGCCGATCGAGCAGCGGCGAACCCCAAGATCACGTTCCACTGGAACACCGTGGTCGACGAGGTGCTCGGAGACGGCCGGGTCGAAGGTCTGGCCCTCACCGACACCACGACCGGTGTCTCGTCGACGCTCCCGGTGGGGGCGCTGTTCGTCGCCATCGGGCACGACCCCAACTCCAGCCTGTTCACCGGCCAACTCGCGCTCGACGAAAACGGCTACCTGCTCACCTCCGGCGGTTCGACCAGCACCTCGATTGAAGGTGTGTTCGGGTCCGGCGACGTCGTCGACCACGTCTACCGCCAGGCCATCACCGCTGCTGGGTCAGGATGTCAAGCCGCGATCGACTGCGAGCGTTGGCTCGAGTCCCAGCACGCCGGTGCCCACTGACCCACCGTCGGGAACAACCCGAGCCCGGACGTGGTTCCAAGCCCTGGCTACACTCCGCCCAACGAAAGGACCCCCATGGCTGACGGAATCGTGACTCTCAGTGACGCCACCTTCGACGAGAGCGTCGCCTCGTCCGACACGCCCGTGCTGGTCGACTTCTGGGCCGAGTGGTGTGGCCCGTGCAAGATGATCGCCCCCGTGCTCGCCGAGATCGCGACCGAGTACGCCGGCAAGATCACCATCGCCAAGCTCAACGTCGACGACAACCCCAACGCGGCCCGTCGTTTCGATGTCATGAGCATCCCGACGCTCATCGTGTTCAAGGATGGGGTCCCCGCCAAGCGCCTCGTCGGAGCCAAGGGCAAGGGCGCCCTCCTGCAAGACCTCGCCGAGTTCATCGCCTGAATCCCGAACGATCGGGTCCCAGCTGGCCACGCGGCCGCCCGGGCCGGATCATGGGTGATCTCATGGCCGATCCCGTCTGGATCGAACGATCTCAGCACGGCGAATCCGTGCGCGATCTCCAGCGACGTTTGCTCGATCTCGGCCACTCCATCCCTCTGGTGGAGCGTGAGGGTGTCTTCGGTGAGGGCACCGAGGACGCCGTGCGTTGCTTCCAGCACCAGCGGGGACTGCGCGTCGACGGGATCGTCGGGGCCCAGACCTGGCGGGCCCTCGACGAGAGCCGCCACAAGCTGGGTGACCGTCTGCTGTACCTCAAGGCACCGATGATTCGCGGCGATGATGTCGGGAGCCTGCAACGTCAGCTCAATGCGCTCGGGTTCGACGTCGGGCGGGAGGACGCCATCTTCGGGCCCTCCACGCAAACCGCACTGCGTGAGTTCCAACGCAACGTCGGTCTGTCGGCCGACGGTATCTGCGGGCCCGACTCGGTCGCGGCCCTGGCACGATTCGGTCCGCCTCGCGACGACTCGATTGCGCAGGTGCGTGAGCTGGAGGCCCTGCGATCAGCGCCAGCCCAGTTGCGCGGCCGAAGCATCCTCGTGGTGGTCGAGCCCGGGCTCGACGTCATCGCTGCCGCGGTCTCACGGAGCCTGGCCCAGAGCGGCGCCGACGTCCTGGCTGACGTGTGCGGCGACGACCACGGTCACGTCGCTGCCCGGGCCAACCAGTTCGCCGTCGACGCCCTCGTGGCGCTGCGCTGGGCCTCGAACGACGGGAGCCCGTCCTGCTCATACTTTGCCTCGGGTCCGTTCCGGTCCGAAGCGGGCTATCGCATGGCCTCACGGGTCAGCCTGGCACTGGCCCGACTGCTCCCCATGCCACCGGAGCCGGTGGGTGGCCGGGTCTCGCTGCTCCGTGAGAGCCGTATGCCCGCGGTCGTCATCGAGCTCGTCCGGTCGGACGATGCCGCAGCCATGGCGGAACTGGTGCGTCACCCCTACGTGATCGGTGAGGCCATCGCCGCCGGGCTCCGTGAGGCCATCGAGGAGCACACCGAACCAGCCCCGTCGTGAGCTCGAAGCGGTGGCGAGTCGCCGTTGGTGTCGTGGCCCGATCGGCTACAGGGACGGGTCCCGGGTCGGCGAGTCGCCCGCACCGCTCATGATGCGGTAGATGCGTTCGAGATCCTCCACCGTGGCGAAGTCGATCACGACCTTGCCCGCGCTCTTGGTTCCCATCGAGATCTGCACCCGGGTCGAGTAGAGGTCGCAGAGACGTTCCTCGAGCTCCAGGAGACCGGGCGAGCGCAGCCGCGGTGGCGATGTCGCCGCCGGTTGCCGGGACGCGCCAGCCCCTTCGTTACGGAGCCGAACGGCGTCTTCGACCTCCCGAACCGACAACCCGTCGCTGGCCACGCGTCGAGCGAGGTGCTCCTGGAACGCACGGTCGGGAGTTCCCAACAGCGCCCGCGCGTGGCCCATCTGGACCTGGCCCAGCTGCAACAGCCGCTGGATCGCAGGCGGGAGCTGCATCAACCGCAGGGTGTTGGACACCGTGGCCCGGCTGCGGCCGACGCGAGCCGCCACTTCGTCGTGGGTGAGCTCGAAGTCCTCGATGAGCTGCTGGTAGGCGGCGGCCTCTTCGAGCGGGTTCAGGTCGGAGCGGTGGAGATTCTCGACCAAGGCCTGCTCGAGGGCGCCAGCATCGTCGACATCGCGCACGAGGGCCGGGATGGTCTGGAGACCGGCCCGCCGAGCTGCCCGCCACCGGCGCTCACCGGCGATGAGCTCGTAGCCCCCGTCAGCGAGGGGTCGCACCAGGATCGGCTGCAGAACTCCGACCTCACGGACCGAATCGGCGAGGCTGGTCAGCAGCTCCTCATCGAAGTGCTGTCGGGGCTGGAACGTGTTGGGTCGCACGTCCGAGATGGGAAGATCCTGGAGACCACCACCTCCCGGCATCGAGGCCGTCGGAATGAGCGCTCCGAGACCCTTGCCCAAACCTCCACGCTGAACCACCAGAGCTTCCTCCCTCGTGAGACCGAAGACGTGTCACGAGCACCCTGTCAGGTGCTCACGGGCTCCGACGTTGCGCTCCCCGACTGACCTCTTTGGCCAGCTCTCGATAGGCGATCGCCCCTCGGCTGGTGGGGTCGAAGGTCGTGATCGGCTGCCCGAACGAGGGGGCCTCCGAGAGACGAACCGTGCGCGGAATCACCGTTCGGTACACCGTCGATCCGAAGTGCTCGCGAACGTCGGCCTCGACGTGTTCAGCCAGCTTCGTACGACCGTCGAACATCGTCATCACGATGCCCCGGATCTCGAGGGCGGGATTGAGGTTCGTCTTGATGAGCTGCACGTTCTTGACCAGCTGCCCGAGTCCTTCCAGCGCGTAGTACTCGCACTGAATCGGGACGATGACGTCGTCGGCACTGGCCATGGCGTTCACGGTGAGCAGGCCCAGCGACGGCGGGCAGTCGATGAGCACGTAGTCATAGTCGTCACGGACGTGGCTCAACGCTCGCCGGAGCCTGAACTCACGGCTGAACATGGGGACCAGCTCGATCTCGGCGCCGGCGAGATCGATCGTGGCCGGGGCCACGAACAGGTTCTTGACACTCGTCGGTTCGATGCAATCGTCGATCGGCATGTCCGTCATCATCACGTCGTAGATCGACGCGTCGATGCTCCGGAGGTTGAGCCCCAGCCCGGTGGTGGCGTTGCCTTGCGGATCGAGGTCGACGAGCAGTACCCGGAACCCCGACTCGGCCAACGCAGCACCGAGATTCACGGTGGTCGTCGTCTTGCCGACACCACCCTTCTGGTTGGCCAGGGCGATGATCCGGGGGAGCTCGTAGGTGCCATCGCGATCGCCGCTCGGGCTCGTCCCCAGACGGGCAGCGGCGTCCTTGATCCCGGTCAGGTCGGGCGTCGGGGCCTGTGGATTGTCAGCTGAGCGCCGCATCACCCTCGCCTCGTCGCCAGGGATCGTGGTCGTACGGTCCATTGATCACTCCCAGGAAAGGGCACCGTCGCCCAGCCTAGACCACATGGTCGACGTTCCACGTGGAACCAGCGTGCCTCGATATGAACGACGCTCCGCCACGACACCTCCATCTCCATCGAGCGGTGCACACCGGCAGCCCAGCATTCGAGCTGAAACCCGTGTCAGTACCCGGTCTCCGTCGACCTCGCCGATCACGCCGAGGTCCATCGTGGGCGCCGAGGGGGATCACCATCCACGCCCGTGACAGCCTCGGCGTGAGCTACAGCGGGCGCGCCGCGAGCGTCGCGCTCGGGTGGAGAGGACTCGGCGTCGGGCGTCGGTGGTCCGGGGCGCGACGTCCACGGTGTGGTGGATCTCGGCGGTCCCGGCGTTGATCGTCCGACACGTCCATGCGCTTTCAGCCACCCGCGTGCGAGGCCACGATCCACCACCGGGGACGAGGTCGGAGCTCTGGCCCCGGTGGTGTGGACGAGCGTGCGCTGCGATCGGGTCAGCGGCAGTGTGGTTGTGGCTCCTCGCCGGAACTCTGGGCGACCTGCGCGGGCGACCGGAGCTGCTCCGACTCGCGGTCGGTACCTTGGCGCTGTCGCCCATGCCCGGGGTGATGCGGCACGGTCGATGGCCAGTCGATCGAGGCTCCCGCGGCGTATGTGGGCGGCCCCAGGGAAGGATCAGCGGTGGCGTGCTCAGCCGCATCGGTGAGCGTCCTCGACCGGGGCGCCTCCGGTCCATCAGGTCGCGCCCGTCCGCTCTTCCTTGCCTCGCTGGGCGGCGGCGCCGTGGTGACCGTTCGGTATCCAACATTGCGGCGTCAGCGGACGACCGAGCAGTGACCGGCGGCGACCGTCGCGTCGGCCCCCCGCTCAACTCCTTCGGCCCACCATGAAGCGGCCAGGCCTCGATGCACGTGATTCCACCTCGGCGTCATCCTCGCTCACCAGGACACGACCGTCCCTGCTCGCAGCGCACACCATCGTCGTCCCGATGCATCCGTGGCGGGACAGACACCGGTCGTTTACGAGGCGAGCGGCCGCTCACGGCGTGCGGCCGTGGCTCAGAATCGTGCGGCGAAGCGGCCGACACACACGGCTCAAACCAGGACCACACGACACTGCGAGCGACGAAGGGGAGCCGATCATCGCGGCGAACCCTCGCTGGCATGCCTGAGCAGTGCCGCCGTGGACCGGCATCGATCCTCCCGGCCTCGGTTCGTCATCGGCTGGTCGCCCGGCGCGCCACGACACCGCTCGTCGAAACCCAGCCCCTGGTTCGTCGAGGGGCTCAGCTGCGCTCGCATCGGGCACGGACGACGAATTGCCCCACCCGTGGCGGCTGCCGACCCGGCGACCTGGCGGAGGGGTCCGCGGCGACGCGCCCCCTTCGTCGGAGCCGGCGCGGCACGTTCGGCCCCGAGGGTCCGGCCCGGGCCCAAGGTTGCTCCATCGAGGACGCGCCCATCGGGAAGGGGGCTCGGTATGTCTGGCCATATCGAAAGCTGGGGGGCCGCACTCGGTTTCCGGGCGCACACGAGCGCATGCACTCGACAACACTGGGTCGCACCCTGCGATTCTCGACATGTCGCACTCGGTTTCCGGACGCCAGTGGCGCATGCCCGAAGGTCTCGAGACCGACACCCGTATGAGGGCCGCCGAGCACCGGTGCTGGGCGAGGGCAACGCTCGAGAGCCCGATCGCCGCCGAGCAGGGCTCCGAGGGCTGTGGTTGATCACTGACGAACCGGTCGAGCGCGTCGAATAGCGGCAGGCGACCGGGGAACGTCGAGGTGTCCCGCACGTATCGCGATGATGTCTCCACCGTCCGGAGATCCAAGCGCCCCACATGCCGCCCAGGCGACCGGGGCCTGACGCAGTCTCGATGCGGATCACGCCGGCACCCGCGAAGCCAGGCAGTCCCGATGGCTCATGCCGTGCGGCCGGCGATGGCGAGCCAGCACCGCAACGGTCTCCACGACCCGACGGTTGAGCGGGTCCTTGAGCGCTGTCACCTGAGAGCCCACGAGAAGTCCCGGTCAGCGAGGCCACGGATTCTGGAAGGCGACGTGAACTGCGCCTGCTCGCTGTACGCCGGACTCCAGGGCCATGGGGACAAGCGCAACGGCGCCGAGATCGGCTCGCTCGACCCGGGCCCTCTCGACGTCGAGCAGGTGATGCACGCCGTTGCCACGTACGGCGATCCGGCCAAGGCAGCCAAGGCGGCGGTGATCGGGTCAGGACCTGGCTCACGAGCGAAGTCCTCTGTGGGGTCACAGCCCGATTCCCCAAGCTGGGTCTGGGCTCATCATGAACAACGCCGCGATCGTTCGGGGATGCCCGGCGTCCCGCCCTGCCGTCAACCACGGTTCAGGCCGGGCCAGAACCCGGGCAGATCGTCAACACCGAAGGCGGCGCAGGCCGATGTTCCACGTGGAACAACGCTCACCAGAGGGGCCGCTTGGCCGGGACACCGTCGCGCCTGGGAAAGCGATCATCCGTCCGTCGGGAGCACCGGAGCACCGCGAAGTGGACCGCGTCGAGCGTGACCACCTCGGGAGGATCGAACCCGAGGCTCAGGAGCGCAGCGTCGTTCCATCGTCCGTCCATGAGCACCGGCGGCTCACTCACCACGAGCACGCCTCCGGGCTCGAGAAACGCCGCGGCACACTCAGCGGTCACCGCCGGCGGACCGAAGGAGCGGCTGAGGACGACAGGGAACGTGCCTCTGAGCTCGGGATCGTGAGCCAGCACCTCGGCCCGTCCCAGCATCACCGTGACTCGATCGTGCAGACCGAGCATGGCCGTCGCCTCGACGAGAAACCGACAACGACGCTCACTGGCATCGATCAGCACGGCGTGGGACCCCGGCCAGTGGGCTACGGCCACCAGGCCGGGCACGCCCCCGCCTGCACCGAGATCGAGGAACCGCAGAGGTACGCACGGCACGCAGGCGATGTGGGTGAGGGCATGGGCGAGTTGGGTTTCGACCGGCCCGGGGCCCAAGAACCCCAGGGAGCGGGCGCGCTCGAGCACGGCGAGGAGCTCGAGATCCCAGGTCGTCATGCTGATCGACCAAAGGAGGTGGATCGGGCGCACCGGCCAAACCCTGCTCCCCAACCGGACGGATCGTCGCTCGGCATCGTGTCCCGACCGACGATCCGTCGTGAGGTCACGCCGATGGCTTGATCACCACGCGTCGGCGGGGTTCTTCACCCTGCGACTCGGTCGCAATCCCCTCGATACCGGTGACGGCATCGTGCACGATCTTTCGATCGAGCGAGCTCATGGGCTCGAGTACCTGGTCCCGCCCAGTTTCGTGGGCCTGCATGGCGATGTTGCGAGCAAACTCCTCGAGGGCGATCTGGCGACGCTCGCGGTAGCCGGCGATGTCCACCGACATTCGCGCACCATGGCCCCCGGTGAACTGCTGCAGCGCCGAGCGACAGAGCTCGTGCGTCGACTCGATCGTGGCTCCACGGGGGCCGATGAGGATGCCCAGCCCGTCCCCGTCGACGGTCACCGCGATGGCGTCGTCGGTGACAGCGGCCCGCACGGTGGCGGTCAGGCCCATCGTTTCGACCAACCCCACCATGAACTGCCGGACGTGCTCGGCCTGCTCTTCCAGGGGGATCTCGTCGACCATGGTCTGCTCCTGTTCCGTCGGTGCCGGACGTTCCCGGCGTTCCCTCGCGGGCTTCGAACCACCATTGCTTCGGGCCTTGGGCGTCGCAGCGCCATCGTCCGCCGCCGGTCTCCGAGCGCCGCCGTTCGAGGCTTCGCTCCGGGCTCGGTCGCCGCTGCGAGGGCTCGCGCCCTCGGGAGTTGCCGCCCCTCCGCCGTTCGAGCTCGGGCGGTCACCGCCCTCATCGCGTCCTGACGGGCGGCGTCGACGTCGGCGAGTGTCGGGCTTCTCACGCGAGACCGGACGTACTCGAGCTCGGATCTGGGCGGGCTTGGAACCGAATCGTCCGAGAATGCCCTTCTGTCCCTCGTCGACGACCTCGTGCTCGAGCTCGCTCTCGTCGACTCCCAGCTGGTCGAGAGCGCGTTCGAGTGCTTCGTCAATCGTTTTGGCGCTGATGACAACCCACTCCATCGATGCGTTTCCTTGCCCGTGACGGTCAGCCGGTCATGCCGGCCACCGCGCTTATGGTCGTTTGCGATTCTTGTTGTTGGAGCCCTTGGGCGTGACTCGACCCGAACCGGCCGACTGTCCACCCGGACCCTTCCTCGCCGTCCCCGACGAACCGGACCCCGGTTTCGACGGCTTGGTCGATTTCCCCAGGTCCGGCTTCTTGGCGGCCGATCGAGCCGACGCGGACGACGGTTTCTCCAACGACGGTGGCGTCGCCGGAGGCTTGGCGGCGCGTTTCCAGGGCAGCGCGGGCTTCACGTCGGTACCCGACGAGCGGTCGGCCTCGGCGATCGCCGTCTTCTTGGACGACGAGCCGGTGTCTCGAGCGGAGTCCGCCGCGGAATCTCCGTCATTCTCATCACGGACCTTGATGGGCGGCATCTTCACCTCGCGGTTGAACACCAGCCGCTGCTGACCGATCTGCCACAGGTTGCCGACGAGGAAGTACAAGACGATGCCAGAAGGCATCCCGAAGGAGATGAATCCCATGATCAGCGGGAAGATCTTCGAGATCATCTGTATCTGCTGCGCCTGGGCGCTCGGTGCGGCGTCCTTCTGCTGGGCCTGCATCATCCGGCCCTGGTACAGACCCGTGAGGATCACCAGCGCGATCAGCACGAAGTAGGGGAGGGCCTGGGTGAACCCGTCGAAACCACCGTCGGGCCCGTCACTCGCCTTGACGAACATGTCCATGCCCAGGAACTTCGCCGGGTTCGGGAACGGCGCCTTCTTGCACGCGTCCACCGCGGCCAAGACGCCATCGGCGCCCACGCAGATCTTGGCGAACAGCTCCGATGCCCCGGGGATGTGCTGCGCGGGCTCGCGCAACACCCGGAACAGCGCGAAGAAGATCGGCATCTGGAGCAGGATGGGCAGGCACCCGGCCGCCGGGTTGATCTGATTCTCTTTGTAGAACTTGAGGGTTTCCTCGTTGAGCTTTTGACGATCGTCGCCGTACTTGGCCTTCAGGCGCTTGATCTCGGGCGCCATCTGGCTCATCCGCTTCATCGAGCGGACCTGCTTGGCCGTTAGCGGGAACAGCAGCAGGCGCACGGCGATCGTGAGCAGGATGATCGAGATGCCGTAGTTGGGGATGAGCCCGTAGAAGAACGCCAGCAGGGACCCGAGGCCATCGACGAGCGAGTCGAAGATGGCGATGGCCACCACGGTGGCACCGGTCAACGAGGAGAGCATGGTGATCCCACTTCGTCGGGGACCGAGAAGTCATCGGCCCGGAGAGGGTGAAGATGGTCGAGCGAACTGGTGTTCGAGCACCCGGACGGGGCGTGCGCTGCTCGCGGGGGAACGGGATCGAGGCCGCTGCCGCCCCAGGGATGGCAGCGACCGATCCGTCGCAGTGCCATCCACGAACCCCGAATCGCACCCCACCCCGAGACCGCGTCGAGCGCATACTGCGAGCACGTGGGCCAGTACCGGCACCGATTGGGCACCAGGCGGGAAAACCATCGGTACCCCCTGATGATCCCGAGCAGCACGCGAGCCGGAACTGCTGGTCGGGGGTTGTGAGCAGCCTCCAGACCCGGGTGCATTCGGGCCTCAGGCTCGACACCCACCACGGTGCTCATCGGGCGTCCCGCACGGCGCTCAGCGCCGACCCGACGTGCCCCGACAGCTCGGTGTAACTCATCGAGACCGCCGCCGGACCAACACTCAGGAGATACGAACCCCCGGCGACGAGGGACCCGACGTGCTGGTGAACACACGTCCGGAGACGTCTCCGGACGCGGTTGCGCTCCACAGCGGAACCCACGCGCTTTCCGATCGCGTAGGCGACGCGCGGCGGCATGATCGAGTCGGTACGCACGAGGGTCACCGACACCGGACCTCGGCGGTGACGGATACCCGTTGCGAACGACCGGAAGGTGGCCCGGTCCCTGACACGCCAGATCAGGCCGACAGTCGCTCCCGGCCCTTGCGGCGCCGGGCAGCCAGGACAGCACGTCCTGCACGGGTACTCATGCGTACCCGAAACCCATGCGTCTTCTTGCGCTTGCGATTGTTCGGCTGGAACGTGCGCTTCACAGTGTTGTCTCCTGGACGATCCGCAAACACCCACCCCATCGGGGCCGTGCGAGCGTTGGGATTCCGGCCGTGCGACTCGCAGGAGGCTGGCCGAATCCCGAGGAACCCGCTTCGGGCGAATCGGATCAGGTGTCCCGACCGCCGACGAATGCCGTGTTCGACGCACAGACGCGTCGATCAGCGGCGAAGTGTACCGGCTGCCATGACCTCGGTCACACTCGGCCCTCGGGCGTCTGGCTGGGCTCGCCGCGGGCTCGTTCGACCTCGCTTGCGACGTTCGAGGACCGCACGATCCGGCGCCCGGTCATGTTGAGTGCGCGAGGGTCGCCTGATAGCGTGCGCCCCGCTCCAACGGCCGGGTTGGTCCCCCACAGGAACGCCGGCGACCACTTCCCCGCGGCGCCGACCCACAACTCGCGAGCCTCATTCTGTGAACGCCGCCTCGAAGGAGGTGGCCAGGACGTGTTCCTATCGTCCACACCTGTGGAAGAACCTGTGGAAAACGCAGCATCCGACGCCAGCTCGTCCCCCGAGCTCACAGCTACAGCACTCTGGGAACGAGGCGCGTCGGCGCTCCGTTCGCATCTCAGCGACGCGACCTGGCTGACCTGGTTCGAAGGGGTCCGGGCGCTGCGCCTCGAGGACGAGACCCTGTTCCTCGCCGTGCCGAGCACCGTCGTTCGCGACCGGATCTCATCCACGTACAACGGTCTCATCCGTGACGTGCTCCGAGAGGCTGTCGGCGAAGAGCTCCAGATCGAGCTGGTGGTCGAGGTTCCCAAGCGCGACCCCGATGCGTCGAGTCGCTCCGTGCCGGCCGACCATCGGTCGGTCGGACCAACGGCCAAGGCCGTCGAACCCGTCACGACCGAAGCGCTACCACTGACGACTCGAGCCACCACCGACCCTCTGAACCCGCGGTATTCGTTCGAGGAGTTCGTCATCGGCGCGTCGAACCGGTTCGCCTGGGCCGCGGCGCTCTCGGTGGCTGAGACCCCGGCCAAGTCGTACAACCCTTTGTTCATCTACGGCGCTGCGGGGCTGGGCAAGACCCATCTACTCCAGGCCATCGGGCACTACGTGCTCCAGCAGTTCCCCCACATGCTGGTGCGGTACGTGTCGACCGAGACCTTCATGAACGAGTTCGTCGATGCCATCCGCACCAACACCATGCCCGACTTCAAGCGGCGCTACCGCAGCGTGAACGTCCTCCTCGTCGACGACATCCAGTTCATGGAGAGCAAGGAAGGGCTTCAGGAGGAGTTCTTCCACACGTTCAACTCGCTGTACGAGAACCACAACCAGATCGTCATCTCGTCCGACCGGCCCCCGAACAGCATCGCCACGCTGGAGGATCGCCTCCGCACCCGGTTCGGCTGGGGGCTCATCACCGACATCCAGCCACCAGAGTTCGAGACCCGCCTGGCCATCCTCCAGAAGAAGGCCGAACTGAAGGGGTTCACGGCGATTCCCGATGCCGTGTACGCGTTCATCGCGGCGCAGATCACCGACAACGTCCGCGAGCTCGAAGGGGCGCTCATCCGGGTGGCGGCCTACGCCAACCTCAACCGGGTCCGAGCGACCGCCGAGCTGGCTCGCCACGTCCTGTCCGACCTGCTTCCCAGCAGCGAACCCCGCGTGATCACGCCACAGATGATCCTCGACGAAACGGCCAAGATGTTCGGTTGGACGGTCGATGAGCTCATCGGAAAGAGCCGTCGCCGCACCCTGGTGATCGCTCGCCAGATCGGCATGTACGTCTTCCGCGAGCTCACCGACTACAGCTACCCCCAGATCGGCAAGGTCTTCGGTGGTCGAGACCACACCACCGTCATGCACGCCGTGACCAAGATCGACGCCCTGATGGGTGAGCGCCGAGCCATCTTCGATCAGGTCAACGAGCTCACCAGCCGCATCCGTCATGGCTCGTCCGGTTCATGACCTGTGGATAACCTTGTGGACATCTGGGGACAGAGTCACCCTGAGATGTGGAGGAACCCCATGAAATATCATGGTTGTGACTCCGAGGGTGGGGGTGACTGTGGACGACCACGGGACAACAATTTACGCTCTGACCTGCAGACTTCGTCAGTTGTCCACAATCCACAGGCCTTATTACTGCTGACCTTGAATTTCAATTCTTCTTACCCCTACAAAGAATGGAGCCCGACGTGAAGTTTCGCTGCGATCGTCTCGCGCTCGTCGAGGCCATTGGCACCGCCCTCCGTGCTGTCACCTCCCGCTCGGCCGCCATGCCTGTCCTCTCCGGGCTTCTCGTACGCACCGGTGACGGATGTGTCGAGCTCATCGGCTCCGACCTCGAGCTCACCATCGAGACCTCGGTGCCGGTGGACGTGCTCGTCCCTGGCGCGGCCGTGGTGCCCAAGCTCGTGGGCGACATCGTGAAGTCGATGTCGGCGGCGACGGTCACGATCGAGATCCAAGACGACGAGGCCACGATCTCAGCCGACCGTTCCGAGTTCAGGATCCCGGTGCTACCCGTCGAGGACTTCCCCCGACTGCCCGCGATCGAGCTCGCCGGCGTGGTGGTCGCCGGCGCCGTGCTGAGTGAGGCGCTGCGGCAGGTCGTTCCGGCGGCTTCTCGCGACGACGCCCGTCCGATCCTCACCGGTGTGCTCTTCGAGTCCGATCCCAACGGGCTCCGGCTCGTGGCCACCGACTCGTACCGCCTGGCTGTGCGTGACCTGCCCGGAGAGCACCTGTTGGAGGAGGGTCGCCGCGTGCTCGTGCCCGCCAAGGCCCTCGCCGAGCTCCTGCGTGTGCTCGGAACCAACGACGTCACCGTGGTGCTCGGCACCCGTGAGGCTCAGTTCGTGGCCGGTTCGACGCGTGTGACCACTCGTTTGATCGAGGGTGAGTTCCCCAACTACCGCCAACTCCTCCCCAACGACTATCCGAACCGCTTGACCTTGGCCAAGGAGCCCTTCGCCGACGCCGTGCGTCGGGTTCGTCTCGTGGCCCAGGGCCGTGACAACACGCCGGTGAAGCTCTCGCTGTCGAGCGAAGGCATCGAGCTCACGGCCAGCGCCCAGGATGTCGGCCGGGCCTTCGAGTCCCTCGACGCCAAGTACGAGGGCACCGAGATGACCGTGGCCTTCAACCCGGAGTTCCTCATCGACGGGCTCAACGCCATCGACGGCGCCGAGGTCTACCTGGACACGCTCGATGGCCTGAAGCCGGCAACGCTCAAGAGCGCTGAACACGGCAACTACACCTATCTGCTGATGCCTGTCCGTATCCCGTGACGGTCCGGGGCGGCTGAGGACGGGCGTCGACCACGGATGGTGCTGCTCCAGCGGCTCTGGCTCCAGGATTTCCGCTGCTACGAAGAGCTCGACATCGAGCCCGGCTCGGGGGTGACCCTCGTGGTCGGTGCGAACGGCCAAGGCAAGACCAGCCTGCTCGAGGCACTCTCGTGGTTGGCGGCAGGACGATCGTTTCGAGGAGTTCCCGACAGCGCGCTGGTTCGGACGTCGGCGTCGGCCGCGATCATCCGGGCGGTGGTGACCCGGTCCGGTCATGACCGGACCGTCGAGGTCGAGATCGCTCCCGGAGGCCGGACCCGGATCCAAGTCAACGGAACCCGGGTGCCGCGCCTGCGGGCCCTGGCCGAGACCGTGACCACGACGGTGTTCTCCCCCGACGATCTTCAACTCATCAAAGGTGGTCCAGCCCTTCGGCGCGAGTACCTCGATGACCTCCTGGGTGTCCTCGCTCCTCGTTACGATGCAGCGAGCCGTGATCTCGAGCGAATCCTCAAGCAGCGCAACGCCTTGCTACGGGGTGGGGTTCGCTCAGCCGACGATCGCGCGACGCTCGAGGTCTGGGACGCGCAGCTGGCTCGGGTCTCGGGCGTGATCGTCGACGGCCGCCTCCGCCTCCTGGACCGCCTCGCGACGCCCCTGCGGGAGAGCTACCGGGAGCTGGCCGGCACGGCCGACCAGACCCGCACGAACGACGCGCACGGTGTCTACGTGACCGACTGGGCCGACGTGTCGACGTGTCAGGCCTCGTCGGGGGCTGAGCGCATCGACCGCCTGGGTGCCGACTTGCTGGGAGCCCTGGAGCGACTGCGGCCCAAGGAGATCGTTCGCGAGACGACCCTGGCCGGTCCCCAGCGCGACGAGTGGGACCTCTTCGTGAACGAGCTCCCGGCCCGCACCCACGCCTCGCAGGGCGAACAACGGTCGCTCGCTCTGGCGTTGCGCCTGGCGGGCCACGGGACGGTTGTCGAGGTCACGGGGGAGGCGCCTCTCCTCCTGCTCGATGACGTCTTCAGCGAGCTCGATCCGGGGCGTACAGCCGCCCTGGTGACGAATCTTCCCAAGGCTCAGGCCATCGTGACCACTGCCGGGCTCCTTCCCGAAGGCCTCAGGGCCGACGCCGTCGTACGGATCCACGGTGGCCGCCTGGTGGGGTTGTGAACGAGCGGCCGGTACGGCGCCTCGGAGATGCGCTCAACGACGTGGCCCGCTCGCTCGGCATGCCCGAGCCCGATGGGCTGAGTCGGATCATGGCGGCGTGGAGCGAGCTGGTGGGCGAGGCCGTCGCTCGTCACGCCCGCCCGGGACGCCTCCGTGACCACGTGCTGACCGTCGAGGTCGACGGGGGTGAATGGGTCACGCAGCTGCGCTACCTGGAGTCGTCGATGGTCTCGGCCATCACGGAGCGTGTCGGTGCGGGACTCGTCGAGCGTGTGACGTTCGTGGTCGCCCGGCCCGTGTGAGAAGCCCCGCCGAAACCCGGGTGGTGTCCACGGTTCCGGGCGCTCGATCTGGTACGATTGACCGAGATTGATCCGTAGTTGACCTGCGGTTTCGCGCTGATCGGCTGCGATTCGGAAACGACAGACCACGATCCCGTCCCGAGCGCCGTTCTGGATCCGGTCGACCGTCCGACCCGAGGGTTCGGAGGTTCGCCCGGGGTCGGCATTTGCGGTTGAGGCGTGGCCGGTTCGACCACGGAGAGCGTGTTCGGACGTTCGGGCGTCTGCTGGAAGGCCGACACCCCGAGTTTCACCGTCAACGATTCACGAGAGGGTTCCTGCATGGCGTACGACGCCGACGCGATCACCGTGTTGAAGGGCCTGGAGCCCGTTCGGGAACGGCCCGGGATGTACATCGGCTCGACGGGGCCCTCAGGTCTGCACCATCTGGTGTACGAGGTCGTCGACAACTCGGTCGACGAGGCGCTCGCTGGTCAGTGCAGCCGGATCGAGGTCACGATCCTGCCCGATGGCGCCTGCCGGGTACGCGACAACGGCCGAGGCATCCCCGTGGGGATGCACCGCGACTACCCCGACAAGTCGGCGCTCGAGGTCGTGATGACCGTCCTGCACGCCGGGGGCAAGTTCGGTGGTGAGGGCTACAAGATCTCCGGTGGGCTCCACGGTGTGGGTGTCTCGGTCGTGAACGCTCTCTCACGGCGTCTCGAGGTCGAGGTCTGCCGGGAAGGTGGGCGCTTCGCCCTCACCTTCGTCGACGGCGGGAAGCCCGTTGGCGAGATACGTCGGATCGGCGACAGCTCCACGACAGGCACCATGGTCACGTTCTGGCCCGATGGCTCGATCCTCGAGGAGACCGACTTCCGAGCTCAGACCCTCGTCGAGCGACTGCGCGAGATGGCCTTCCTCACCCGGGGGCTCGAGATCGTCTTCCGTGACGAGCGCCCTTCGGAGCCGGTGGAGCACGTCTTTTGCTTCGAAGGCGGGATCAGCGACTTCGTCCGCCACCTCAATGCGTCGAAGGAGGCCCTCCACAGCCTCATCGTCTCGTTCCGGGAGGAGGTGGGCGAGGGCGAGGTCGACATCGCCATGCAGTGGAACACCGGTTACTACGAGGGAATCCACTCGTTCGCCAACAACATCGCAACCACCGAGGGCGGGATGCATGAAGAGGGCTTCAAGAAGGCCCTCACCAACGTCCTCAACAAGTATGCCCGAGCCAAGGGTCTGCTCAAGGAGAAGGAAGACAATCTTCTCGGTGAGGACATTCGTGAAGGTCTCACCGCGATTCTTTCGGTGAAGCTCAGGAACCCGCAGTTCGAAGGCCAGACGAAGGCAAAGCTCGGGAACACCGAGATGCGCTCGATTGTCGAGAAGGCGACGAACGAGCGCCTTGCACAATGGTTCGAAGAGCATCCGGTCGACGGCAAGATCATCGTCTCCAAAGCCGGCCAAGCCGCCCGGGCCCGGATCGCGGCTCGCGCGGCCCGTGAGGCCACGCGACGAAAGTCCCTCCTGGAATCAGCGGGCATGCCGGGCAAGCTCGCCGACTGCTCGTCACGCAACCCTGAGCTCTCCGAGTTGTTCATCGTCGAGGGTGACAGCGCCGGTGGCTCGGCGAAGAAGGCCCGCAATCCCGAGTTCCAGGCGATTCTCCCCATCCGAGGGAAGATCCTGAATGTCGAACGAGCCCGGCCCGACAAGATGTTGAAGAACGAAGAGATCCAAGCACTCATCACCGCGATTGGCGCAGGTATCGGTGCCGATTTCGATCTCAGCAAGGCCCGTTACCACAAGATCATCTGCATGAGTGACGCCGATGTCGACGGCAGTCACATCCGTACGCTCTTGCTCACCTTCTTCTATCGACAGATGCCCGAGCTCGTGAAGGCCGGCTACGTGTACGCCGCTCAACCGCCGCTGTTTCGCGTCGACCTGGGCAAGGACACGCACTACCTGAAGGACGAGGGCGCGCTCGAGCGGTTCATGGGCGAGCACTCCAATCGCAAGATCGACCCACAACGCTTCAAGGGTCTCGGAGAGATGGACTGGGAGGAGCTCGGCGCCACCACCATGAACCAGGCGACCCGCACCCTGTTGCAGATCTCGGTGAGCGACGCCGCCATCGCCGACGACGTCTTCTCGGTGCTCATGGGCGAAGACGTCGACGCCCGGCGAACGTTCATCCAGCACAACGCCAAGGACGCCCGCTTCATCGACATCTGACGCCGTCACACCGGCCGCCACCACGACGAAGCGACGTCGGGGCCTGGCCAGCCGTACAGCGACACCGCCGTACAGCGACACCGCCACACAGCGACACTTCTGGGAACGACGAGGGGCGCACCGATGCCGGACACAGGCTCACAGCAGGACTTCGGCCACGTCAACGTGGAACCGGTCGAGATCCAAGAGGAGATGGAGCGGTCCTTCCTCGACTATGCGATGTCGGTCATCACGGCCCGGGCCCTCCCCGACGCCCGTGACGGGTTGAAGCCGGTCCACCGTCGGATTCTCTATGGCATGTTCGAGGACCGCATGCTCCCCGACCGGGCCCGAAAGAAGTCGGCCACGGCCGTCGGGTACGTGATGGGCCGCTATCACCCTCACGGCGACACCGCGATTTACGACGCCCTGGCCCGCATGGCCCAGGACTTCTCGCTGCGCTACCCGTTGGTCGACGGCAAGGGGAACTTCGGATCGCCCGACGACCGTCCGGCGGCGATGCGCTACACCGAGTCGAAGCTCTCACGGCTGGCCATGCACCTGATCGGGGAGATCGACGAGGACACCGTCGACTTCACGGCGAACTACGACGGCTCCCAGCAAGAGCCCGTGGTCCTGCCGGCTCGCTACCCGAACATGCTCGTCAACGGGGGCGGCGGGATCGCCGTCGGCATGGCCACCAACATCCCGCCCCACAACCTCCGAGAGGTGATCGACGCCACGCTGCACGTCATCGACCATCCGCAAGCGACGCCCGACGATCTGATGGCCTTCGTGAGGGCGCCCGACTTCCCGACCCGGGCCCAGATCCTCGGCCGGTCGGGCATCATCGAGGCGTACCGCACCGGACGGGGCTCGATCCGCATGCGGGCCCTGGCCGAGATCGAGGCCACGTCCACGGGTATGCAACGCATCGTCGTGACCGAGATCCCGTACCAGACCTCGGTGGAGGGCATCGCCACCAAGATCGAGGAGCTGGTCAACGAGCGCCGGATCGAGGGCATCCGCGACCTGCGCAACGAGTCGGCGGGCAACGACATCCGGCTCGTCGTCGAGCTCAAGCGCGACGCCAACGCGCAGGTCGTCCTCAACCAGCTCTACAAGAACACCCCGCTGCAGAGCAGCTTCGCGATGAACATGGTGGCGCTCGTCGACGGAGTACCGAGGCTGCTCAACCTGGCGCAGGCGCTCACGGTCTACGTGAACCACCAGATCGTGGTGATCACCCGGCGCTCGGAGTTCCGACTGCGCAAGGCCCGCGATCGAGCCCACATCGTCGAGGGTCTGCTGCGGGCCCTCGACATGATCGACGCCATCATCACCGTCATCCGGGGATCGGCCGACGTCGACACGGCCCGAACGGCACTGATCGCCGAGCCCTTCTCGTTCAGCGAGGTGCAGGCCAACTACATCCTCGACATGCAGCTGCGGCGCCTCACGGGTCTCGAGGGTCAGAAACTCCGTGAGGAGCACGAGGAGCTCGTGGGCAAGATCGCCGAGCTCGAGGCGATCCTGGCCGACGACGGCATGCTGCGCGGTGTCATCAAGGAGGAGCTCGGCGCCATTCGCGAGGAGTTCGGCGACGATCGGCGATCGCAGCTCGTGCACGATCCCGGTGAGATGGACGTGCTCGACCTCATCGACGACGAGGACCTCATCGTCATGTTGTCGAAGGGCGGCTACATCAAGGCGGTCAAGGCCGACACCTTTCGGGCCCAGGCCCGCGGCGGGCGGGGCATCGCCGGGGCCAAGCTGCGCGAGGAGGACTTCGTCGAGCATCTGCTCACGACCACGGCGCACGCCTACCTCCTGTTCTTCTCGAACCGGGGTCGGGTGTACCGGGTCCGTGCTCACGAGCTCCCCATGCTCGATCGAACGGCGCGGGGCACGGCGCTCGTCAACCTGATCCCGCTCGTGGCCGACGAGCGCATCCAGGCGGTGATCGACACCCGTACGTACGAGGACGGCGTGTTCTTGTTCTTCGCGACCAAGAACGGCATCGTGAAGAAGACGCGCATGACCGACTACGACAGCTCGTTGCGGGCCGGGCTCATCGCCGTGAAGCTCCGCGAGGACGACGAGCTCGTCCGTGTCATCCAGACCAACGGGACCGACGACATCTTGATGGTGTCGGGTTCGGGCATGACCGCGCGTTTCAGCGAAGACGACGTGCGCGCCATGGGACGTGATGCGACGGGCGTCATCGGCATGAAGCTCAAGGACGGGGAACCCATCGTGAGCTGCGACGCGGTGCAGCCCGACACCGAGCTGCTCTTCATCACGTCGGCCGGGTTCGGAAAGCGGACGCCCGTCGACCGGTTTCCCAAGCACCATCGGGGTGGGCAAGGCGTCCGGGGCATCAGGGTCACCGAGGCCCGGGGTCGCGTGGCGGCCGCGTTCATGGTGGGCCAGGATCAGGAGATACTGGTGTTCTCGTCGAGCGGGACGGTCGTCCGGGTCAGGGTGGCCGAGATCTCCTCGCAGGGTCGCGACGCCACCGGAGTGCGTCTGGCCCGAGTCGGCGAAGGCGAAGAGGTGGCTGCCGCGGCCCCGGTCCTCGACAGCGACGAAGACATCGTGAACATCGACGGTATGGAGAACATCGACGTCGAGAACATCGAGGGTGAGGGCGATTCGGAGGGAGATTCTGGGGACGACCCCGTTGGGGATACTTCCGAGGGGCTCGACGCCGGGGGCGGCGTGGCGACTTCCATCGACGAGGATGCCCCGGATGACGGCCAGAACGAGTCATCATGAGTGACGTGGAGCGAGGCGGCGGATGAGCGACATCGGCACGGACGAGGCGAGCGAGGCCCCGGTGGTTCCCGACGCCGACGCCGCCCCACCGTCGGTGCCTCGGCAGTCGTCGCGGCCCGTGTCCGATTCCGGGGTGCGATCTGGGAGTCCCCAGGATTTCGGGAACGATCCGGCGAGCACCCAGGTGCACCGGCCCGTGGGCACCGCCGTCGGTGCCAGCTCCGGTCGTCCCTCGATCGCCAATGCCACGCGAGCCTTCGAGTCGGTTGCCGCATCGATTCCCTCCGGTGAGCCCGCCGCGGCTGAGCCTGCGGTGGCGCGTCCGGTGGTTCCGGCGCCGCCATCTCGTCAGCCTCTGCCACCGTCGATGCCTCGGAGCCTGCCCGAGGGATCGGGGGCCGGCACTCTGGGCCCGGCTCCGGGTTCAACGGTGCTGGCGTCGTTGCCAGGCGGCGCTTCCGGAGGCCCAGCCGCCGGAGGCCCAGCCGCGACGTCCGCTCGCGTCGGGGGCCCGAACCGCCCGGGCCCGCCGACCTCAGCGCCCAGCCGCGTGCCACCGCCAAGCCCGATCGACACCCCGTCATCAGCGGCGCCCGCCACGGTCATGGTCGGAGCGAGCCGCCGACTCGAGTCCCCCCCGCGCCCCGCGAGCCACACGTTCGTCCCCAAGACCCTCACTGCCGTCACCCCGGTCACCTCACTCGCCAGCCGCCGCATCATTCGCCGGGTCAACCTCTGGTCGGTGCTCAAGGTCTCGGTGATCCTCTACGCAGCCCTGTTCGCGGCCTTCTCGATCGCCGCGATCGTGGTCTGGAAAGCGGCGAACTCGTCGGGGGTTGTTACCAAGATCGAGGAGTTCATCGACGATCTGGGCTTCACGAACTTCGAGTTCGTCGGTGAGAAGATCTTCTTCAACTTCCTGCTCTTCGGCGTGCTCGGTGCCGCCCTCGCCGTCGCCGTCACCCTGCTGGCTGCCGTCATGTACAACCTCATCTCTGAGGTCGTCGGAGGCATCGAGATCACCGTCATCGAGCAGGTGGCGTTCCTCGAGGAGGCCGTGGTCGAGGAGATCCCCGAGTACGAGTTCGACGACGGCCCCGAGCCACCCCGACTGTCGTTGCGGCGGCTGCTCGGTCGAGGTTGACCCATTGCTTGGGAACAGCGCTGGGTCCCGCTGCTACGATCGGCCGGCCCTCGGGGGCTATAGCTCAGTCGGTTAGAGCGCATCCCTGATAAGGATGAGGTCGCAAGTTCGATTCTTGCTAGCCCCACAAACACGGACAACCTGCAGGTCAGAGGCACCGAGTTGTCGAGCAGCACCGCTGGTGTACGCTAGCGCAGCGCTCGAACAACTGATTACTCCACCATTTTGGAGGTGCGGTGGAAACGCCTCTGGCCCCAGCTGCGGGTTCGATCCTCCGCCTCGCCGAGTCCTGGCGGCGGAGCCTCGAAGCCTCCAACCG
>VFJJ01000158.1 GCA_009886115.1 Actinomycetota bacterium
CGCCAACGCCGACGCCCCCCGAGCCGACGGAAGCGCCGACGCCGCCGCCGTGACCATCGCGCCCCGACGGGTGGGCCGACGAGCCCGGCCCGCGAGCCGCGAGCCGGACGCGCCATCGCGACCCGCATGAGCCCTCCCGTCCCGTCGACCGTCGAGTGCCCGGCGTCGAGCCCCGACGGAGGCGACACCGCCGGCGCCCGCGGCGTCGAGGTCGGGCTCGCCCGCATGCTCGACCGCCTGCCGGCGAGCATGCTGTTCATCGTCCGGGCCGTGTCGGCGCTGGCCCTCGTGGCGTTGACGGCTTGGTGGGTGATTCCCCGGCATTCGTTCAGCGGACCCGTCCTCTACATCGTCGACGCCGAGAGCGAGCACGGGCTACATCTGGGCGATCTCCCGGCGGGCCTGTACCTCCTGAGCGCGCTGTGGCTCGTCTGGCCGCTCGCCCGATCGGAGAGCCAGGGACGGCGACTGGTCGACGCCGCCCGGCTGGTCGGTGTGGGCGCCATCGTGGGTGCCGCCCTCTGGTGGGTGATCCCGCGCCACGGCTGGAGCGGGCCGGTCATCCTGGGCTTCACCGGCGCGCATGGCGTGCACCTCCTCGATGGCCTGGCCCCGGTCTTCCTGCTCGCCGCCCTGGCGGTGGGCTGGCCCTGGCGCCACGAGCTCGTCGCTGGCGGGTTCATCGGCATCGCCTTGTGGTGGACGGCCGGCAACCACGAGAGCTTCTCGGGGCCCGTGCTGTTCCGGCTGGGCTCGCGAGCGTTTCGTCGGGGCGATCTCGCCGCGTTCTTGTGGCTGGGGCTGGCGTGGGTGACTCTCCATTCAAGGTGGCGTGAAAACCGGCGATACGAGAGAGACCGAGCACTCAACGCGGCGCCATCCCCCTCGGAGCGGGGATCTGCCCTCCACCCCTAGGTCATCTCAGTCATGGGACCCCGATCCCATGCGCGCCACAATTACCTCATAGAGCAACCATCCTGTGACGGATGGTGCGCGAGATGATCTTCGCCTTGGCCGCGCCTCAGTTATCGGCGATGTGGTACCGAGAGCGCTCACACGTGGAGGACGGCCAGGTGAAGTTCCGTAAGGGCGACAAGGCATTTGAGACTCCGACCCCGCCCATTCGCGGCACAGAGAACGTGCCTCCAAGTGCTCCCGTACCGAGCTCGATCGCCCTCCCGCCTTTGCCGCCGCTACCGCCCTTGGCGCCGGTCAACGGCGTGGCGCCCATCACCGGCATGACGCTGGTCACCGGCACGTCACCGAGCAACGGCAGCGCGCCCCCGCCCGTAGCGGCAGCCCCGCCCGCACCGGCGACCTCGGTCGCGGCCCCGGTCGCAACCCCGTCAGCCGTCTCCACGCTGTCACCGCCGGGTGACGCACCTGCGAGCGCCCTGCCTGCGAGCGCCGATGCGCCGTCGTCCCCGCCTCCCCCGGGTGAAGCCGGGGCGAGCCCGGAACCGAGCCTCCTCCCCTTCCACGCGCCGCTCCCAGCCCGCAAGCGCATCGGCGACATCCTCGTCTCGAACGCCTCGGTCACCCCGGCGCAGCTCGTGGAAGCCCTCCAGCGCCAGGAGCAGGCCCGCATCGCGGCCAACGGTCAGGGTGGGGCTCCCCGCCTGGGCCAGATCCTCATCGACCTGGGCGCGCTCGACGAGCACGAGCTCATCGGCGGTCTCGCCCGACAGCTCGATGTCGAGTTCTTCGACCTGGCCAACTCCGAGCCCTCCCCCGAGGCCATCGCCCTGCTCGACGAGAGCTTCGCCCGCTCCCACCTGGCGATCCCTGTGCGGTGCACCGTCAGCACCGTCGACGTCGTCGTGGCCGACCCCACCGACGAAAGCCTCGAGCCCGCGCTGCGAGCCCGAACCGGACGTGATGTCCGCCTGTTCGTCGCTCCCGCCGACGAGATCAGGGCCACCATCGCCCGCAACTACTCGGCCCTCGCCGGTACCCACGACATCGTGCAGGCCTTCGAGATCGCCGAGCAGGCCCGTCCCCGCGGCCGGGCTCCCGCCGCCCCGTCAGCCCTCGCCACGGCCGCCGCCGAGGCCGCGGCTGCGGCCACCACGGGCGGCGCCATCACCGACGATCTCGCGCCCGTCATCCAGATCGTCAGCCTGATGCTCACCCAGGCCGTGCGCGACCGAGCATCCGACGTCCACATCGAGCCGCAGGAGCACGAGCTGCGGGTGCGGTTCCGGATCGACGGATCGCTGCGCGAGGTGCTGCAGCTCCCGCTCACCATGGCTGCGGCGATCACCAGCCGCATCAAGGTCATGGCCGGCATGAACATCGTCGAGCGCCGTCGACCCCAGGACGGTCAATTCGAGACCACCGTCGACAACCGGGCGCTCGACGTGCGGGTCTCGACCACAGCCACCGTCCGGGGCGAGAAGGCCGTCCTCCGAATCCTCGACAAGAGCCGCTCCCTCTACACCATGCCCGAGCTGGGCATGCCCGCCAGCGTGGCGCCCATCTACTCACGGCTGGTGAACCAGCCGTTCGGGATGGTCATCTGCGCAGGGCCCACGGGGTCGGGCAAGACGACCACGCTGTACGCCACGGTCAACGACATCAACGACCTCGAGCGCAACATCATGACCATCGAGGACCCCGTCGAGTACGTCTTCCCGGGCGTCAACCAGATCCAGATCAACGAGACGGCCGACATCACCTTCGCCGGAGGCCTCAAGTCGATCCTGCGTCAGGATCCAGACATCATCCTCGTCGGCGAGGTGCGCGACGCCGAGACCGCACGCATCGCAGTCCAGTCGGCGCTCACCGGCCACTTGGTGCTCTCGTCGTTGCACGCCACCGACGCGGCATCGGCATTGCACCGCCTCCTCGACATGGACATCGAGTCCTTCCTCATCGCAGCGGCGATCACCGGCGTCGTCGGCCAACGCCTCGTGCGCCGGGTGTGCCGGTCGTGCCGCGCCCCACACTCGCTCACCCCGGAGGAGCTGACCGTCTTCGAGGCGGGCGGCGGACGAACCGAAGGCGCCCGCTTCGTGAAGGGCACCGGGTGCAACTTCTGCTCCGGCACCGGCTATCAGGACCGCATCGGCGTCTACGAGGTGCTCGTCGTCACCGAGAGCATGCGTCAGCTCATCCTCGAGCGGGCATCGCACCGGGCCATGCGCGATCACGCGATCGCCAACGGCATGCGCACCATGCAAGAAGCCGCGTTCGACCTCGTGGCTGCCGGCGTGACGACCGTCGACGAGGTTCTCCGCAGCGTCTACTCGACCTGACAGGAACGATGCGATGCCGATCTACAAGTACAAGGCAACGAACGAGCAGGGCAAGCAGGTCAAGGGCCGGCTCGACGCCACGTCGGAGGCGGCGGCTCGCTACGAGCTGGCCCGGCTGCATCTCATCCCCACGTCGATACGCGAGCGGAAGTCGATCCTCCAGATCGAGATCACCGCGCAACGGGTGAAGCCGGCGGACGTCATGAACGCGTCGCGGCAGCTGTCGGCATTCGTACGCGCCGGTATCTCGATCCTCGATGCCCTGCAGATCATCGCCGAGGAGGTCGAGAACAAGCGCTTCCGAGGGATCCTCGACGACATCCGCATCCGGGTCCAGGGTGGCGAGCCGCTCGCTGTGGCCGTGAATGCCCACACCGACGTGTTCCCCGAGTACTTCGTGGGCATCCTCCGGGCGGCCGAGCTCACCGGTCATCTCGACGACGCGCTCGACCAGCTCGCCGACTACATCGACCGCGACCTCGAGGCCAAGCGCAAGATCAAGTCAGCGATCACGTACCCCACCGTCGTGATGGGCTTCGCCGTCGTCACCGTGGTGGTGCTCTCGGCCTGGGTGCTTCCCCGGTTCAAGACCTTCTTCCAGAGCCTCGACGCCGACCTGCCCCTCTCGACCCGGATGCTGCTCGGCATCACCGACTTCCTCACCGGCTGGTGGTGGCTGCTCACGGGCCTCATCGTCGTGGGCGTGCTCGGTCTCGTGGCCGGGTTGCGGACGGAGGCCGGGAGAACCGCTCGCGACAAGGTGCTCCTGCGCCTCCCCGGGCTCGGCAACGTCGTGCGCTTCGCGATCATCGAGCGATTCTGCCGCATGCTCTCGTCGATGGTGAAGGCCGGTGTCCCGCTGCCCGACGCCATGTCGGTGGCCACGGCGTCGACCAACAACCGGGTTTTCCAGAAGGGCCTGACCGGCGCACGCGACGCCATGGTGCGCGGAGAAGGCCTCGCCCGGCCGATCGCCGAGACCGGCTTGTTCCCGGGGAGCGCAAACCAGATGCTGCGTGTCGGCGAGAACACGGGCACCCTCGACACGCAGCTCGCAGGCGCGGCACGGTACTTCGAGCGGGAGCTCGGTTACAGGATCAAGAAGTTCACCGACATGTTCGAGCCCGCCATCATCCTCGTCGTCGGCCTCGTCGTCGGCTTCGTCGCGGTGGCGCTCGTGCAGGCGATGTACGGCGTGTTCGGGCAGGTGAACACGCAGTGAAGGCTTCACAGCCGACGCGCCGCGGTCCCCGTCTCTCCCACCTCGCGCGCCCGCGGCTCTCTGCCGATCGGCGCGCTGCGGGGCAGGCGGGCTCGACGCTGGTCGAGGTGCTCCTGGCGGTGGCCATCCTCGGCATCGTGGTCGTCGCGCTCATGACCGGCCTGCTGACCCTGGCCCGCTCGACACGCATCCATCGCAACCACTCGAACGGGCTCGCGGTGATCACCTCGGCCGCCGAGTACGCATCCGACAACTCGCAGCTCGTCTACCAAGCGGGCTGCCCATCGGCGCCCCCTGCGTACACCGTCCCGTCCGGATCGTTCCCCGGCGTGAGCGTGGCGACGAGCTGCGTCGACACCACGCTCCAGAAGCTCACGCTCACACTGGCCTTCACGAACCCGGCCGGGTCTTGGACGCTCGAAGTGCTCAAGAGGCCCGCGTGAAGGCCGTTCGCCGTGCTCGCCGTGCCGCCGAGACCGGGCGCGCCACCGCTCGGCGCGAGGGCGGGTTCACGCTGCCCGAGCTGCTCGTCACCATCGTGATCACCGGGCTGCTCGTGAGCGTCATCGCCGTGGCGATCATCACCAGCCTGCAGAACCAGAACCGATCCAGCGCACAGCTCGCGGCCTCCCACGACGCGCAGCTCCTGTCGGTGTACCTCCCGAGCGACATCGCCAGCGCATTCGCCGTCGACGAAGACGCCGGCCGGCCCACCGACTGTGTGAGCCCGACCGACCCCCGTTACACCAAAGTGCTCGGATTGACCGTGCTCGACGCGGCGGCATCCAGCACCTCGTATGTGGCCTACTGGGCAGAGGCAAGCGAGCTCGTCCGCTACACCTGCGGGGGCTCGACCTCCCGGCTCGTCGTCGCCCACGAGGTCACCGCTGCCGACGCGACGCCTCCGACAAGTGGTTTCGCTCACTGGACCGTCAGAGTCACATCGACGGTGCGTGGCGTCACCTTTCCGTTCACCTTCACGGCCACACCGCGGACCCCCGGCGTGAACCTGGGGAACGGCAATGCGCCGCCGCCTCCCCCGGCACCGCCTCCTCCACCGCCGCCCCCCGGTCCTCCACCGCCGCCACCGCCGCCACCGGCTCCAGGAACGTGCACGGCGGTCACTTCCGGTGGGGCCACGCCGAACCCGACGACGCTCGCCAACGGTGGCGCGCTGGCCCAGCCGGTGCGGTTCGCGGTCGTGGCCACCGGCTGTACCGGTGCGCTCTCGGTCACCTACACACCGGGGAATGCCGGAAGCTCCGCGGTCACCCTGCCGTTGACGCTGTCGAGCGGCGTGTACCGCTCGGCCAGCGCGCCCAACACCGGCTGGACCGCCGGGACCAAGACGTTCGTCGTCAACAACACCGGGATCGTTCCCGCACCCTCGTTCACCTTCGTCGTGAACCCGGCACCGGTGCCCTGCACCTACACCTCGGGATCGGCGACACCCACGACCGTCCCAGTCACGACCACCGGGACGGCGATCCCGTCGAGTGGCATCGCCTTCACCTTCGCCACGACGGGAACCACCTGCCCGAACACGTTGTCGGTCCAGTTCCAGCGAGGCAACGGCAGCACCAACGGCACGTACACCGCCACCAACAACGGCACCGGCATCTACTCGTTCTTGGTGCCATCGACCGACTGGACGACCGGCTCGAAGACCGCCACGATCACCTCGGGTGCCAGCACCTTCGGCACCTTCACCGTCACGACAGCCACCGCATGCCAGCTCTCGACGCCGGCACCGACACCCACCGCACTCCAGGTCACCAGCGGCGGGCTCGTCATCGGAGGAGCTCCCACGGCCAGCGTGTCCACAACAGGCACCTGCTCAGGCTTGACGATCACCATCCCCGGCGTCACCACCAACCTCGCACTCTCCGCTGCCGGCACCGCCACCCTGCCCGCCTCGGGCTGGCCCACCAACACGCCGACATCGGTGACGGCAACCGTGAACGGCGCTCACACCGCAGCCGGCGTAGCCGCCACTTGGGCCATCACGCTAACGACGCCCTGCACCTACGTCTCGGGATCGCCGCCGGCGTCGGTCACCGTGTTCGACAACGGCGCCCTCACCGCCGCCGCGCCGACCTTCTCGCTGGTCACCATCGGGAGCTGTGCAGCAATCACGGTCAGCAACGGCTCGGGGAGCGGAAGCGTGACCGCGTCGGGCGCCAGCCGGACCGTCACCCTGCCGGCCACCGGTTGGCCCAACAACCGCACCAACGCATCGGTCGGCGCAACGCTGAGCTTCACGGGCATCGTCCGCCCCGACGGCACTGGCCTCACGCTCGGCCCCATCGCCGTCACCCAGGTCTGCACCGTCGCGACACCGACCCCGACCGCCCTGACCGGCACCGTGAGCGGATCCAACCTGGCCATCGCCGCCAACACCCGATTGCGCTTCACCACGGTCGGGAACTGCTCGACCAACTTCACGTCGGCAACGGTCACCGGAACCGGCGGGTTCAGCACCGGTCCTTTGGCCCTGAGCCTCACGAGCGGGGTCTGGACCTCGGCTCCGTTGCCGACAACCGGGTGGCGGACGGGCCGGACCTACCAGGTCACGCTGGCCCCGTCCGGCACTGGATTCAACGCCAACGGATCCGCGGGCGGCTGGAGCATCACGACATGACACGGCGAGTTGACATGACGACAGGCCGGCGTGAGCGCGGGTCGGTGTTGATCCTCGTGCTGGTGTTCATGTCGGCGGTGGGGCTCGTGACGATCGCCCTCCTGAAGCAGACAGACACGAACTTCCGGTTCGGCAGGGTCGCCAAAGCCGAGCAGGCGAGGAACTACGCCGCGCAGGCCGGCATCGACGCCGCGATCGATCGCATGCACCAGGCCGGCGGGTGCGACTCGACGCCGAGCCTCACCGGACTCCCGGTCGTCAACACCCGCACCCCGAGCGTCACGATCGAGTGCCTGGCGCTGTCGCAAATCTCGAGCGCAGCCGCTCCGTGGTCGGTCTTCATCACCGGAACGACCGGTACCACTCCCGGGTTCACGACCATCGGTGGTTCCACGACGATCGACGGCCCGTTCTACAACGGTCTGCCCGGGCCGTCGGCCTGGGGCAATCAGCTCGACCTCACGGTTACTGGCGGCGACGTGCAGCAGGTCCAGATCCCGGGAACCGGATGCTCAACGCAGCCCTCGAACCTCGATGTCGACACCGCTGCCGGGTACGGGTATTACGGCTGTCTCGACCCGCTGCCGACGCCGACGTACACGTCAGACCTCCCATCCGGTCTGGTTGCTGCACCGGCACCAGTCACCAACGGCGCCGGTACGTGCCGGGTCTTCTTCCCCGGGATCTACCAGGGCAACCTGCCAGCGCTGCTCGAGGGCCCCGGTACGGTCAACTACTTCGCGAGCGGCGTCTACTTCTTAGACGGCATGGGAAACATCGTACTCAACCCCTCGGCAGGGTCGGTCATCAATGTCCTGGGTGGCAAGCCCCACTTGACCCAGCAGACGCAGCTCGGCCTCTCGTGCAGCGCATCGCAGTACGCCAGCGACCCGGCAAACGGTGTGCTCTTCGTGCTCGGGGGCACGTCGAAGATCCGAGCCAACTCCAACGTCAACATGGAGCTCTTCGGATGGACGGCTCCGAGCGGCATCGAGCTCAGCCTCTACCAGGCAACCACCACGCTGGATGCCACTGCCCCCGCACCCTTTGCCGGGGTCGCCTCCAATCCGCAGGGAGGTGAGACCCTCCGAGTGTCTTCGGGAGGCTCAGGCAGCGACGTCGTGATCCACGGCCTCGTGTACTCGCCCGGAGCGTCGGTCGACGCCTCAGGGTCCGACTCGTTCGGGCGCGTCGAGCTGCGCGGGGGCGTCGTCGCTGATCAGCTCACCATCAAGCGAACCGCCACGGTGGCGCTGGGACTGCCGGCCGGGTACCGGTCCACCGCCATCGTCACGTCCACCGCCGTCCCGATCTCGGGCGAAGGCGGTCAACCAGTCACGGCCACCGCAGTGGTGCACATCGGAGGCACCAGCGACAGCCCCGTCATCGCCTCATGGCGACTCAGCTAGCCGCTGAGAACCCAGGACCTCAGCAGCGAAGCGGCTGAGTCCACGTCACGGAAGATCCAATGAAAGGAAAACCCGATGTTCAAGCATGTCAAGCGGCTCCGCACCGAGGAGGGCTTCACCCTCATCGAGCTCCTCGTGGTGATTGTCATCCTCGGCGTCCTCGCCGGCATCGTCGTGTTCTCCGTCTCGGCCATCGGCGACAAGGGCCAGACCAGCGCGTGCCAGGCAGACCTCAAATCGATCCAAATCGCAGAAGAAGCCGCATTCGCCAATAGCGAACCCGGCATCTACCTCGACGAGGCGGGCCTTGTCGCTGGTGGCTACCTTGCCGAACTCTCAACGCTCCATGCAGCCACCGTCACGGGGGGTGGGACGGGCTACGCGATCGCCGCAGTCGCGCCCTGTACGAACTCGATCTAGTACCGACTGGACTCGAAGCATCCAAGAAAAGGTGGCGCGGCCCTCAGAGCCTGTTGGCAAAGTTTTGGCTGGTAGTGTGCTGGATTGCCACTATCTCGGGCGGTAACTCTGATATAATATATTCATGAACGAACCTCGACAACCATATATGCCTACCTGGCGTACCGCGCATGGCGATATGAGCGATGAAGAGTGGGCTCTTATCGAGGATCTTGTTGCCCCAGCTTCGGGTGGGGGTCGGATGGGTCGACCGGTGCGCAACGACCGTCGCCGGATCGTCGACGCGATCTTCTTCGTCGCTGCGACCGGCTGCCAGTGGCGGGCTCTGCCGTCGTGTTACCCGAACTGGAACAGCGTGCACCGCTATCACCTGACCTGGTCCAGGGATGGGACCTGGGAACAAATCGCGACCCGCCTCGCCCAGCAAGTCCGGGAGCTCGAGGGCCGCCACCCTGAGGCCTCGGCCGGGATCATCGACGCTCGCAGCGTCCGCGGTGCCGCCACTGTCACCAGCACTACCAGGGGATACGACGCCGGGAAGAAGATCTCGGGCCGAAAGACGTTCGGGATCGTCGACACGCTGGGTCTGATCATCGCAGTGGTCGTCATGGCGGCGAGCACCTCCGACAACGCTGGCGGGATCGCCGTCGTGGACCGGGCCCGTCCCAAGACCAAGCGGCTCTCGAAGCTCTGGGCTGACGCCGGGTTCAAAGTCGTGTTCGCCCAGCACTGCCGACGACAGAACATCAACGTCGAGGTCGTCCACAAGATCCATCCGCACACCTTCGAGATCCTTCCTCAACGCTGGATCGTTGAACGGACCTGGTCCTGGCTCATGAACAACCGCCGCCTCCAGATCGACTATGAACGCGACCCCCAGATCACAGAAGGCTTCATATGGGCCGCCCACACCCGTATGTTGCTCCGCCGTCTAACCGATCCGCATAACACCTGATCGCGCTGCATAAACATTCGCGACAGCCTCTCAGGCCGCGCCACCGGCGCGTTCGGGCGTGATCCTCAGCCCGCCCAGCGCTCCGGCACGGCGCCCCGAGGCGGACTCGGCACCGTCGGGGCCGGTACCGCGCCGCCGTCGGCCGGCCTCACGACCTCGGCGGGCCAGAGGCTGACGGCCACGGCGTCGTCGTAGGTCACCAGGCGGCGCTCGACGAGATCGGTGAGCGACATCTCGAGGGTCTGCATGCCCTCACGTTGGCAGGTGGCGA
>VFJJ01000198.1 GCA_009886115.1 Actinomycetota bacterium
CGCTCCTCTCCGGCCGGGCTCCGGGCCGGGAGCTAGCGTCCGCGACCGTGACCGCTCCCACGCCCGCTGCGTCGCCCGAACCCCAAGTGTCGCCCGCACCTCGCATGTCGCCAGCACCCCGCATGACGCCAGCGCTCGACGACGACAACCGCGAGTTCTGGACGAGTGGCGCCTCGGGCGAGTTGCGCCTACCGCAGTGCCCGGCCTGCGACCGTTGGGTCTTCCCGCCGACGCTCGTGTGCCCCACCTGCGCCGGTCCCACGGTGTATCGGGCGGTGAGCGGACGCGGCGTCGTCTACACGTTCACGATCAACCGTCACCAGTACCATCCCGATGTCGCGCCCCCGTACGCCATCGCCATCGTGGAGCTCGTCGAACAGGCCGGGCTGCGCTTCACGACCAACCTCGTGAATTGCGACCTCGACACCATCACCATCGGCCAGTCCGTACGGGTCGTCTTCGAGCACCACGGCGACGTGTTCGTACCCGTGTTCGAGCCCGCCTGAGGACAGCCGCTTCGAGCCCGGCCCCTCCTCGAGAGCGGCTGACGAGCGGGTTACGACACCGGTGGGGACTCGAGCTGGGGGAAGGCGCCCTGGAAGGCCGCCGCGGCCCGGAAGATGCGGGCCTCGGAGCCGGGAGGACCGCAGATCTGCAGGCCCACGGGAAGCCCGTCGACGAGCCCGCACGGCACCGAGACGGCCGGAAATCCGAGCCAGTTCTGCAGATGCGTGTGGCTGGTGTAGGTGCCCGGTCCGAAGACACCGTGGGCGAAGGCGTCCTTGCCCGTCGTCCAGGCTCGGTCCCAGTTCTCGACAGTCCAGGCGACGAGCTGAGACGTGGGCGTGAGCAGCAGGTCATGCTCACGGAGGACGCGTCCGAAGGCCTCCCCGTTGCGCCGGCGCACGTCGAGCGACGCCGTCCAGTCGGCCGCCGAAGGGGTTGCCACTGCCGCCCGGCACCATGGCGTCGACAACATCGGTCAGGCGATCGCCCAACAGGCGCTGCACATTGAACATGGCCGAGAAGTTGCCTGCGCCGCCCTTGATGAGGCGGAAGTTCCCGTGATCGTCGACGTGAGCGTCGCCCATGAACGGCATGGCCGCGTCCTACACTCCAGGTGCGTACTGGAGGCACAGCGGCGACCGTCGAACTCCCCCGCTGCCGCCCCACACGTACGAGTGATGCGGCGGTTCGTCGTAGATCTGGGCGGCGACGAACTTCGAGAACCGGGCCGTCTCGGCCGCAGCTCGCCATCCGTAGATCGTGGGGTCCTCACCGGCCTTGGGGTCGAAGACATCGCCCTTGTGGCCCATGTTCGACTCGACCATGTACCCGCCCAGACGGACGATCAGGTCGAGGCCGCCGACCTCCGTGGAGGCGCCGGTGCGGCGTCGGGGTCTCGCGCCACTCGTCGCCGTCGATGAGCGGGGCACCGAAGAAGCTGTCGGTGACCGGATATCCCGCCACCTCGATGGTCGACGGGCCCAACGCCACGGCCGCGACCGAGCTCCCGTCCCCGGCGGTCATCGGCTCGACCCAGCGCTGCCAATGCTGCCAACCAGGTTGGCGAGGTCGTCGGCGAAGACCTGCTCGATGAGCGCGCCGTCGACGGGCTCGGCAGGACGGGTGAACGCGGCGTGCTTGTGGAAGAGGCGGCGCCGTTCTGGCGAGTCCGGCGATCGGAGGAATCGCCGGTGGCCCCGGAGAGCGGTCAGCCGGTCAGCTGATCAGCGAACGGCGGAGCACCTTGCCGGCCGAGTTGCGGGGCAACTCGTCGATGATCTCGACGACCGACGGGACCTTGAAGTGGGCGATGCGCTCGCGGGCGTGCGCTTGGAGCTCAGCCAGCGACGGGGGGTTCGCGGCGTCGACGGGAACCACGACGGCCTTCACGATCTCGCCCCAACGCCGGTCGTGGACCCCGACGACCGCCACGGCGAGCACCGACGAGTGCGACGACAACGCCTGCTCGACCTCGACCGGGTAGATGTTCTCGCCCCCCCGGACGATGCGATCGTTCACCCGGCCCCGCAGGCGCACGAAGCCCTCGGCGTCGATCCATCCGAGATCGCCCGTCCGCCGCCATCCGTCGGCGTCGGTCACGAACGTGTGGGGCCCGCGCACCGCGAGCTCGCCGACCCCGTCGGCATCGGGATGCTCGGCCCGCACCTCGACACCCCGTACCGGGCGACCGACCGACGTCAAGAGGTCGGGGCGATGGTTCGCCGCCAGGAGGTGGTCGTCGTGCGAGAGGACGGTGATCGGGCTCACCTCGGTCTGGCCGAAGATCTGCACGAACCGGGTCTCGGTCAGCGTTCGCAGGGCGGCGGTGAGCGTTGCCGGGTCGATGGGCGCTGCGCCGTACTGCAGCACCCGGGGTCGGGCGTCGCCCAGCGCTCCCTCCGCCAGCAGCATGTCGATCATGGTGGGCACGAGCAACGTGTGCGTGACGCCGAGACGGCCGCCTTCACGC
>VFJJ01000210.1 GCA_009886115.1 Actinomycetota bacterium
CGGGACCGCCGCCGGCGGCGGCGACAGCGGCGGCGGTGGCGGTGGCGGTGGCGGTGGCGGTGGCGGTGGCGGTGGCGGTGGCGGTGTCACCACCGCGCCGAGGTGGAGCGTGCCGGCACCGATGTCGTCATCGATGCCGGGCAGGCTCCAGGTCGGATCGAGCGCCCGTTCACGTAGGAGAGCGCGCACGCCGTCGACGGAAAGGTTCGGATCGTTGGCCAGGATGACCGCCACGGCACCAGCGACCGCGGGCGCAGCTGCCGACGTGCCTCCGAATCCCCCGCCCTCACAGGCGATGGTCGCGGTCCCGTAGGTGGCTGTGGCCGTCCAGTCGAGGGCGGCGATGTCGGGCTTGGTCCGGCCGTCGATGGACGGTCCTCGCGACGAGAACTCCTCGACGGCGCTGCCGCAATACGCACCGACAGCCACCGCCGACGGTGACGATGCCGGCTCGACGATGCTGCCCGCTGGGGTGGTGAACTCGAGGGCTCCGACATCGGGCACGAACAGGTCGAACCGTGGCGTCGCGATGCCCGAGGCCCGGAAGACCGCGATGTAGACCAGGGCGAACGTCGGCCCGGGGTTGTTGACGGTGAGCCGCTCGGTTGGCGGCTGGCTGCCGTCTTGCACGGTCTCGCTGAACGCCACGAGCTGGAGGCTGGTGTCGTAGAGGTGCAGATCGAGATCGATCGCCGTGGTGGGCCAGGCGTCCCAGCTCAGGAAGATCGTCGAGAGCCCCGGGGCCAGCAACACGCCGTTGCCGTCGTTGGAGGGCGAGAAATCGTGGTACCCGTTGGTCTGGGGGTCGAAGACGGCGCTGTGGTGACGCTCGGCGTAGTTGCCGGCGGCGTTCACCCAGACGATACCGGCGGCCTCGGCCCGGGCCACGGCGTGGTTGGGTGTCCCGGCCGCGCCCGAGCCGTCGCCGCGCGCCGAGTTGAGGAAACCCAACGACATGGTGATCACCCGGATCCTCCGCGCGATGGCATCGTCGACAGCCACCTCGAGATCGGTCTGGCTGTCGACGCACACGAGGCGCAGCGCAGCGCCGGGTGCCTGATCGTGCACGATCTCGGCGACGGCGGTGCCGTGATCGGTCTGGTCGAATCCCCCCGAGCACAGGTTCATGGTGGTGAGGGCGGGCGGGAGGTCGCCACCGGTCTGGCGCAGTGTCGAGCCGGCGAACCCCCCGTCGATGACCATCACGGTCTGGCCGGCCCCGATGCGTCCCGCGGCGTGCCAGAGGTCGATGCCCGATGCCGCGACCTGCTCGCCGACGACAGCCTCGAGCTGAGGGGTCTCGGTGAGCTCGACGAACACGACGTCGGGATCAGCCTCCAGCGCGGCAATGCCGGTGGCCGCTCCCAGCGAAACATCGACCCGATCGCCAGCCCGGGTCCGCACGATCCCGCCCGACGCGACCACCAGCGCGGCCACGCGATCAGTCTGCCCCGGCCGCGCCGTGATCGTGACCTCGAGCCGGGCCGAGCCCGCGGATGGCGCTGGTGCAAGCGTCAGATCGCCCGGGATCGAGCCCGGAGCGATCCCACCCGGTACCGGCCCGAGCCTGAGACCGGGCTCCGCGATGTCGGCCAGAGAGCTCGCCAGCTTCGGGGACGAGTCGTTCCGAGCAGGCGGATCGGCGAGGACCAGACCCTGCTCGACCTCGGCTCCGGCCTGGGCCCGAGCGGTGCCCGTCGCCATCGACGCCGTCACGAGAGCCAGGGCGAGGACCAGCACCGCGCCCGGCGTCGGGCCGCGAGTCACGGATCGACTCGATCGACGTCTTCGCCGCTGGGCGCGGCCGGGGTCGGGCACCATCCCATCCTGGCACGTCACCCCGGAACCTCCTCGGCGCCGGGCATTCGGTTGACGACCGTCGGGGGGCCTGGTAACCCTGGGCATGGTCGAGCTCTGCTACGAGTCCATCCAGTGGTCGCCCTACGTCAGCCCCGACCCACCCGACCTCGTCTCCCAGATCGGCGCGGCCGCCGCAGCTGGCTTCCCGCTGGTGGGCATCGACATCTGGTCGGTTGCTGCCCATCTCGCTGACGGGGGCCAGCTCGCCGACCTCACCGCCGCGCTGCGCGACCACGACGTTCGCTGCGGCGAGCTGCAGGCTCTCGTGGTGAGCGACGACGAGGAGGCCACGATCGACTCGGCGCGTCAGATCATCGATGCGGCACTGGTGCTGCAGCCCCGGTTCGTGATGAGCGGGGCGGCCTCGGCGCTCGACGACGCCACCGTCGCCAACTTCGCCCGGGCGGGCCGCATGGTCAACGATGCCGGGTTCCGGCTCGGTATCGAATTCCTGCCGACCCTGGCGCTCGACACGATCGCCAAGACCCGCCAGCTCATCGACCAGACCGGCATCGACGCCGGCGTGGTCGTCGACAGCTGGCACTTCTGCCACGGACCCGACGACTGGGCCGATCTCGAGGCCTTGCCCTGCGACGAGATCGCGTTCGTCCAGTTCGACGATCATCCGGCACTGCTGTCTGACGACCTCACCCACGAGATGATCCACCGCAGGGTGTTCCCGGGAGAGGGCGTGCTGCCGTTGCGGCGCTTCGTCGACACCTTGCGGGCCAAGGGCTTCGACGGGATCGTCGGCGTCGAGATCATCTCCGAGCCCCTGCGAGCTCTGGGCCATCGCGAGTTCGCCCGACGGGCCCACGACACCGCAGCCCCGTTCTGGCGCTGAGGCCGTCAGCTTCGAGCCCGGGTGTGGGCGGGGCCACCCGGCGTCACAGGAGCTCGGCGGCTGCGTCGAGCACCGGGAGGACAGCGTTGCGTCGAGGGGTCGGTCATTGATCCGATCCTTTGGCTGTGATACGGGGGCGAACCGCATCGAGAATCTCCCTGGCGATCGTGATGGCCTTCTGGCCGTCTGCGTGGGTGGCTTCATCCACGTCGGCCGGGTACCGGCCTTCGATCGACCAGCGAGTCAGCTCGGGAAGCTCGATCCGTACAAAGGCACGGCCCTCGTCGTCTGGTAGACGCTGCGCCAATCGGTCGAGATCGTGAAGCTTCGGCGGATCGATGTCGCGCAAGATCAGCAGAGCCTTGAGCGCCTTCTCGGCGGCTTGGTGCGCCCAAACGCACGCGCCACGGGCAACCACATCGGGGTCAGCTGCTGTGTGCTCGGCGAGAGCAAGGTCCTCGTCAGCCCAGCGCAACCAACGGCGAGCTATGTCTGTGCGATCAGGCGACGACAAGGACCCTCCCTTCGCGCATCGCGGCGCGCACGACCCCGGGTACGCTCGCTTCTTCGTCGAGGTGCGCCGGGTCGACAACGGTGATGTCGACCGGCACCGGAAGGTCGCGAAGCTCGTTGAGCACCCGGACCGAGGTGTCATGGCGGCGGCCGACGATCGGCATGACGACGAGCAGGTCGATGTCTGAGTCCGGGCCGTCGTCGCCGCGTGCGACCGAGCCGTAGAGCACGATGCGGCTGGCGTCGCACCGCTCGACAATTCGGTCAGCGACTCGTGAAGCCCATGCGACAAGAGACCGTCCGTCGTACAACACCTTGCCGTCGATCAGCTCCACACGCGGTCGTCCCATCGCCCCATTGTCGCGGCAACTCGGCACTGACGCCCTCGGCGACGACGGCGTTCGGCGCCTATCGCCGGCTTCACGGCTGGCGTGGCCAGCGGTGGTCGTCGGAATGCCATCGACGACAGTGAGGTCGCCGCTCGCGAGGTCCTCCCGCCAAATCTTGATTCCGTCGAGACCTCGGCGCCGAATCCGCGCCGAGGTTGGAACGGTGAGCTCAATCGTGTCCGGTGGAGTGTCGGTCGAGCCATGGAGGTAGTCCGATGACGCGTGCGACACGACTGCACCGTGGCCAACCCGCATGACGGCTGCTGCAAGATGGTCGTACTTGTCAATGGGCAACTGGGGGATGCGATACAGCCCTCTGCCGCACCGTTCGAGCTGCCCTCGCGCCAGCATGACCGGCAGGCGTGCAGGATCCACTCCGACAGCGGCGGCCGTGTCGGGCGTGATGAAGCCATGCTGGCCAACGGCGACTTCCAGCAGGCGTGCGAGCGTCGAACCCTCGGGCATGCCGAAAACATATCACATAGACATGATTCTGGCGCAGCCTGCAACTCCAGCCTGATGGAACATCAGCCTCACGGATTCCAGTGGACCAGCCTGCGCTGGAACAGCGGAGTCATCTGGACCTGCCTGCAGGCGAACCAGGGAGTGACCTCGACGGGGACTGGGACTTCGTCTTCGCTCGGAGTAGCGCTCGAGTCGGCTTCGTCAGTGATGATCCCCACCCCGTTCCATCAGTCGCTGGTCTGCGGAGTAGCCCAGCCTAGACCGGGGGTGTGCGCCGCTCCGCTGGAACCGGCCGTCCCTGAACGCGAAAAGACCCCAGCTGAGCTGGGGTCTTCCAGTGGGCGAGGGGGGACGTGAACATCTACGGTCGCCGCATGACCGACGCTCCCGCTCCCGAAGATTCGACGCCCGAGACCGACGCCCCGACCCCCGACAAGAGCCTGCCGACACCGCCCACGAAGCCCATCCCCGACTCGGTGCACGACATCCTCGACGATCTGCCGACGGGATACCTCGCCACGATGCGACCCGACGGCAGCATCTCGGTGACGCCCATGGCGGTGATGTTCGACGGGACGCATGTGCGCCTGAGCACGATCACGTCGAGGAAGAAGCATCGCAACCTCACCCTCGACGAGCGGGCAACCGTGTGCGTCCCCCATCGCAACAACCCCAACCGCTACGTGGAGATCAGGGGACGCGCCGTGCTGAGCGACGATTCCGATCGCACGTTCATCGACAGCTTGGCCAAGAAGTACATGGGGGTCGACACCTACCCGTTCGACCGGAGTCGCGACGAGCGAGTGACCATCACCATCGCTGCGGAGCATGTGTCGTCCCCCGACATCCCCCTCGCCGACGATCCACCCCAGAAACCCGACCCACGACCGAGCTGACCCCGGCCGCCCACCCACACGCACACACCCGCCAAATGTGCGCGGAATTGCTCACGGGGTGAGCGTTTCCGCGCACATTTCGGTGGTTGGGACGCGTCCGATGGCCACGACCGACAGGCCGAAGGGCAGCGAGTGGGCGCGGAGCCAACGCTGCTCGATCCGAGCCAACCGGGGCAGGATCCCGCCCAGACCGCTCTCGGCCCGATCGAGGTCGGACGACGTGCGGCCTCGCTCCAGCACAGCTTTCACAGCAGCCGGCGGGACGAGGAACGAGTAGGCGCCGCTCGAGCGGACGACCTCGCAGCCGGCCTGCGCCACAAGCCCGGCGAGATCGCGCCGCGAGAAGCGCCGGCCGGTGTGCGTCACCCGGTCGTGGGCCCGGCGCAGGGCGCGAACCCCGGGCTCGAGGAGCGCGACCACGCCACCCGGACGCACCACACGGGCCAGCTCGCGCACGGCGACGACCGGATCGGCGATGGAACGGTGACAGAGCACCGTCACGCACAGCGCGGCATCGAACGCACCGTCGGCGAACGGCAGCCGTTGCACATCGGCTGCGGCCATCCCGATGCCGGGGTGCTGCTCGCGCAGGAGCTCGAGCGCGAGGGGCTCGAAGTCGAGCGCGACGACCGATCCGTGGTCGGCCATCCAGGCCCCGGTGGCTCCGGTGCCCGCGCCGGCGTCGAGGAAGCGGCCGCCCGCTGGCAGCCTGTCCCCGACGAGCGACCGGAGCAGCTCGCGGGTGGTGCCGTACCACCAGTGCGATTCCTCCACCGCCGCCATGCGCCGGTACTCGTCACGCTCCACGGGCGCTCCATCTCATGGCCCGGTGTCGCGGCCTGGTGTCGTGGCCTGGTGTCGCTGAATCCGACGGTGCCGTCCCGCCTACGATCGGGACGATTCGTGCCGGCGGCCGTCAGATCGGGGTGAGGTGATGGCGAGCGAGCCTAGGGGGATCACCACGCTCGACTCCGACGTTTCCGACGTTTCCGACGCCTCCGCGCCGACGCGTCCGGGGGCGTCGACCGCCGACGCCGAGTTCCCCGGCGCAGCGACCGGAGACCCCGTCGAGGCCCCGGTCGCCCCGACGCTCCGAGCTTCGATCCGCACCGCGTGGGTTCCATGGCTGCTCTCGCGGATCGTCGTCGACGTGGCCATGATCGCCAGCATCTCGCACGTGTGGAGCAACTTCGAGCTTCGCTACCGCGGGTTCGTCATCTTCGACTTCGGCTGGTACCACCGCATCGCGGTCGAGGGCTACGGTCCGGCGCCCACGGGAGGCGACGAGCAGACACCGTGGCCCTTCTTCCCGCTGTACCCCGGCGTGTTGAAGCTGGGCCGGGCCGCGGGGTTCAACGACCAGATCGTCGGCGTGCTCGTCAACCACGTCGTGCTGCTGCTCGCGCTGGCCGGGCTGCACCGGATCACGGCGCGCCTCGCCGGCGCCGACGCGGCCCGCTGGGCGGTGTGGGCCTTGGCCTGCTTCCCGGCTTCGTTCGTGTTCTCGATGGGCTACCCGTCGGCGATCTTCCTGTGCGCGTCGGTGTGGGCGTTCACCTTCGTCGACGAACGGCGATTCGCTGCGGCCGGCTGGTGCGCCGCCGTCGCGGCACTCATCCGCCCGAACGGGTTCCTCGTGGCCGCGACGATCGGCCTGGGGCTCGTGGCCCAGCCCTGGTGGCCGAGCTGGTCGCGATCCGACGGAGATACGACCGCCAGCCGATCGACCGTGCAGCCAACCAGCCGATCGACCGTCCGATCGACGATCCGGCCGCTCGTGCTGACGGTCGGGCCCGCGGCGGCGGGTGTCGCGACGTGGCTCGGGTACCTCTGGCACCGCACCGGCGATCCGTTCGTGTTCATCGCGGCCAAGGGTGCGTGGGACGAGATCTCGATCGTCGAGGCGCTCACCAGGGCCTACGCCAAGTTCGTCGGGGCTCATCTCGCGCTCGGCGTCGCCGCCCTCGGGGTGGTCGCCGTCGCAGCGCTCACCCGACGGGGTCTGCCCTGGCCCTGGATCGTGTTCACAGCGGCGTATCTGCTTCCGCCCTTCGCCGTCGGCCTCGTGGGGATGGGTCGGTACTCCAACGAATGCTTCGTCCCGTTCGTCGCCGCCGGGATCTTCATGGCCCGCTGGCGCAGACCTGTCGTGATCGCACTGCTCGTCTGTGGTAGCGCGCTCAGTGCTGTCTACGCTGTGCAGGTCGTCCGCTACCTCTGGACGCCCTGACCGTCGAGCACCGACGGTGAGGTCGGCATCGCAGCTCGCCCGCACCATTCGGCCCGGGGTGGATATCCATGCTCGAACACGATCTGTCGGCGTTCTCAGGCGCACGGTGCGTGGTCACCGGCGGCTTGGGGTTCATCGGTTCGAACCTGGCTCGCGCGCTCGCGGAGGCCGGTGCGGTCGTCGTCGTCGTCGACGCCCTCGTCCCCCAGCACGGCGGCGACCACCGCAACCTCCAGGGCTGCGGTGCACCCGTCGACGTCGTGCTCGCGGACATCGGCGACGCCCAGGCCGTGGCCCCCGTCGTCGCTCGGGCCGAGTACGTGTTCAACGTCGCCGGCCAGGTGAGCCATCTCGCATCGATGGAGGACCCGGTCCGCGACCTCGATCTGAACGCCCGATCGAACCTGGCGTTCCTCGAGACGATGCGCAAGGTCAACCCCGACGCGGTGATCGTCCACACCTCCACCCGCCAGGTCTACGGCCGACCTCGGTACCTCCCCGTCGACGAGGAGCATCCCACCACGCCGGTCGACGTCAACGGCATCAGCAAGCTCGCGGCCGAGCAGGCCCACCTCATCTACGCCCGCACGCACGGGCTGCGGGCGTGCGCCCTGCGCCTCACCAACGTGTACGGGCCCCGGCAGCGGCTCCGGGGCGACGACAGCGGATTCCTGCCGTCGTTCGTGCGGCGTGCGCTGCTCGACGAGCCGATCACGCTCTACGGCGACGGGCTCCAGTTCCGCGACTGCCTCCACGTCGACGACGTGGTCGTGGCCATCACCGCCGCCGCGCTGTGCACCCACGCGACGGGCGAGGTGTTCAACCTGGGCCATCCCGAGTACCCATCGCTCCGCGAAGTCGCCGGCATCATCATCGATGCTGCTGGATCCGGATCGCTCGTGACCGTCGACTGGCCTCCCGAGCGCAAGCGCATCGACATCGGGAGCTATCGGGGTGACGCGTCGAAGGCCAAGCAGTTCCTCGACTGGGTGCCCGTGGTGAACCTGGCCGAGGGGATGGTCGACACCCTGTCGTACTACCGCCGCCATCTGTCGTGGTACCTGTGACGGGCAGCCGCAGCCCCGTCCCGTTCGTCGACCTCACGAGGATCTCAGGAGCCGCTCGATCGCAGATCCACGACGCGCTCGATCGGGTCCTGCGGTCGGGTCAGATGCTGCTGGGCCCCGAGACGCTGGCGTTCGAGACCGAGCTTGCGGCCGAGGCCGGTGCGGCCAGCGCAGTTGCGGTGTCGTCGGGCACCGAGGCGCTGCGTCTGACGATGGCCGCCCTCGGGATCGGTCCCGGTGACGAGGTGGTCGTTCCGGCCATGACCGCCGTGCCCACGGCGGCGGCCGTCACCGCCGTCGGTGCGGTTCCGGTGCCGGCTGATGTCGACGCCGACACGGCACTGCTCGATCCGGGCTCGGTCAAGGCGGTGCTCAGCGATTCGACGAAGGCGATCGTGCCGGTGCACCTCTACGGCCGACCGGCCGACGTGGGGCCGTTCTTGGAGCTCGGCGTCAACGTGATCGAGGACGCGGCCCAAGCCCATGGCGCCGTGAGCCCCGAATCGGGCTCGGCTGCGGTGTGCTACAGCTTCTACCCCACCAAGAACCTCGGAGGCATCGGCGACGGCGGGGCCGTGGTCACCGACGATCCGGCCCTCGACAGAGAGATCCGCTTGCTGCGGGCCCACGGCGTCGACCCCACCGGTCCGCCGTACCATCACGTCCGGGTCGCGACCAACGCTCGGATGTCGGAGCTCGAGGCGGCCGTGCTCAGGCTGCGTCTCGCCGGTCTCTCGCACGAGAACCGGCGCCGACGCGAGATCACGGCCCGCTACCGCGACGCCGCCCCCTCACTGTGGTGGCCACCCGAGCACGACCGCCACGTGAACCATCTCTGCGTGCTCCGCGTCACCGACGGGCGCCGCGACGAATTCAGAGAAGCCATGTCGCCGAGCTTCGCGACGGCGGTGCACTATCCCAGGGCGCTCACCGACCAGCCGGCCTACCGGGTGTTCACGCGCGTGCCCTGTCCGAACGCCGAGGCCTGGGCCCGCGAAGTCGTGAGCCTGCCCTGCCACGGTGGCCTGCGCGACGACGAGGTCGACCGTGTGTGCGAGGCCCTCACCGGCTGGGCCGCCGGAGCGGCGTGATCCGATGCCGATGAATCCGGCGGTTCGGTCCGTGACGGCGTTCTTCCCCTGCTTCAACGACGCGCCGAGCATCGGCGGGCTCGTCGAAGCGGTGCACGAGACGCTGAGCGGCCAGGTCGAGTGCTTCGACGTGGTCGTCATTGACGACGGTTCCAGTGACAACTCGCTGGAGGTGCTGAAGGAGGTTGCGGGGCGGCTCCCCGATGTGCGCATCGTCGCCCATCCTCGCAACCGTGGCTACGGCGGCGCGCTCAAGTCGGGATTCGCCGCGGCCACCCACGACTGGGTCTTCTACACCGACGGCGACGGCCAGTACGACCCCCGTGAGCTGAAATCGCTGATCGAAGCCGCGAGCGACGATGTCGACGTGGTCCAGGGGTGGAAGCTCCGACGAGGCGACGGACCGGTACGAACCGTGATCGGTCGGATCTGGCATCGCACGGTGGCGATCCTGTTCGGAATCGGGGTGCGAGACACCGACTGCGACTTCCGGCTGATCCGCCGCTCGGTGATCGAGCGCGTCCCCCTCGAGGTCGACAGCGGCGTGTTCCCGGTGGAGCTCGTCACCCGGCTGCAGGCCATCGGAGCGCGGTTCGTCGAGATCCCCGTGAGTCACTACCCCCGTGCACACGGCCGGTCCCAGTTCTTCAGGGTTGGCCGCATCGCTCGGACGCTTCGCGACCTCGCCGTGCTGTGGTGGAAGCTCGTGGTCCGCAAGCAGCGAGCCCAGGTCCGTCAGGGCAGCTCGGCTCCCTGAGCCCGCGCCCGGGGCCCGGCGCCCGGCGGTGCCGTTAGTCGCGGTCGAATTCGTCCAGGAGCTTCCGGACTTCCGACTCTGGGAAGCGGCGGTGCCCTCCGAACGTGCGGCGCGACGCCAGGCGGCCCGCGTCGGCCCAACGACTCACCGTCTTGGGGTTGACCCGGAACATCCGTGCCACTTCCCCGGGCGTGAGCCAGCGCTCGTTCGACCGGGTGCTCGGCTTGACCTGCTCGTGATCGTTCATCGCAGTGACCTCGCGTTCTCAGACCGTCAGATCATCGACCGGACCGCGCCCGATCCTGAACCAACACTCCTTCGATTCCAGACATGGGCACGGCGGTCGAACATCGATCCTGTGTCCACACGGATTGTGGTTGCCGTTCATGAAGTGGCCATGAAGAGTCGGACCTTTCCGACAGTGACATCTTCGGGGCCCACCCACACCCTATCCCTGCTCCACTGTAGGCCTGACCGCTGGCCGGCGTGTTCGCGACCAGCGTTCAGTGTCCGAGTGAGAAGCGCTCACGCCACGAGGTACTCGGCGATGACCGGCCAAGCCGTCGGGTCCTGGAGCATGAACACGTGCCCGCCGTCGAAGAGCTCGAGGCGAGCGCCCGGAATCTGCCGGGCCATGGCCTCCTGGTTGGCGAGCGGGGCGATCCCGTCGAAGCGACCCGCGGCGATCAGCACCGGCATCGTGAGTCGGGCGAGCCGCTCGAACGTGTCGTGGTGCGATCGAGCCGCCAGCTGGAGCTTCATCCCCTCCTCCTGTCGAGGATCGGGGGATGCCGCAGCCGACGCCGCCAGCATCTGCATCATGCCGATGAACGCTTCACCGGCAGCTTCGCCGCGCGTGTCCAGCAAGGTGATGTTGGCCGCCTGGCGCTCGTGGGCCGAGAGCTCCCACAGCTCGTGCAGCGGGTAGCTGGAGCCGCCGGTCCCGCCCGGCGAGGTGCAGGCGAGCACCAGCCGCTCGACCCGCTCGGGCCACGTCACCGCCAGTTCCTGGGCCACCATGCCGCCGAACGACACGCCGACCACCCGGCATGTATCCCAGCCCACGTGGTCGAGGAGCGCTGCGGCATCGGCGGCGTAGTCGGCCATCGTCGGCGGCTCGTCGCCCCACCCCGACTGCCCGAGGCAGCGCTGGTCGTAGAGCACGAGATCGCAGGTATCGGGGAGCGGTCCGGCGAGGAACCGCATGGTGCGCAGATCACCACCACTGCCGTTGATGAACAGCACCCGTGGCGCGCCGGGGCGATCGGTGAGCCCGGCGCGCTCGTGGTAGATCTCGATTCCATTGGCGGATGCGAAGGGCATGGCCGGGCTCCTCAGGCGGGCGTCGACGAGTCGGTGACGCGACGATCGAGCGGGATCCCGTCGGGGCCCCGTCCGTCGTACAGCTGGGTGAGATATCGCCGGAGATGGCCGTCGCGGTCGGTGGCCCGCTCGGCCAGCATCGCGGCGTCCTCGTCGTGGGTGACGATGAGGAAGCGCTCCTGCTCGACGGCCAGGGCCACCATCTCGCCGACGGCCTCGGGTTCGATCGCCCGCGCCATGTGGGCGGGAAAGTTGGTCCACGCCGGGTCGGTGAGGCCGGCGAATCGCGCCGTCTCGCCCAGGTTCGTGGCCACGAGCCCCGGGCACAGGCACGACACGCCGATTCCCTTGGGCACGAGGTGCAGGTACAGGCCTTCCGACAAGCCCACGACCGCGTGCTTCGACGTGATGTACGGGATCGAGTCGTAGCTGTAGGCGTACAGGCCGGCGACCGATGCCGTGTTGATCACCCAGCCCGAGCCCTGGGCGAGCAGGTGCGGCACGAAGGCCCGGATGCCCCGGACGACGCTGAACGTGTTCACCTCGAGCTGCCAGCGCCACAGATCCATCGGGACCTGTTCAGGCGGCCCGAGCACCGAGGCTCCGGCGTTGTTCATGAGCACGTCGACCCGCCCCATCTCGGCGATGGTGCGCGCCGCGAGCGCGTCGACGTCGTCGTCGGACGTCACGTCGCATCGCACGCCGATCGCCGTGGCCCCCATGGCCTCCAGCTCGGCGACGGTCGCTGCGGTGCGCTCCTCGTGGATGTCGGCGACCACGATGCTGGCGCCTCGGCGGGCGAAGGCCAGGGCCGAACCCCGTCCGATCCCGGACGCACCGCCGGTGATGACCGCGACCAGCCCTTCCAGCTTCATTGCGTGACTCCCGGTCGTCGTGGGGTGCGGGCCGATCGGCCCGCCCGGTCGTATCCTGCCGCCTCGTATCCTGCCGGTGCCTACCACGTCGACCGCTTCGGAGACATTCCCGATGGCCTCACCGCTCTACGACGCCCGGACGTTCTGGGAGATGCTCCATCGGCGCGCGGCGCTGTCGCCCGACCAACCGTTCCTGCTCGACGACGGCGACCGGCGGGTCACCTTCGGCGAGTTCCGGGCCTGGGCCGAGCGGGTCGCGGCCGGTCTCCACGGTCTCGGAGTGCGGGAGTCGACCGTCGTCACCTGGCAGCTCCCCACGCGCATCGAGACGATCGTCGTGTCGTTCGCGCTTTCGCGGCTCGGCGCGGTGCAGAACCCGATCCTGCCGATCTACCGCGAGCGTGAAGTCGGCTTCGCATTGCGGCAGTTGGGCGCGGCCGTCGTGGCGCACCCTGGCACCTGGCGGGGCTTCGACTACGGGGCGATGGTCGACCGGCTGATCGCCAGCGGGGCGGGACGGGGCAGCGGCAGCGGCGAACGTGCGGTGCCCCCGATCGTGCTCGACTGCTCGGAGGGCCTGCCCGAGGGCGACCCGGCCACGCTGCCCGAACCGCCGGGGGCCTCAACCACACCCGAGTCGGCCCCGATCCGTTGGGTCTATTACACCTCGGGCACGACGGCCGACCCCAAGGGCGTGCAACACACCGACGAGACGCTCATCGCCGGTGGCGTCGGGCTGGCCATGACCATGGACACCTCGCCGACCGACGTGGGCTCGATCGCCTTTCCGTACACGCACATCGGCGGGCCCGACTACATCGTCAGCAGCGTGACCCTGGGGTTCCCCGTGGTGCTGCTCGAGACGTTCGTGGCGGCAGCGGCCGTCGAGACCTTCCGCCGCCATGGCGTCACGATGGCCGGCGGGGGAACAGCGTTCTACCTGGCGTACCTGAACGAGCAACGCAAGCACCCCGGCACCACGCTGATCCCCACGTTGCGGTTCCTCTCCGGCGGAGGGGCGCCCAAGCCGCCCGAGGTGTTCTGGGAGGTCAAGGACGAGCTCCGATGCCGGGGCGCCGTACACGGCTACGGCATGACCGAGTGCCCGATGATCACCCAGGGGAGCCCGAGCGACACCGACGAGCAGCTCGCCAACTCCGACGGGGCGCCCGTCAACGGCTGCATCGTCACCATCGTCACGGCCGACGGAGAGGAGGCGGCGCCGGGTGAGGTGGGCGAGGTGCGCCTGGCCGGGCCCATGGTGTTCAAGGGCTACACCGATACCGCCCTGAACGTCGACGCGTTCGACGAGCGCGGCCGGTTCCGTACCGGCGATCTGGGGATGCTGCGACCCGACGGCCACATCAGCCTCACCGGGCGCATCAAGGACGTGATCATCCGCAAGGGCGAGAACGTCTCGGCCAAGGAGATCGAGGACGTCCTCTACACCCACCCCGCCGTCGGCGACTGCGCGGTCATCGGCCTTCCCGACCGCGAGCGCGGTGAACGGGTCTGCGCTGTGGTCGAGACCGCGCCGGGTGCCGAGCCACTCACCTTCACCGCCATGGCGCAGTGGTGCCGCCAGGCTGGGCTGATGACGCAGAAGATCCCCGAGCAGCTCGAGGTTCGCGAGACGCTGCCCCGCAACGCCACCTTGAAGATCCTCAAGTATCAGCTGCGCCACGAGCTCGAGGGCCGAGCCTGGGCCCCGCAGTCCTGACTCAGAGGGCTCAGAGGGCTCAGAGGGCTCAGAGCGTCGACGGGTAGGGCGAGAGCTCGACGGCGTCGCGGGTGACGGCCGCGATGCTCGGGAGCCCGAGCAGCGCCAGCGCGGCGTGGGTTTCGCTACGCAGGATGCCGAGCACCCTCGCCACACCGGCTTCACCGTCAGCGGCCAGTCCCCACACGACCGGACGGCCCACAGCGACGACCGAGGCGCCGAGTGCGACGGCCTTGAGCACGTCGGGACCGCGGCGGACACCGCCATCGAGGCCGACCGGGACCTCGGCGCCGACCTCCGCGGCAATCGCCGGGAGCGCGTCGAGCGCGGCCGGCGCGCCATCGAGCTGACGGCCGCCGTGGTTCGACACGAACACCGACGCTGCCCCGCACTCGACGGCCCTGCGGGCGTCTGCGGGCGTCATGATCCCCTTGGCGATCCAGGGAAGGCCGATGGCCACCGTCACCCGTTCGACATCGGTCCAGGTCCAGCCCGGCCCGGTGAAGGCCATCCGGGCCGCGAGCTCCTCGGCCGTGTAGTTGCCCTGCGACACGACGGGATCGGGCGAGAAGCGGTGCTCGGCCGGAGCGTCGCGCCAGCCGGCCTGATCGACGTCGAGGGTCACGACCACCGCGCTGAAGCCGGCTTCTGCGCCGCGACGGCCGAGGGCGATCACGGTGTCGTGACCTCCGATCGACGAGACCTGGAGGTAGCGGGCAGCGTCGGGCGCGGCCGCTCGCGGTGCGCTGAAAGCCAAGGTGGCGTTGGAGCTCAGGATCGCGGCGGTCCCAACGCTGGCTGCACCTCGTACCACCGCACGCTGGCCGTCGGGATGGAACACGGTGTCGAGGCCGAACGGGGCCACGAGCACCGGGAACGACAACGACTCGCCGAGGAAGGTCGTCGCCAACGAGGGGTCGGCGTTGCCCGTGCCCACACGGGGCCGGAACTGCCACCGGTCGAACGCAGCCCGGTTGGCGCGGACGGTCCATTGCTCGCCCGAGCCGGCCTCGACGTAGGCCCAGGCTCCCGGGTCGAGCGTGTCGCGGGCAGCCCGCTCGATCTCGCCCAGGGTCACGAAGCGCTCGGCCGAGCCCCAGGTCGTCACCCGGGCCGTCACGTCGGCCGCGCCGGGCCGGGCGGTCACTCCGGATCCCCGGCCGGGAGCGCCCAGGCTGCGCCGGCGATGGCAAGATCGGCCGCGGCCGTCTCGTGCTCGATCGGGGCACCGGCCACGTAGCGCCGCAGGTTCTCGCCGAACGCCCGCGCCGTCCGGTCGTGCCGTCCGGCGCCGCCGGCCGAGGTGTGCGCGGTCGCGACCACGGAGGGGTGCGACCAGAGTCGACTGTCGGCCGGCAGCGGCTCGGTCTCGAACACGTCGAGGATGGCCCGTTCGGGCACACCCCGATCGAGCGCGGTGAGCAAGGCGTCCTCGTCGACCAGCGAACCCCGGGCCACGTTCACGAGGATCGACCCAGGTTTCATGGCTGCGAGGAACTCGGCGTCGACGAGCTTGCTGGTCTGGTCCGATCCGGGAACGGCCAACACCACCACGTCGGCGCGGGGGACCAGGCTGGGGATGGCCGCCGGCCCGTGGATCTCGTCGACCGGGTCGCGCCCGGTCGGGTTCCGGCGTACTCCGAGCGTCGTGGCCCCGAACGCCCGGGCCCGTTCGGCGACCGCCGCGCCGATCCCCCCGAGGCCGATCACCAACCACGTCGTGCCGATGACCTCACGGAACTCGGCCCGGCGCCATTGGTGATCCGACTGATCGGCGCGCCATTGCCCGTGGGGCTGGTAGCAGGCGAGCACCTGAGCCATCACGTACTCGGCGATGCTGATCCCGTTCACGTGGGTCGTCGAGAGCCGGACTCCCTGACGGGCCAGGTCGCCGAAGAACGCGGCATCGACCCCGGCCGAGGCGCTGTGGGCCCAGCGCAGCGTGGGGGAGCGCATCGCCAACTCCAGCATGGGCGTGACGGTGCCGTCGAAGAACGTGTCGATCGACAGCCACATCACGTCCGGACGGGGATCGGGGTCGGACGTCTCACCGTCGGCCGCCACGGTCACCCAGCGGGCATCGGGGGCGGCTTGGTGGAGGAGACCCGTCCACCGGTCGTAGGCGGCCCGGCTCACGAGGATCTGGATCTGGGGGGTCACGGGTCGGCATCGTAGGCGTCGGTGATGCCAGGCTCTCGGGGAAAGGGGTGAAGGTGACGAGCCACACCGACGTGTACACCGACGGGGCCTGCTTGAAGAACCCCGGCCCCGGCGGGTGGGCCTGGGCCGTCGCCGACGGGCCCTTCGCCAGCGGCCACGCCGCGCACGCCACGAACCAACGCATGGAGATCACCGCGGCGTACGAGGCGCTGCGGGCACTCGCCGGGCGCGTGGAGGTGGTGAGCGACTCGACGTACGTCGTCAACTGCTTCGTGCAGGGATGGTGGAAGGCCTGGCTGGCCAAGGGCTGGCTGAACTCGAAGAAGCAACCGGTCGCCAACCGCGACCTCTGGGAGCCGTTCATCGCGCTCGTGCGCGATCGGGGTGACGTGACGTTCCGTTGGGTGAAGGGCCACAGCGGCGACGCGATGAACGACGCCGTCGACCGTCTGGCCACCACCGCAGCGAAGGAACAGGCGGGCCTCTCGGGCGCCCGAGTCGACCTGGCCTGGGTGGCGACGCTCGATGCCGATGCCCCCGGAGGGGCTGGCGCCTGGTCTGGTGCCCGGGCGTCGAGCACCAGCGGGCCCAGCCCATCGACTCCCGGCCTGGGTGCGGGAGCGGGTGGGGGCGCGGGTGCGGGCGCGGGCGGGGGCGGTCAACCCGTGGTCCCCGACGGGCGTCTGATCGCCGTGGTCGGCCATCGCCCACCCGAGCTGGGCGGCTACGGCGACAACCCCACGGCCACCGCGACCCGCGACCGGCTCGTCGAGATCCTGGTGGCCAAGGCCCGCCTGCACCCCGACATCGTGGTGCTCACCGGCCTGGGCCTGGGCGCCGAGCAGCTCGGGGCCGAGGCGGCGGCAATCGCCGGGCTCCCCTACATCGCCGTGTTGGCGTATCCCCAGCCCGACGCCGTGTGGCCCGAGGCCAGCCGCGCCCGCTTCCGCCAGCTCGTGCAGGACGCGCACAGCCAGCTGCTCATCTCGAGGGAGACACCGGCGACCAAGCAGGACGCCGGTCGCGCGATGGCGCGTCGTGACGCCTGGCTGGCCCGTCACGCCGCCGAGGCGATCGCCGTCTGGGACGGGCGCGAGGAGTTCACCGGCCGTCTGGTGCGCTCGTTCGAGGACCATCTCGGCGACGACGTGTGGATCCTCGACCCCCGATGATCCCGCGATGAAGCCGCTCGACGGGGTGACCGTCCTCGACCTGAGTCGGGTGGTGTCGGGGCCCACGTGCTGCTTCTGGCTGGCGGCCCTGGGCGCCGAGGTCATCAGGGTCGAGGCCCCTGGCGGTGACGTGACCTGGATCGCTCCGCCGTTCGTCGGCCCCGACGGGGTGCACCGCGGCGTGCGGGGCCCGCGCGACATCGGGGTGAGCGCGCTGCGCAAGGGGCGGGGCAAGCGCTCGGTCGTGCTCGACCTCAAGACCGACGGGGGCCGCGATGCCATGGTGCGTCTGGTCGAGCGGGCCGACGTGCTGGTCGAGAACTACACACCGGGGGTCATGGCCTCGCTGCGATTGGCCTACGAGGACCTCGTCGCCGTCAACCCCCGACTCGTCTACTGCTCAATCACCGGGTTCGGGCCCGACGGTCCCTACCGCGACCGTCCGTCGATGGATCTCGTCGTGCAGGCCATGTCGGGCCTGATGGCCAAGACCGGCTTCCCCGACGGCCCTCCGACCAAGGTGGGAGCCACGATCGGTGATCAGCTCCCAGGTGCGTTCGCCGCGTTGGGCATCGTCGCCGCGCTCCGCCAGCGCGACCACGATCCTCAGCACTGCGGTCAGGTCGTCGATGTCTCGATGCTCGACGCGCTCATCGCGCTGGTGTGGGACGAGCCCGTCGATGACTACCGCGATCAGGGCTTCCCGATGCGGGCGGGCAACGCCGACTCCCGGGGCGCCCCCCTCGACGCCTACGAGACGGCCGACGGGTGGATCACCGTGGTCATCGTCAGCGACTCCCAGTGGGACCGCATGGCCCGGTTGATGGACCGCGGCGACCTGGCCGAGCGCTACCCGACCATCCGCCAGCGCGGCGCGGCCCGCGACGAGATCAACGGGGTGGTCGCCGACTGGTGCCGCACGCGCTCGACGGTGGACGTCGCAGCGGCTTTCGAGGACATCGAGATCCCGGCCGGCGTCGTGGCCGCACCGTGGGCGGCGGCGACCGATCCCCACGCGCTCCATCGCGGATCGCTCGAACGCCTCGGCCATCCCGATCTGGCCGAACGCTCGCCGTACCTCGGCCCCGTGCTGCCCCTGCGTCTGTCCCGAGCCGACGTCACGACCACGACCCCGGCCGAGCCCCTCGGCGCATCAACCGAATCCGTGCTGCGCGACCTCGCCGGCTACACCGCGGCCGAGATCGCCGAGCTCCGCCGCTCGGGCACCCTGGGCTGAGCTCCCGGCGGGTCGTCGAACGTCCCCTCAGTTTGGAACGCGCCGTAGTTCTGTCCTTCGAGGAAGGGCGTGCCCTCGGACGGGAAGATCCGTGCGGCCCGGCCCACATTGACGACGAGAAAGAACAGGGGTACGAACATCGTGGGGAACAACGAGTCGGGAGTCCGCAATGCCTTTGCAACGTCAAGATCTCGCGACCCGTCTGACGGGGATCGAGACCCGCCTCCTGAAGGGCGACGCCGATCTTGCGGCGGACGCCACGGGCGCGTTGACCGGTCAAGCGCCGTCTTCCTTCGGTCGTCTCGGAACTGTCGGAATCGCGGTGACGGGTTGTTCGCTTGCCGCATTCGGAGCGCCGTTCGCGACCTCGAGCATGCCACGCCGTGCCGAGAGCTACGGTCGGCATGCGTGCAGTGGTCGCGAGGAGTTCACGTAGCCGGTTGTCTGGAAGAATGGGCATCGAACGGGAGCGCGGCCAACCGAAGCACCGACCGACGGAGGTATCGATGGCCCGGATCGTCATGGTGGGTGGGGGGATCGTCGGCAGCATCACGGCAATGGTGCTGGCGGGCGATGGGCATTCGGTGACGGTGCTCGAGCGTGATCCACAGCCGCCTCCACCGAAGCCGGGAGCACCAGCCTGGACGGACTGGGAGCGCCGGGGCGTCAACCAGTTCCGCCAGATCCACTACTTCCACGCCCGGTTTCGTCAGATCGTCGAGGCGGAGCTCCCAGCGCTGATTCCTGCCCTGCTCGACGTGGGAGCCCTTCGCTGGAACGTGATCGAGAGCATCCCCGAGTCGTTCACCGGGGGACATCGATCCGGCGACGAGCGGTTCAGCATCGTGACGGGGCGACGACCTGTGATGGAGTCGGTCGTGGCCACCATGAGCCAAGCCAGCGACGGGGTGACCGTCCGCCGGGGCGTGGGTGTCAAGGGATTGCTGACGAGCGACAGGACGTACGACGGCGTGGTCCACGTGACCGGGGTGGTGACCGACACCGGCGAGGAGGTCGAGGCCGATCTGGTCGTCGACTCGGGCGGCCGCCGCACCTCGGCGCCGACGTGGCTGCGAGCGATCGGGTCGCCTGGTCCCAGGGAGGACATCGCCGACTCCGGGTTCGTCTACTACGGCCGTCACTACCGCTCGGTCGACGGCTCGGTCCCCCCGCCCTTCGGCGGGCTCCTTCAGCCGTATGGCTCGGTGTCGACGCTCACCTTGCCGGCCGACAACGGCACGTGGGGCTTGGGCATCATCGCCAGCGGCAAGGACTCGGCGCTGCGGGCCCTGAGCGACAACGACACCTGGGAGCGGTTGTGGCGCTCGTTCCCGTTGGTGGCCCATTGGATCGACGCCGAGCCGATCACCGACGTGGCCGTGATGGCCAAGATCGAGGATCGCGAACGCACCTACGTCGTCGACGGTGTGCCTGTGGCGACGGGCATCGCGCCGTTGGCCGATGCCTGGGCGTGCACGAACCCGTCGCTCGGACGCGGCATCACCATCGGCACGATGCACGGCGTCGTGCTCCGCGACTCGCTACGAGATGTCTCGGCAGGCGACCCCAGGGAACTGGTGCTCCGGTGGCACGAGCTCACCGAGGCCAAGATCCGCCCGTACGTGACCGACACGCTCAGCTTCGACCGTCACCGGTTGGCCGAGGTCGAGGCGACGATCGACGGCCGCCCGTACGAGACCGATGATCCGAGCTGGCTGCTCGGGAGGGCCCTGGCGACGGCTGCGCACAAGGATGCGGACCTGCTCCGCGGGATGCTCGACGTGATCTCGTTGCTCGAGCGCGGCGCCGATGTCCTCGGCCGCCCGGGCCTCGCGGCCCGGGCCATCGAGCTGGCCGACGACACCCCGGCCCCCGGACCCGACCGCCACGAGTTGCTGGCCACGGTCGGTGACCGGGTAAACGGGTGACCGGGTAAACGGGGTAACTGGGTGACCGAACAACCGAACAACCGGGTGACCGAGTGACCGCACGATGTGAGGCGACGATGAACGAGACGACCATGAAGCGCATACCCGTCAACGGAATCGAGATGGCCTTCAGGGACGAGGGCGCGGCCGATGATCCTGCCGTGGTGCTCCTGCACGGGTTCCCCGACACGCACCGCCTGTGGCATCGCCAGATCCCAGCCTTGGTGGACGCCGGGTACCGGGTGATCGCTCCCGACCAAAGAGGGTTCGGTGCCACCAGCCGACCTGCCGGAGTCGACAGCTACTCGATCGTGCACCTCGTCGGGGACGTGCTCGGGCTCCTCGACGGGCTCGACATCGAGCGAGCGCACGTCGTCGGTCACGATTGGGGCGCTGCCGTGGCCTGGGTCACCGCCGCGCTCGCTCCCGAGCGGGTCAACCACCTCGTTGCCCTGTCGGTGGGCCATCCCACATCGTTCGGATCGGCCGGCCTCGCGCAGCGTGAGAAGTCGTGGTACATGCTGTTGTTCCAGTTCGAGGAGATCGCCGAGCGTTGGCTCTCGGCCGACGATTTCGCCAACTTCCGGGCGTGGGGTGGTCATCCCGATGTGGAGGCAATCGTCGCTGAGATGTCGGCTCCCGGAGCGCTGACGGCGGGCCTCAACTGGTATCGCGCCAACGTTCCGCCGTCGGCTCTGGTCGAGCTCCCCATCGTGCTCCCGCCCGTGCAGGCGGCGACGATGGGCATCTGGAGCACCGGCGACCCCCACCTGCTCGAGCCCCAGATGCTCGGCTCGGCCGAGCACGTGGCGGGGGCCTGGCGGTACGAACGTCTGGAGGACGCCGGCCACTGGATGCAGCTCGACGCCCCCGAGACGCTCAACGCGCTCCTGGTGGAATTCTTGCCCTGATCATCACCCGGCATCCTCTCCGTAGAGGCGCGTCAGGTCGACGGGCTCGACATTCGTGCGCGCGGCCGGATCGGCGACGAGAGCCAGCTGCGCCCGACCAAAGAGAGGCTGGTCGAGGTTGGCGGGCCGTTGGATTGTCATATGCATACAGGCATACGACATTCGAGCATATGAGAAGCCTGGCGCCGAGACGGGCGCGGGAGCGGAGCCCAGCAGTCGATCAGCTGGCGAGGGCCGGACGGATGCGGTACTGGACGGGGAGGGTCTTGAGGCCCACCACGAAGCTCGACGCGATCTGGGTCGGGGGAGCGGTGTACTCGAGCGACTCGACCCGGGCGCCGAGCTCGGCCACGAGCGCGTGCATGCTGGCCCGAGCGAGGTGGGCGCCCAGGCAGAAGTGCTCGGCCCATCCGAAGCCGAGATGGCGGTTGGGGTGCCGGGCCACGTCGAACGTGGCCGGAGCGTCGAACACGTCCTCGTCGCGGTTGGCCGACGCGTAGAACAGCACCAGCCGGTCACCCTCCTTGATGGTCTGACCCCCCATCTCGGTGTCGCACAAGGCCGTACGCTTCATGTAGTTGACCGGTGTCGTGTAGCGCACGATCTCTTCGACGGCCGACCGGGTGAGCTCGGGGTTCGCTGCCAAACGCCCGAGCTGCTCGGGGTGGTCGACGAACGCAGCCAGGGCCCCTGAGAGCGCGTTCCGGGTGGTGTCGTGGCCGGCGCTGAACACGATGAGGTAGTAGCCGAAGGTCTCCAGGGGCCCCATCGGTTCGCCACTCGGGAGCATGGCGTTGGCCAGCAGCGAGGCCAAGTCCTGACGGGGATGGGCCCGCCGGTCGTTGATGATCCGATCGAACAGCATGTAGAACTCCATGCCCAGTTCGGCCGTCGCGGTGGCGCGGTCTTCCCCCTTGCGCTGGATGTCGGGGTCGTCGCCAGCGAAGAGTTGCTGGGTCAGCTCCAGCACCCGCTCCTCGTCGTCGCGGTCGATCCCGAGGATGGTCGCCAGCACCCGCAGCGGGTGGCGTTGCGCGATCCGCTCGATGAAGTCGCACTCGCCTTCCTCGCCCAACGAGTCGACGAGGGCCCGGGCGCTGGTGGCCACGATCTCGTCGAGCTGGCCGATGCCCTTCGGGGTGAAGAACCCGCTGGCCAGCTTCCGGTACAGCCGATGATCGGGCGGGTCCATCTCGATGATCGTGCGCATGTCGCGCAGCGGGTTGTCGCCGCGCGCCATCGCAGCGGCCTGCTCGTCGTTGAGGAGCACGATGCCGCCGGCATTCGAGAACACCTCGGGCTGGCCGGCGATCGTCATGATGTCGTGATGACGGGTGATCGCCCAGAAGGGCTCGAAGCCGGGGGGCTCGCTCCAGTGGATCGGATCGTCACGCCGGAGCTCGGCCCAGGCTGCGTGCGGCGGGCCCGATCGTCCGTACCGCTTGGGGGAGATGAGATCGAGAGCGTCAACGGTCATGGGCGAGAGTGTGTCAGAGGCCGGCCTCCCGGCTCCAGCACCTGTCGCTGAACCGCACAGGTTCCCGTTGAGCGACAGGTGCTGGACTCCTTGGGGAGGACGGACCGACCGTCACCCGATGAGCTCAGCTGCCCGTTCGCCGATGGCGATGGCGGTGAGGTTGGTGGTGGCACGAGGGATCGTGGGTGCGATCGACAGGTCGGCGACGCGGAGGCCGTCGAGTCCGTGCACGCGCAGGAGGTGGTCGACGACGTTCGCCCCGTCCGATGCCGGGCCCATCCGGCACGTTCCCGCCGGGTGATACCAGGGTGCGCAGATCGACTGCGCGTAGGCGCCGAGCGCGTCGTCGCTGTCCCAGGCGTCGGGAGCGAGCAGCGCGAAGCCGGTCATCCGATCGCGCATCGGCGCCGACTCGGCGATCTCCCGCAAGAGACGCAGACCGGAGACCAACCGGCGTACGTCGTCGGGATCGCCGCACAGGTTCAGGTCGATGACGGGTGCGGCGTCGGCTGCCGCGCTCCGCAACGTGACCGACCCTCGGGCGGCCGGGAGGAACACGCCACAGGTGAGGGCGAAGATCACGTCGACCCCCACCAGTCTCCGGAAGTCGGGGGCGCCCCGCAGGTCCCAGTGGCTCATCATCCCCAGCAACAGGTCGTTGCGATGCGGGCTCGCGGGCGCGGTCGTCCGGGCGCCGAGCTGGAACTGCACCTCCGACAGGTCGCACGCCCCCTCGGCCGGGATCACGAACAAGAAGGCGCCCGGGTGCTCGGCCAGGTTCGCTCCAACCCCGGGGAGGTCGATCGCGACCGTGATGCCCAAGTCCGCCAAGGCATCGGCGGGTCCGATCCCCGACCGCCACAGGAGCGCCGGGCTCTGGATGGCCCCGGCGCACACGACCACCTCGCCGGCCTCGTAGCGGACGGGCACTCGGTCGACGATCGCGTCGACCCCCACGGCCCGCCCCGAACGCACGACCACTCGGTCGACGAGCGCGTCGCCGAGGATCGTGAGGTTGCGTCGGCCGATGGCAGGGCGCAGGTACCCGAGGTTCGTCGACACCCGAAGGCCGTCGCGGCGGTTCATGGGGAAGGGACCCACCCCACTCGACACACCGTCGTTGTGGTCGGCGATCGAGGCCAGCCCGGCGGCCACGCAACCGTCGTGGAAGGCCTGCTGCTGTGCCGTGTACTCGGCCGGCGCGTAGCGGGCCACAGGGATCGGACCACCGGCGCCGTGGACGGGCGACGGTCCGAGGGGATCGTCCTCGAGCCGCTTGAGGCAGGGCAGCACGTCGTTCCAGGCCCAGCCCGGGTTTCCCGCCGCAGCCCACGAGTCGAGATCGTCGGGCAGAGGTCGTATGGCCAAGGCGCTATTGACCGCGGAGCCGCCTCCGAGGGCCCGTCCCTGCGGGTAGTCGAGGAGCCGACCCGGAGTCGCCTGGGCTTGGAGGCCCCAGTCGCTCGGGGTCTGGGTAAACGTCACGTTCGAGAGCATGTCGGCGGCGGGATCGCGCTCGGCCGGCCCGGCTTCGAGCAGCAGCACCCGCCGGGTCGGGTCTTCCGACACGCGCGCCGCCAATGCGGCCCCCGCTGCGCCCGCCCCCACCACGATCACGTCGAACCGTTCACTCATGACGTCTCCCTCCGTCTCTCCCAACCGTTCGTTCGAGCACGACGTTGCTCCAGGCGTCGACCTCCGCGCTCCACCCGGCGGGAACGACGATCGTGGTGTCGGAACCGTCGACGAGTGCCGGGCCCGGCAGATGGTCACCGGGCCGCAGCGCCCGCCACGCGAAGACGGGAACGGGCGCCAGGACGGCCCGCTCGGCGAGGTATGCGTTGCGAGTGCCGGTCGGGACGGCCCGTGTACGCGGGCCGGGCTCGACCCGGGCCGCGACGACGCCGGCGCCGGGACGGGTGACCCGCACGCGGAACGTGACCAGCTCGCTCGGCAGGTCGAGGTCGATGCCGTACGCCTGTCGGTACCCGGCGCGAAATCGCGTCGTGACCTCCTCGATGGTCTGCGAGGTCACGGGTCCACCCGGCATGTCGACGGGGAGCTGGTGGGCCTGGCCCACGAAGCGCATCTCGACCGTGCGGGCGAGCACGACCCCGCCTCCCGAGCCGACACCGCCAGCGTCGACGCCGATGTCGACGCCAACACCGAGGTCGAGGCGGGCTCGGTCCTCGAGCGCGAGCAGCAGATCGGCTACGGCGTCGGGTCGGGCTCGGGCGTCGTCGGCCGCGATGACCCGGGTCTGCACATGCACCACGCTCGGATCAGATGCCACCAGGCCGACGGCTGCGGCGACCCCGGCGGCATACGGCACAACGACGCGTTCGATCCCGAAGGTGTCGGCCAGACGCGCTATGTGCATCGGGCCGGCGCCGCCGAAGCCGATCATCGTGAAGTCGCGGGGGTCGATGCCGCGCTGCACCGTGACCACCCTGATCGCCGCGGCCATGGTGGCGTTGATGATCTCGTGCACGGCCCACGCCGCGGCGACCACGGCGAGACCCAGCGGACGGGCCAGTGTCGAATCGATCGCGACCGTCGCCGCATCCACGGAGAGCCGCACGCCATCGGCGATCTCGGGGGCCAGGAACCCCAGCACCAGGTTGGCGTCGGTGACGGTGGGATCGCTCCCGCCGAGGCCGTAGCAGGCCGGCCCGGGAACGGCTCCGGCCGAACGGGGACCGACGCTCAGGGCGCCGACGCCGTCGAGCCAAGCGATGCTCCCTCCACCTGCACCCACCTCCGCCAGGTCGACGGTGGGTACCTTCAACGGCAAGCCCGTACCAGCGCGGCGATGCCCGTAGCTCCCCGATCCGCCGACCTGGAAGTCGTGGGTGATGGCAGGGCGACCGTCACGGACGATCCCGGCCTTGGCCGTCGTGCCACCCATGTCGAACGAGAGCAGGTCGGAGGCTCCCGTCAGTCGCCCGACGTGGGCCGCGGCCATGATGCCGGCGGCCCCTCCCGACTCGAGCGTGGAGACCGGGCGCGACGCCGCGACAGACGCGCTCATCACGCCGCCAGCCGAGTCGATGACCTCCACCGGGCAGGTGATCCCCAACTCCTGCAACGTCTCGGACAACCCGTTGAGGTAGGCCGACATCACGGGGGCCACGTAGGCCGACAGCACAGTGGTCATCGCCCGCTCGAACTCGCGCAGCTCGGGCCAGATGTCGCTCGACACCGCCACCGTGACCGACGACGGCAGGACCGCGCGCAGCGCCTCGGCCACGGCCTGCTCGTGCGCCGCGTTGGCGTAGGAGTTCACCAGGCACACGGCAACAGCCTCGGGCCTGGCCGCAGCCACGAGCGAAGCGACACGGACCGCTTCCACGGGGGTCAACGGCCGCAGGGCCGAGCCGTCGGCCCGCACGCGCTCGAGGACCTCGAACGTGAGCTCGTGCTCGACGGGCGGCACGGGCTTCTCGAAGAACAGGTCGTAGCGCTCGCCGTCGACGCGTGCCTCGCGCCCGAGCCGCACCATGTCACCGAAGCCCGCCGTGGTGACGAACGCCACCCGGGCGCCTTGGCGTTGCAGGATGACGTTGGTGGCCAGGGTCGTGCCGTGCACGAAGCGGGTGACGGACGCCGGCTCCGACCCGGCGCCGGCGAGCGCCGCCGCCACGCCCGAGCGCAGACCCCGGCGCGGATCGTCGGGCGTCGTCAGCACCTTGTGGACGTGGATCGTCCCGACGGTCGAGGCCACCACGACGTCGGTGAAGGTACCGCCGATGTCGACGCCGACGACGACCCCGCTCGAAACGCCAGACGCCCCACCGGCAGCAACACCGGCAACCACGTCGGCAGCCTCGTCGCCTGCATCGTCGGCTCCACTGGCCGGCTCGCCAGGCGCGGCCGCCACCACACCGAGCCCGGCTCCGGCTTCGGTGACGATCGGGTCGGTCACGCCCCGTACTCCTGCTCGGCCGCCCGGGCGCTCACACGGCCCGAGCGCACGTCGGCGGCGAGCGACTCACGATCGCGTTCGGCCGGATCGCCGAGCCCGCCACCACCGCTGGTGCGCACGATGAAGCGATCGCCGGGAGCCAGGGGGACGCCCACGGCCTTCACCGAAAGGGTTTCGACGGTGCCGTCGACTCGCTGCACCTGCCAGGCGCCGGGAGCCCCGGGCCGGCCACCGTCGCGTCCCGGCGGGGGAACGGCGATGCGGTCGCCGCGCACGGTGACGGTCGCCGGACCGTCGAGCGCGATGACGATCTCGATGCCCAGCCCGCCCCGGAACCGACCCGCTCCCCCCGAGTCGGGGATCAGCGCCATCCGCTCGACGACGAACGGGAACTGCGCCTCCAGCGGTTCGAGCTGCGACAACCCGGCGCGGCCTCCGAGCGTGAAGGCACCGGTGGCGTCGGGTCCGTCGATCCCCCAGCGGCCGCCGAGGCCCCCGAAGTCGAACCCCATGTGCATCCACGGCGCCGTCGCGACCTGCGACGCTGACGCTCCGTGAGGAACGGGACGGACGCCGGCGAGCGACCACAGGTGGACGATTCCGCTCCCGGCAACGGACCGACCGGGCAACGCGCTCGACAGAGCTTCGATGATCGCCTCGATGACCGCGGTCACGACCACGATGCGGCCCCCGCAGGCCGCGGGCCGAGCCGGGTTCACCAGGCTGCCCGCCGGCATGACGATCGTCACGGGGGCGAAACAGCCCTCGTTCATCGGCAGATCGGGGTCGAGGAAGCACCGGAGGGCGAAGATCACGCCCGAGATGGTCTGCGAGAACGAGGAGTTGATCGACCCGCGAGCCTGCGGTCCGGTACCCCCCAGGTCGACCACGACCCCTCCCGCCCCGTCGGGCCCGTCGAGGACCAACCGCACCCGAACGTCGTGGGTCCGACCGGCTTCGACACCGTCACCATCGATCAGGAACCCACCCCGGTACTCGCCAGGCGGAAGGGTCCGCAGGCCCTGACGGACGAGCGCCTCGGTGTCGGCCAGCCAACGGTCGATCTCGGCCGTCAGCACGGCCACGCCGTATCGGGCCATGAGCTCCTCGACCCGGCGGGCCAGCACATGACTCCCGGCCACGAGGGCCCGCACGTCGCCCACGACCTTGTCGGGCGCGCGGCTGTTGGCTTCGATGATCCGCCAGACCGCACGGACCTCGTGCCCGGCCTCGAGCAACGCCACGGGCGGCAGCATCAGGCCTTCGGCGAACGTGTCGGTGGCCGTGGCCGCCACGCCGCCGGCAGCCACCCCGCCCACGTCGGCCACATGGATGAGCGTGCCCGCGAACCACAGCACCGTCCGATCGACATCGGCGTCGGGCTCCGCAACGGGCGCGAAGACCGGCCGGAAGATCACGAGGTCGTTGGCGTGGATACCGCCTCGGAACTGGTCGTTCATCACGTACACGTCGCCGGGCGCCATGTGCGCCACGGGCACGTCCTCGAGCAGCGCCGGGAGACAGGCCCGCAACGAGGCCGCGTGCATGATCGTCGTGCCCTGTGACTGGGCGACGAGGCTGCCGTCGGCCCCGAGCAGCGCAGCCGCGGCATCGGCGCCCTCCTGGATGAACGACGAGTATGCCGCCTTGACGACGACGATCCCGGCCTCGGCGGCGGCCACCGTGAGCGCCGAACGGATCACCTGGGTGGTCACCGGGTCGGGCCCGGTCGCCGGGCGCGCTCCGTCGGGGGCTCTCACGACCCCACCATCCGAGCACGGGGGAAGGCGTCCCACACCCGTTGGGCGCCCCGGACGAACCGGCGGTCCACCCGTCGAGGCACCGGCATCTCCATCACATTCCCAGACGTTGTCACGAGCGCTGTCCAGACGTTGTCACGAACGTTGTCACGAACCGTGTCACGAACCGTCTCACGAACCGTCCACGGCGGCGGACGCTATCGGGAGCCCCGCGAGCGTGCCCGGGGACATCCCCCTCGGGCCCCGGGACGGTTGCGGTGCTTCCCCGATGGCGTCGGCCGGCTGTCGTCGTACAACTACCACGTCATAGAAAGCCCGCAGCCCGAGGAGGTGCTGACGATGTTCTCGAACACCCGCCACCACGAAGCGTCAACCGAAGTGTTCCCCACCCTCGTCAACTGCCTCTGGGCAGCCACGTCGGCCGATGCGCTCGTTTCCCGAGACCGTTGCGTCGACGAGTTCCTCGATCTCTACGGCGCCACCGCCAACACGGCCGTCCGTCGTGAGATCGAGGTCTTCATCGGCCGGATCTCGGCCCGGTCACTGATCTCCACCTCCGAGATCCGTGACGTGCTCGCCGAGATCTGCGCCGCAGCCGGGGTCGAGAGCGCCTTCGAGCACCTCGTCCTGTTCACCACCGATCCGTCAGCCCGGGTCGACCACGCCCGGCCCCAGGCGGCGTGACGTGGATCACCTCCCCCGCAGCCACCAACGCCAGGCCCGCACCACGGCCCTCATGGTCTTCGGCCTGGCGTTGGTGGTCGCACTGATCTCGGCGTGC
>VFJJ01000148.1 GCA_009886115.1 Actinomycetota bacterium
AGCTTCGCTGAGGAACGGGATCGTCGTGCGGTACTGGCTGAACGCAGGATTCATCGAGCTCGAGCAACTCGTCCCCATCGCCCGGGCCGCCGAGGCCCACGGGTTCGACGGGATCGCGCTTCCCGATCACCTCGTGCACCCGGCCGATGTCGCCTCGCGCTATCCCTACAGCGGCGACGGCCACATGACATGGCCGTCCGACAGCGTGTGGCCCGACGTGTGGATCGCCATCGCAGCCATGGCCCAGGCGACCGAACGCATCACCTTCTCGACCGGCGTGCACATCGCGCCGCTGCGCGATCCTTTCAGCCTGGCCAAGGCGATCGGCACCGTCGCCATCCTGTCGGGTTCGCGGCTGGTGTGCGGCTTCGGGACGGGCTGGATGAAGGAGGAGTTCGATCTCCTGGGCGTCGACTTCGCCTCGCGAGGCGCGCGCTTCGACGAGATGCTCGAGGTGATGGCGCTGCTGTTCACGGGCGACGAGTGCGAGTACCACGGGCGCCACTTCGACTTCGCGCCGCTGCGCATGTGCCCGGGGCCGGGATCCGTCCCGATCCTCATCGGCGGCAACACGGCGCCGGCGCTTCGGCGCGCCGCCCGTCACGACGGATGGATCGGCTCTCACTCCAGCATCATCGAGACGGCCGCTCTCGTCGAGTCGCTCCGCGTCCAACGGGCCGAGGGCGGTCGCTCCGCTGAGCCGTTCCGCATCGTGCTCACCGGTTCGGGGCGCTTCAGCACCGATGACGCGCTCGCTCTGGGCGACCTCGGCGTCGACACGCTCACGGTGCCGGTGCGGGCCCTGACCCGCGGTGCCAGCCTCGAGGAGCGCCTCGCTGGAATCGCTCGCTTCGCCGCGAGCGTCTCCGCATGAGCGACTCGCTGCCTCTGCCGGGTGAGGCCACACCTCCGGTGACGATCATCACCGGGTGCTCGAGCGGCATCGGCCTGGCCACCGCCGTGCGCCTCGCCGAAGCGGGTCACCACGTGGTCGCGACGATGCGCGACCTCACCCGCGGCGGGCCGCTTCGCGATGCGCTCTCCGAGGCGGGTGTCGAAGCGGCGGTCGACGTCCTCGACGTCACCGACGACGCGTCCGTGATGGCGGCCGTCGCCGGCGTGCTCGAGCGCCACGGGCGGGTCGATGTGCTCGTGAGCAACGCCGGCCGGGCCTACGAGGGCACGACCGAGGAGCTGACCGTCGACGACTTCCAGTCCTCGATCGACGTCAACTTCCTCGGTGCCGTCCGTGTCATCAAGGCCGTGCTGCCGTCGATGCGGACGGCGGGCCAGGGCCGGATCATCGCGGTGTCGAGCATCTCGGGGGTCTTCGGCCAGCCATTCAACGATGCGTACTGCGCTGCCAAGTTCGCCCTCGAGGGATTGGTGGAATCGCTCGCCCCCGTGGCCGCGAGCTTCGGCGTACGGGTGTCGCTCCTCGAGCCCGGTCCGGTCAAGGGGGGCATGGTCGAACGGGCCGGCGGGGTCGGCGTCGCCGGCCCCGAAAGCGTCTATGGCGCCCTACGTGAGCGTTTTGCGGAGGTGCAGCACGCCGGCTACGAGCACGCTCCCCAGCCCGAGGCGGTGGCTGAGGTCATCGCGCAGATCACCTCCGAGGCCAACCCGGCACTCCGCTACCAGACCTCGCGCGCCATCGCCCGCCTGCTCGGCGTCAAGCTCGCCGACCCCACCGGCCAGCCCATCGTCGACCTCACCCGCTCCTGGCTCACCTGAGGCACGGTCGCCGCCGACCCCGAGTGCCCCGCGAATCCTCGACCAAGTGTGGGTACCACCCCGCATTTCCCGGACAACTCACTCCTGGTCGAGGACCTCGGGTGCCGAGGTCGAACATTCAGCGCATCCGAGGAAGGCCGAACTGGCGCTCGGCGATGTTGTTGCGGTTGATCTCGCTGGTGCCGCCCTGCAGGGTCTGGGGCGTCGAATGCCGAACGTCGTAGTCGATCCAACCGTCGGCCGCAGCCCCGGCCTCGTGGAAGCGCAGCAGCCCGTCGGCGCCGGCCGTGGCCTGGGCCCAACGGGCCGCCCGCTGGTAGGCCTCGGTGGCGTACACCTTGGCGACGGAGCCCTCGGTGCCCGGGCCCTCGCCGGTGGCGATCGTCCAGACGGTGCGCTGGGTGAGCAACTCGGCCACCTGGGCCTCGATGGCGAGCTGGGCCATGTGGTCGCGCACGAGCGGATCGTCGATCGTCCCCGACTCGGTGGCCCACTGGGCGAACCGGCGCAGCAGCGGGGTGAGCGCGCCCGTGTTGCCCAAGCCGCGCTCGAAGGCGAGCATGATGCCCATCGTCCGCCAGCCCTCGTGGGCCTCGCCCACGAGGCACTCGTCGCCGACGCGCACGTCGTCGTAGAAGGTGGCGTTCGAGCGTTCGGTCCCCATGGTCCACACCGGATCGACGGTGATCCCCGGGGTGCTCATGGGGATGATGAACGTGGTGAAGCCACCGTAGCGACCGGCCGACGCATCGCTGCGGGCCAACAGGAACACCCAGTCGGCCACATGGCCCATGGTCGTCCACATCTTGGCGCCGTTGATGATCCAGCCGTCGTCGGTCTCGTTGCGGACGGCCCTGGTCTTGATACGGGGAAGGTCGCTGCCGCCGTCGGGCTCGGTGAGGCCGAAGCACACGAGCTCTCGCCCCGACAGCAAGCCGGGGGTGATCCGGCGTCGCTGTTCGTCGGTACCCAGTTGCGCCAAAACCCCGGCGATGCTGGTGGCCATCCCGCCGGCGTCGAAGGGTGCGCCGAACTTCTCGGCCTCGCTCGACACGAGCCACATGTCGACGGGGTCCTGGCCGGGGCCGGGCATGGCCCGAGCGAGGATGCCCGCGTCGCCCAGAGCCTCGATGAAGCCCGGCGCGTGGTTCGTACCGCTGCGATGGGTCTCGTCGATGACCTCGGCGGTGACGGTGGCCGTCATGATCTCGCGCATCTGGCGACGCAACTCGAGATGCTCGTCCGACAGGCTGAAGTCCATGTCAGGCCCTTCCGGCGGTGATCGCACGACCCGCACCCACACCCGCCGTCGACCCTGGCGGCGGCCACAGCATGTCGGCGAGCCTGAGCCTCTCGCGGGCCGGATCGCCCAGGATGTTCGCCCAGCCGCGCGCCCGGCGGAAGTAGAGCTGGATGTCGTATTCCTTCGAGAACCCGTATCCGCCGTGGTAGTGCAAGCTCCGGTCGGTGCACACCGCGGCGGCCTCGCCGGCTTGGAGGAACGCCATCGATGCCAGCGCGCAATGCTCGGTGATCTCGCCCTCGTCCATGTCGATCACCCCGGCAGCACCGACACGGCCGTTGTCGCCGGCCCACGCCGCCTTGTGGGCGAGGAAACGAGCTCCGTCGATGAGCGCGGGGAAGTCGGCCAAGCCGTGCTGGATTGCCTGGTACGAACCGATGGTGCGTCCGAACTGCTCGCGTTCGCGTACGTAGGCCAGCCCGATGTCGAGCGCCGCGGTAGCAACGCCCACGAGCGCCGACGCCGTGAGCATCCGCCATTCGGCGAGGGCCCGATCGAAGGCCGACGCCGGTCCCAGCACAACGCGATCGCCCAGGCGTGCGCTGCGATCGGCGATGGGGGCGCACGCGTGATTCGCGGGCGCCACACCAGGCGGTGCAGCGTGCACGGCCACGGTCTCGTCACCGTCGATGCCGATCACGACGTTCGCCACCGCACCAGCCGGCGCCAGGCGCCACAGGCCCGAGCCGTCGGCCGGGTGCAACGCGATCGTGGCGATCAGGTCACCGCTGACGATGGCGGCCTCGGGGTGCAACCGCGAAGCGACGAGGTGCTCGACGAGGGGGACAGGCGCTGCCGCCCGGCCCAAGGCCTCGGCCACGACGACCAGATCGGCGAGTGCCGCTCCCCCGCCCCCGGCCTCGACGGGGAGACCCATGCCGGGCGCGTCGAAGCCCTGCAATGCCGTCCACAGCATGGGGCTGTGCCCGAGCGGCTCGGCCTCGCGGACCACCTCGGTGGGGCACTCCTTGGCCAGGAACGACGAGAACAGGTCGCTGATCGATTCCTGATCGGGCGAGAGCCCGAACTCGAGGGCCATCAGAGCACTCCGATCCTGGGAGCCCGACCGGTGGCCTGGATGCGCGACCCGATCTCGAACTCCAGCGTGCGCCAATCGCCGAGCCGGCGGTCGACGAGGTACGAGCGACGCAGGTAACGATGGAACTCGTGCTCCCACGTGAACCCGATCGCGCCATATGTCTGCTGCGCCTGGGTGCAGGTCAGCTCGGCGGCCCGGCCTGCCGCGGCCTTGGCCACGAGCGCGACCCAGGGGTCGCGCCGTCTCGCCGCTTCGTCGACGATGTGACGGGCGCCCACGATCAGCGTGTGGGCACTGGCGATGCGGTGCTGAAGGGCCTGAAAGCTGCCGATGGCCCGACCGTACTGCTTGCGTTCGCCGGCGTAGGCCACGGCCGTGGCGAGCACCCGTGTACCGATCCCGATCAGCTCGGCGGCCGAGGTCCACCGCCCGAGCGCCACGGCCGTTCCCCATGCGGCTCGGGCTTCGGGCCCATCGAAGATGACGGCATCGGTGGCAGCCACGACGGCCTCGACACGCGCGGGATGCTGGCCGCTCTCCTCGAGGACGGCCGCACAGTGCGACGCGCCGAGGTCGGCCGCTGTGGCGCCGACGAGGTGCGCGAGGCCGATACGACCCTCGCCACATTCGACCGGAACGAGCAGCCCCGATCCCGCGGCCGGCCCGGGCCCGGGTCCGAGTAGCACGCCCGACACCACGACACTCGTCCCGTCGACATACGACGTGAGCTCGTCGGGATGCAGCGACGACGGCAGCACCAGCGAGGCTGCAGCCAACTCGGGAGTTCCGAGTGACTCGGCCAGGCTCCGAGCCAGCAACGGGCTCAGGGGATCGGCATCCGAGAGCGTCCCGCCGCTGATCTCGAACAGCGCCTGCAGCGCGCTCGGCGCATCGTCGGCGACGACGTCGTCCCAGCCCAGCTCGGCGAGGCGCACGTCGAGCGCGACCGACGAGCGCTCGGTGAGCACCTTCGTGAGGCTCGAGCGCAGCATCTCGAGGAGCTCGGGTTCCATCACCGTGTCCGTCACGACTCCCTCGGCATCCCGAGGACGCGCTGGGCCACGAGCATCCGCTGGATCTCCTGCGAGCCCCCGTAGATCGGCGCGGCCCGGCTGAAGAAGAACTCACCGCGCAACCAGTGGAGCTCGTCGTCGAGCTCGAACGAGGCCCCGAGGTGGTGGCGGATCGCGTCCCACGTCGCCAGCTCGGCGTCGACGATCAGCAGCTTGTCGATCGACACCTCGGGCCCGAGCGTCTCCTCGGCCGCCAAGCGGTTCACGGTGTCGCGAGTGCGCAGACGGAGCGCCGTGGTGAGGGCGTAGGCCCGTCCGAGCTCGGCGGCGGCGGCAGGCGAAGGAACGCCATGCTCGAGGGCTCGCTCGATCCGGTTGTGGAAGCGGCCCTGCTGGATCCAGCCCCAGGCGCCGCGCTCCCACTGGAGCATGTACATGGCGATCGCCCAACCTTGGCCGAGCGTGCCGATCACCCGATCGGCGGGAAGGTACGCGCCGTCGAGGAAGATCTCCGAGAAGTGGTTCTCGCCGTCCTCGGCGCGGATGGGACGGACGTCGACGCCGGGCTGGTCGAGATCGAGCAGCACCATGGTGAGGCCACGATGGCCGGGCTCGCCGGAACGCGCGAGCAGCACCGAGCGCCTGGCCAGATGCCCGTAGGTCGACCAGACCTTCTGGCCGGTGATCCGCCAGCCTTCGCCGTCGGGCTCCATCCGGGTGCGCAGTGCCGCCAGGTCGCTCCCGGCATCGGGTTCCGAGAAGGCCTGGGCCCAGCCCTCGTCGCCCCTCAGCAACGACGGCAACAGTGCGTCGGCCAGGTGCGGCGCGTACACGAGCAGGACGGGCACCAGGATCTCGAGCGTCGTGAACGCCTCGGGGATCAGGATGTCGTGCGCCCACAGGGCATCGAACATCGCGGCCCGGAATCGAGGATCGCCGTCGAGACCCCCGCAGCGGGTCGGCCAGCCCAGGCGCGACCAGCCTTCATCGAAGAGCAGCCGCTGGAGGTTGCTCAGATGCGCAGCGCCGCCCTCGAAGTCGTGCGGCCGATACCCGAGGTACGGCGCCACACGAGGATCGGAGCCCAAGAAGCCCGACAGCGCCTCGGCGTATGCGGTGGGAGACGGATACGCGGGATGCTCGATCATGGCGACGGCAGCCTCAGGCGCTGGCGGTCGTGATGTAGTCGGCACCGAAGCGCTCGACGAGCTCGATGGTCGCCGACGGCTCCAGGCTCGGCGCCGGAACGATCAGGTGCGTCACCCCGGCTGCCTCCATGCTCCCCATGGCTTCGCGATGGCGCTCGACCTCGGCCTTGGGGGCTGCGAACGTCTCGTCCATGTAAGCCATGGCCACAGCGAGGGACGGCCCGCGATCGCCGGCCTGCTCGCGCATCACCGTGACCTGGGCTGCGATGTCGTCGAGCGTCGCCATCTCACGGGTGCGGGCGGTCACCGAGAGCTCGGGCGGCCCCGTGAGCGGCATCCACCCCTGGGCCCGCTCCGCCACCCGTCTGATCGTGATCTTGGCGTTGCCTCCGATCCAGATCGGGATGGGATCCTGCACCGGCTTGGGTCGGGCGATCACGTCACGGGCCGTGAAGTGGCGTCCCTGGTAGCTGAACGGTTCGCCCTTCCAGTGCAGACCCAGCACATCGAGCGCCTCGTCGAAGAGGGCGTTGCGCTCGTCGAAGTCGACACCGAGCGCGAAGAACTCCGACTTCAGGTACCCGGTGCCGACCCCGAGGATGAACCGTCCGTTGGAGAGCTTGTCGACGGTGGCCGCGGCCTTGGCGAGCAGGAACGGGTTGCGGTACGGCACCACCGCCAGGTACGTGAGCAAGCGGATCCGCTTGGTCACCGCGGCGACGTGCCCCAAAGCCACGAAGGGGTCGAGGGTCTGGTGGCCTCCCGCGCCGAGCCAGCGCGCCCCGGGGACGGGATGCTCGGTGAAGGCCATCCCGTCCCATCCCGTGCGCTCGAGCGCGACGGCCACGTCGGCCGGCGGACCCGAGTCGAGCAGGTCGGCATCGATGCCGTTGCACTCCGGGTACTGATAGATGAACTTCACGTCTGGCCTCCTGGCGGGCGGGTGCGGTGCGGGCCCGTACGAAAGCCGTCGAGAGCCGACGGCCAGCGCCCGGGGCGTGACTCAGGCCTTCTTGGCGGCCTCGCGTGCTTCGTTGGCCTTGAGCCCTTCCTTCATCCCCTCGAGCCGCATGAGGATCGGGAACCCGGTGATGCTCATGGCGTTGCCGTGACCCGTGTGGTGGATGTCGAAGACCGACTGCAGCGCCGCGTAGTACCCCTGCACGTCGAGTGTCTGGTTCACGGCTCGCTTGGCCTGGGCCAGACCGAAGGCGTTGTGCTGGGAGATGTGATGGGCCAGCTCCATGGTCTCCTCCCACAGCTGCTCGCGGGGGTGCACCGACCGCACCAGGCCGAACTGGAGCGCCTCGGCAGCGGTGAAGGCCCGCTGGGTGAAGAGCATGTCCTTGGCCCGACGGGCGCCGAGCTCCCAGGTGTGGCCGTGGTACTCGACGCCGCCGATGGCCATCATCACGACCGGGTCCTCGAAACGGGCGTCCTCGGACGCGACGATGAGGTCCATGGGCCACAAGAGGTTGAGGGCCCCCGCGATGCAGCGGCCCTGCACCGCGGCGATGGTGGGCTTGGGGATGTTGCGCCACTTCCACGAGTACCCGAAGTACTTCTTGGCCTCCCAGCGGTACATCTTGTGGAGCTGGTAGCGCCCGTCGGGCTCGGCCAGCGAGACCTGGTCGGGATCGCCCGTGTTGAGGTCGTGGCCGGCCGAGAAGTGCTTGCCGTTGGCCCTCAGCACGATCACCCCTACGTCGTCGTCGCGCTCGGCGCGGTCGAAGCAGGCGTCGAGCTCGTCGAGCATGCGCTCGTTCTGCGAGTTGGCCTTGTCGGCCCGGTCGAGGGTGATCGCCGCCACCCGCCCGTCGATCTCGTACTGCACGTACTTGTGCTCACCCATTGCTCGCTCCTGGTTCTCGGTTCGGCCCGTGTCGTTCGGGCGTCGTGCGGGCCGCAGAGGCCACCTGGCCCATCGTGCCCTTCGCGGCCGGCTGCGGTCGACACCGGCGTCGGTTGACGATACCGTCAACTTTCTGTGAAAGCCACTCTGGCGGGGCCCGGACGCGGGCCTGAAGCTGAGCAGCTCAGGCTGAGGTGCCCCACAGACCGAGCAACTCGTCGGAGCTCACGACGGTGGCGATCAGTGTGAGCGAGTTGTCGATCACCTGCTGCGCGTACTCGACGGGAACGCCGGCGACGGCGTCACGCACCACCACGACCTGATAGCCCAGATCGAGCGCCGTCATCGCCATCCCGAAGATCCCGAGGTTGACCGAGACCCCCGTGGCGACGACGGTCCGGATCCCCATGTTCCGCAGGATCTGATCGAGCGAAGTCGACGTGAACGGTGTCATCCCGTGGCCTCGGGCGACGACGATGTCGCTCTCTTCCTGGCCCACGGCGGCAACGACCTGCGCGCCGAACGTGCCGGCTTCGGTCGCGTAGTGGCCCGTCTCGCGCTTGCCCCGTCCGGCGAGGTTGAAGATCTTGCAGTTCTCGACGAACCCGGCGCCGTCGGGACGGGTCTCAACGGTGCAGTGCACGACGCGGGCTCCCACGCTGCGGGCCGCGGCGCAGACCCGACCGGCGGCCTGGAGCGTGCCCGCTCGTTTCACCTCGTTCACCAGATCGGGCAGCATCACGTCGTCGCCGACGACACCCTCCTGCAGCTCCATCGTCAACACCGCCGTGTGTGCCGGCACCACCAGCTCAGCCAAGCGTCGTCGGGCCTTGGCTTCACGCTCATCGGTCATCGTCGTCTCCGAGTCGGTGTTCCGCCTGTGCGGCGGTGGGTCGGTAGGGGCCGGTGCGGCAGTGGGCGGTGCTGAGGTGGGGCAGGAGCCGCGGTGCTGCGGCGTGGTGGCGGGAGAGCGCCGAGCTCAGCCGCCGAGCCCCACGGGGATGGTGCCGAAGAGCTTGCGGATGCCGATGCTGAGCTCGTCGACGGTGAGCTCCTCGCCCGTCGCCGAGCGGTAGCCGCCCTCGACGCTCCAGCCCTTGACCCGCTGCACCGTGTTGCCGTCGACCCGGAGCACCGAGCCGCTGAGCCAGCCCGACTGTTCGCTGCACAACCACGCCACCACGGGCGAGGCGTTGGCCGGGTCGAGCGGGTCCCAGCCGCCGGCGCCATCAGCGGTACGACCGACCGTCGCCAGCATGCGGGTTGCCGCGATCGGTGAGAGGGCGTTGGCCGTCACCCCGTAGCGGTGCATCTCGAGGGCGATGATCTGCGTGAGCGTGGCGATGGCCGACTTGGCCGAGCCGTAGTTGGCCTGGCCGACGTTGGCGAACAATCCGGCGCCCGAGGTGGTGTTGACGATCCGTCCCGACACGGGCTTGCCCGCCTTGCCCTGGTCGCGCCAGTACCCGCAGGCGTGACGGGCGAGCGAGAACGTTCCCTTCAGGTGCACGGCGATCACGGCGTCGAAGTCGTCCTCGGTCATCGAGGTGATCATGCGATCGCGCAAGAACCCGGCGTTGTTGACGACCGCGTGGAGATCGCCGAACTGGGCCACCGTGCGCTCGACGAGGCCGGCCATCCCGGACCAGTCGGTGACCGAGGTGGTGTCGGCGATCGCCGTCGCGCCGATGTCCGTGAGCTCGCCGACGACGGCCTCGGCCGGTGAGAGCTCGTTGTCCTCAGCCTCGCCCTTGACCCCGACCCCGAGGTCGTTCACGACCACCGTCGCCCCCTGGCGGGCCAGCTCGTGGCAGTGGCTACGCCCGAGCCCACGCCCCGCGCCGGTCACGATGACCACGCGTCCATCCAGCAATCCCATGACGATCAGCCCCATCGTGCGTGTTGTTGACGATCGTGTCACCTTACTGGTAGTGCTCCGGCCGTTCGCAGCCGAGCACTTCCAACCAGGCACCGCCAACGAGACACCGCCAGCCGAGTTCCAGCGCAGCCAGAGTTCCACGCCCAGCTCGGCGAACCGGGCGACGTCGCCGAGGAGAGGCCTGCAATGAAGTGGGGCATCGTCTTTGCCAGCACGTCGTTCCCCGAGCCCGATCGAGCGCTCGCCCTGGCCCGCAGCGCGGAGCGGGTCGGCTTCGAGTCGCTCTGGTGCCCCGAGCACATCGTCGTCCCGGTGGGCAGAGGGGTCACGCCCTACGGAGGCTCACCCGACGGGAAGATGGACCGCCTGTGGCGCCGGGGTGGCATCCCCGATCCGTTGGTGTGGCTGGCCTTCGTCGCCAGTCAGACCACCACGATCGGGCTCGGCACCAACGTGGTCATCCTGCCCGAGCACCAGTCGGTGGTGTTCGCCAAGTCGGCTGCGACGCTCGACTTCCTCTCGGGTGGACGCCTGCAGCTCGGCATCGGCGTCGGCGAGCTCCCCGAGGAGTACGCCTCGGTGGGGATGGATTTCACCAACCGGGGTCGCCGCATGGACGAGTCGATCGAGGCCATGCGCGTCCTGTGGACCGAAGAGGTCGCCAGCTACCACGGCAGCCACGTGAACTTCGACAACGTGCGCTGCGATCCCCGGCCCGTCAACGGGACCGTGCGCTTGCACATCGGGGGCGCGTCCGACGCGGCCATCCGGCGTGCAGCCCGTTTCGGCGACGGCTACTTCCCCTGGGTCGGCCCGGGCCTCGACCTCCACGAGACGCTCACCCGTGTGATCACCGGGGTGAGGCGCGAGGCCGAGGCGCTCGGCCGCGACCCGGTCTCGATCGAGATGACCGTGGGTGGCGCTCGCACCATCGACCAGGCCGAGCGCATGGCCGCGCTCGGGGTCGACCGGCTCGTCATCGCGGTGCGGGGCAAGACCATCGCCGAGGTCGACGACGAGCTCGCGACGTTCGCACACGATGTGATCGCGCCGACATCCGAGCTCTGAGCATCCCTCGTCTCCGGTCTCGGACGACGCGGGGAGATCGAGTACTTTGACGATGATGTCAAGTGTCGACGACGTGAACGCTGCTCTCGCGTCCGATCCGGGGGTTTCGATGCCGCGACCGGAATACGGCGTGTTCGACGCCGACAATCACCTCTACGAGTCCCCGACCGTCATCACCGAGTACCTGCCCCGGCAGTACGCGCGCGATCTCCAGTTCGTCGAGATTCGCGGCCGAGCCCGCATGGCCGTCAAGGGACACATCACCGAGTACATGCCCAACCCCACCTTCGACCAGGTCGCGGCGCCGGGGGCGCACGTCCCCTACTACAAGGGCGACAACCCCGAGGGCCTGACCCTGCGGGAGATGACCGGCGCCCCCATCGCCTGCCTCCCGGCGTTTCGCGAGCCCGCTCCGCGTCTGGCGCTCATGGACGAGCTGGGCGTGCACCGGACGCTGATGTTCCCCACGCTCGCGAACCTGCTCGAGTACTCGCTCGACGGCGACCCTCGGCTCACGCACGTGGCGGTGCACGCCGTGAACGAGTGGCTGCACGACGTGTGGAGCTTCAACTACCAGGAACGGATCTTCACCGTCCCGGTCATCACCTTGCCGATCCTCGACCAGGCCATCACCGAGCTGGAGTGGGTGCTCGAGCGCGGCGCCAAGGCGATCCTCATCCGACCCGGCCCGGTGACAGGGTTCGACGGGTCACGCTCGATCGCCCTGCCGGAGTTCGACCCGTTCTGGGCCCGGGTGCAAGAAGCGGGCATCCCAGTGTGCATGCATGCATCGTTCCCGCCGCTCACCTCGTACTACGACCGGTGGGAGCCCAACCGCACCGACAGCGCGTTCAAGCCCACGCCGCTCAAGAACCTCCTGATCGGTCACCGCGAGATCGAAGACGCCGTCGCGGCCATGATCTGTCAGGGCGCGTTGTCACGGTTCCCCGACATCAAGCTGGCCAGCGTCGAGAACGGGGCCGACTGGGTGACCCACCTGCTCAAGATGCTCGACTCGGCCTATCGGAAGATGCCCCGCGAGTTCGCCGAGAACCCGCGCGACGTGCTCCACCGGAACCTCTACGTCAACCCGTTCTGGGAGGACGACGTCGCCGAGCTCATCGACGTGATGGGGGCCGATCACGTGATGTTCGGCTCCGACTTCCCGCATCCCGAGGGCCTGGCCGAGCCGCTCGAGTACTTCGAGTACCTCGACCGGGCCGGGGTCGACGACGCGGCGCAACGGATGGTGATGTGCGAGAACGGCAACCGGCTGTTGGGGCTGGAGCCGGTGCTCTCGGGGGCTGCCGCTGGCGCGAGCGGAAAGACGATCCGATGAAGGTCCCGTTCACGTGGAAGCCGACGGGCTGGTTCATGGTCGGCTGGAGCGCCGATGTGATGCCCGGCACCGTGAAGCCGCTGCAGTACTTCGGCGAGCACCTGGTGGCGTACCGCACGCTCGACGGAGATCTGCACGTGCTCAACGCCCACTGCCCGCACCTCGGTGCGAACATCGGGCGGGGCGGAAAGGTGAACGGCGACTGCGTCACCTGCCCCTATCACGGCTGGGGCTACGGGCCCGACGGCGTGAACCGGTTCATCCCCTACGAGGACCGACCCAACGTCACGAAGAGCCTCCGGGCCTGGCCCGTGACCGAGCGCCACGAATGCATCTTCATCTGGCACGATCCGGCCGGGGGCCCGCCCCGCTGGGAGCTGCCCGACCTCTTCACGGCGTACGACGACATGCCCTCGGACCCGTCGGAGTACTACCGGGCTTATCCCGAGGTGTCGGTCTACTACCCACGCGAACCGGTGCATCCGCAGATCACGCTCGAGAACGCTGCCGACTCGATCCACTTCAAGTACGTCCACGACGCGACCGTCGACCCGGTGCTCATGTCCTGGGACCCGGTCGGGCCGCTCTTCCACACCGTCAACGGCTGGCCGGTGCCCTCGGCCAAGAGCCCCGATGGCATGGCCCTCAAGATCCGTGCCATCTCGTGCGGCGTCGGCGGCTCGTACAGCGTCTTCGAGGGTAACGCCCACTACCGCCTCATCTTCTTCACCACCCCGGTCGACGACGAGTCGTCCGACATGTTCTATTCCATCTGGTGGCCCAAGCGTGCGGGCGACACGTCCGACGTGATTCCCGACGATCTGCGCGAGCGGGTGGAGAAGCAGTTCCTGCAGACGCTCTGGGACGATCTCGAGATCTGGCGCTATCAGGTGTACGTCTCCAACCCGGCGCTGGCCCAGCGCGACGCCCGTCCATACGGTGCGATCCGGAAGTGGGCCGCCCAGTTCTACGAGATCGACGCCTGA